>NZ_JBHSEF010000014.1:0-505 GCF_042649045.1 Chryseomicrobium palamuruense | reverse complement strand
ATTTCCCATTACGCAAGTAAGTAAGATCCCTCAAAGACGATGAGGTAGATAGGTTCGGGGTGGAAGCGCGGTGACGTGTGGAGCTGACGAATACTAATCGATCGAGGACTTAACCAAAAAATCAATGAAAGTTCTATCCAGTTTTGAGCGAACAGGCTCAAGGTCTAGTGATGATGGCGAAGAGGTCACACCCGTTCCCATACCGAACACGGAAGTTAAGCTCTTCAGCGCCGATGGTAGTTGGGGGTCTCCCCCTGTGAGAGTAGGACGTCGCTGGGCAATCAAGAAAGTCATCCCGAGAGGGATGGCTTTTTTTGTGCATTCTTTTAAAGAATAGACATTTGAAGTGGGGAAGGTCTTCCTAGTAAGGGCTCTGGACATCCGGTCTTGAGGGAAGTGGGGGACTCGGAAACAGGATTTTAGAACAGAAATAGGTAAGCCCGAATTGAGATTACTCCAAGACGAAAAAAGCGCACCTTCAGGTGCGCATGATTAATAGCCTTTC
>NZ_JBHSEF010000013.1:0-15421 GCF_042649045.1 Chryseomicrobium palamuruense | reverse complement strand
TTTTCGAAAATGTTGGTGTGGTAACTTACATTTTACAGGAAGCATCTCTCTTTTTCTTTCTATTTCAATGGTAAAAAATGGTTAATCAACACGCGTGTGATATTATACATGTACCTGAATCTTATAGTACTACTAGCAAAGGCGACATCTTATTAGAGATGTCGTTTTTTGCGCGTCTAAAGTTGTGCATACCTTACTTATATTTAGAATAAAATAGACCGATTTTTCTGAAAATCTATGTTTAAATAACTTTTGAAATGCTAAACTTAGTTTAATTAATGTCGATAATACCTACAAACGCTTTTACATCAACCAAAGGAGAAGCCTATGACGCCGTTACCATGGAAGAAGGACATCGAAGTAGATAAAATTGCGGCACCGAGCTATGGCGTTCCTATTGTGGATTCGGTTATGTTCTTGGCAGACAAAAAAGAGTTGCTGACATTCTTACTTGTCTTATCCACGCCGATTGTATTCTTCTTTGAACATTTTATTATTCCGAACCATGTGGGTCCGGAACTATATTTGTTCTTAATATTTGGTTTTAGTTTATTATTTCGCAAGAAAATTTATATCATTCTATTATCAAATATATTCGTTGTTCTACGTTATTTTACATATTCTATTGGTTTTACAGAACATCGATGGGAGTATCTTGCGTTTTTGATTGTGTTTTATAATTTAGTGGGTGTGTTCTCTCTGTCTGGATTGAAAATCCTACAAGAAGCCAGAACGACGGAGATGAAGAGTATTTACTCGCTGCTACAAACGATTCAGATGCGTGACCAATATACGGCACAACATTCCCGCAACGTTGCGGAAAAGTCAGTTTGGATAGCCAGAGAGATGAATCTCTACGGGGAGTTCCAACAGAACCTATACATAGCAGGGTTGTTGCATGACATTGGAAAAATTGCGATACCGGATTCTATTTTAATCAAGCCAGATAGTCTAACAATTAATGAATATGTGGAAATCAAAAAGCACCCACAGCTTGGAATGGACTTATTACAACATGCCCCTGTTATGCGAAACCAAACGATTCGCGATGCAATTTTATTTCATCATGAGCGTTATGATGGCAATGGATATCCAAGCGGTTTAAGAGGCGAAGAAATTCCATTACCAGCACGAATAATGGCCATCGCAGATACCTATGACGCGATGACAACGAACCGCGTCTACCAACGAAAACGCACTCCGGAAGATGCACTTCGCATCATAGAAGAAAACGCAGGTACCCAATTCGACCCGAAGATTGTGGAGGCATTCTCGAAAATTATGAATGAAAAAATGCCCGAGCTTCGGAAAGTGGTCTCCTTTAATTAAATTGCCTCTCCCAGTTGGGAGGGGTTTTTTCAATTATATTTATTTGGAATATAGTCAATTAATTTAGACTATTATCCTATTAGATAAACTGTTCATTGGCCGATAATTAATATAGAGTTAGGTTACCTCGATTTTTTTGAGCATAATTAGAAAACAAGAAGTATATTCGATAAAACTATCAGCAATGAGGGAGTTAATATGAAAAAGATTCTTGTGACTGGAGCAGATGGGTTCATTGGTTCACATTTGACCGAAGAATTAGTGCGTCAAGGATTCGATGTACGAGCATTTGCTTATTATAATTCGTTTAATTCTTGGGGGTGGTTAGATTCTGTTCCTGTTGATATTAAACAAGATTTAGATGTCTTTATGGGAGATATCAGAGATCCTCATGGGGTGAAAGAAACTATGAAGGGAGTGGATGAAGTCTATCATCTTGCTGCACTCATTGCGATTCCCTTTAGTTATCATTCCCCTGATACATATGTAGATACAAATATTAAAGGAATCTTAAACGTTCTTCAAGCGGCAAGGGATTTAGAAACTTCAAGATTACTTGTTACATCGACTTCGGAAGTATAGGGGACTACCCAATATGTCCCAATTGGTGAAAATCATCCCTATCAAGGTCAGTCTCCCTATTCCGCAACAAAAATTGGAGCTGATCGTTTAGCAGAATCGTTTTACCGAAGTTTTAATATGCCGATTACAATAGTAAGACCATTTAATACATATGGCCCACGTCAATCTGCACGAGCAGTCATTCCAACTATTATTACGCAATTACTTTCAGGGAAAGAAGAAATAGAACTTGGTTCATAAACACCTACGAGAGATTTTAACTTCATGAAAGATACTGCTAGAGGATTTATTGAAATTGCTAAATCAGACAAAACAATTGGTGAGGAAATTAACATCGCTACACAAGAAGAGATCTCAATAGGTCAACTTGCAGAAGAATTGATAAGACAGATTAATCCGAATGCAAAGATTGTATGTGATGATCAGCGTTTATGACCAGAAGACAGTGAAGTCAACAGTCTTCTTGGATCTAACGAAAAAATTAAAAGCCTTACGGATTGGAATCCTGAGTACAGCTTTGAACAAGGACTATCTGAAACGATTTATTTTTTTAGAAATAATTTAGCACTAGTGTAGCATTAAAATATTGAACCGCTTTAAAACAGACTGAATATTACGATATATAATTTTGCTACAAAAAAATCCTCTATAATGGATTCGGAAAGTAAACCATCCAAATTCAAAATAAAGGACAATCGCATGGATAAGTTTATAGGAAAAACATCATTTGAACAATGGTACTTACCGATTTCTTCAACAAAACTTGAAGAATTGGCTGAGACCTATCAGTTAAATCACTATACAAAGAAGTTGCACGCCGATCCATTTTTGAAACTACTTGTATTCGTCCAACTCAATGTGATCGAGAGCCTAAGGCTCTCAGCGACACACTCTTCTCTGATGACCTTCAACGAGCAGCGGGTATAGAGTCGATTAGTTTTTCGCAGTTTGAACGCCGATTAAATCAGATACCAACCGAGGTCTTCCAGCAAGTGTTCCTCGATCTGGTTACGAAGATCCATGAGATGAGCCACTTCGAAAATCGCCGGAAGGCGACGACGCCTCTGAAGATCATCGATTCGACCACATTGCCACTGAACCTGAATCGTCACCGATGGGCAGAGTTTAGAAAGACTAAATCGGGGGTCAAGCTCCATCTGCGCCTGGTCTTCTTAGAAAAAGGCTGTTCGTATCCCGATAAGGCCGTGCTCACCAATGCCAGGGAGCATGACCGCGGCCAGTTGGAAGTCCTAGTCGACGATAAAGAATGCATGTACGTCTTTAATCGTGGCTATCTGGACTATGAGCAGTTCGACCGGATGACAGAGGGGGTGGGTTCTTCTTCGTGTCACGTCTGCGGAAGAACGCCGTCACACGCGTGATACAACCATTGGAATGTCTAGAGGATTCCACGGTCTTGTCCGATGAGATGGTCTTGATTGGTACGACGCAAAATCGAGCAGAGAATGTATTTCGACGCATCAGAGTCTTGGATTCCAAGGGGAATCCGTTAGAGTTGATCACCAATCGCTTTGATATAGAGGCAGACGAGATAGCGGAACTATACAGGTCACGTTGGGCGATCGAACTGTTCTTCAAGTGGATGAAACAGCACCTGAACATCAAAAAGTTCTACGGACAGAGCGAACAGGCTGTGCTTAACCAGGTGTACATCGCCATGATCGTCTATTGCCTACATGTTCTAGCGCAACTTGCGACGAACAGTCCAAGGAGGTACCTGCAGATCGGTCGATGGCTACGGGCTACACCATGGAAATCCGCCCATATCTGGATTCGAAAGATCAAAGCAGAGGCAATCCTGTAAGGAATAAGTAGGCTTAAACTGCAAATGTCACAGGTTATAGTAGAAAAATGGATGTTGACTATCTTTTTCGGTAAATCTGTTCGTTATAAATTTTACAGAGGATTAGAGAAAACTGAATTTTCATGATTTATTTATGCTGCACTAGTGGTTTTGAAAATGGTACTAAAAAATTTATTTGGAGGTTCATAAAAATGAAAAAACCATTTATTAAAATAGGTAAAAGATTAGTTGGGGAAGATTATAAAACATTAGTAATTGCTGAAATCGGGATTAATCATGAAGGTAGTCTTGAAGTAGCAAAGCAGATGGTTGATGCTGCATACAAAGCAGGAGCAGAAATAATAAAGCACCAAACTCACATTGTCGAAGATGAAATGAGTAAAGAAGCTAAAAATGTTATTCCAGGAAACACTAATGTATCTATTTATGAAGTAATGGAAAGATGTGCGCTTAATGAAGAAGATGAAATAGCATTAAAAGAATACGTAGAGTCAAAAGAAATGATCTTTATAAGTACCCCGTTTTCACGTGCGGCAGCAAATCGTTTAGAAAAAATGGGTGTATTAGCATATAAAATTGGTTCTGGTGAATGTAATAATTACCCTCTAATTGAACACATAGCATCTTTTGGAAAACCTATGATTGTTTCTACTGGTATGAATGATATTGAAAGCATTCAAAAAACTGTAAAGATTCTTGAAAATTATAATATTAAATATGCGTTATTACATTGTACGAATCTTTATCCTACACCACCGCGATTAGTAAGGCTTGGTGGAATGCAAGAATTACAAAAATCCTTTCCGCAAGCTGTTATTGGTCTTTCTGATCATACGGCCAATAATAATGCTGCTCTAGCAGCAACAGCTCTTGGAGCTTCTATTTTAGAGAGACACTTTACTGACTCAAAGGAGCGGCAAGGTCCGGATATATCATGTTCAATGGATCCAAGTGAGTTAAGTCATCTTATTACTGCAAGTTCAGAAATATCGGAAATGAGAGGCGGTAAAAAAGAAGCTGCATTAGAAGAGAAAGTTACGATAGATTTTGCATTTGCTACTGTTGTAACAATCGCTGATTTGGAAGCAGGAGAAATATTATCAAAAGATAACATATGGGTTAAACGGCCGGGCAAAGGTGAAATAAAAGCTGAACATTATAATTCATTACTCGGTAAAAAAGTAAAGAAAAACATTGCTTCAGATGAACATCTTTCTTGGAATGATATAATGGCTGAATAATTTTATAAATTAAAAAGTTATTCTATTAAATTTTAAATAACTGGGGGGATTCTAGGTGAAGAAAATCCTTTTTTTAACAGGAACAAGAGCGGATTATGGAAAAATAAAATCATTGATGAAAAAAGTCGATAGTAGTCCTAATCTGGACCTTTATATATTTGTAACAGGGATGCATATGCTCTCAAAGTACGGCTCTACATGGAAAGAAATAGAAAAAGATGGTTTTCTAAATATATATCAATTTGTAAATCAACAATCTACTTCAAAGATGGATATGGCTTTGAGCAATACGATAATGGGATTAAGTAACTATGTTCATGAATTAAAGCCGGATTTAATTGTAGTACATGGGGACAGGCTTGAAGCTTTAGCTGGAGCAATTGTCGGTGCATTTAACAACATCAAAGTAGCCCATATAGAGGGTGGAGAGGTTTCTGGTACAATTGACGAATCAATAAGGCATGCCATTACAAAGTTTTCACATATTCATTTAGTTAGTAATACTGAAGCGGAAAATCGAATTATACAATTAGGAGAACTTGAAGAAAGTATTTTTGTTATTGGGTCTCCAGATATTGATGTTATGATGTCAAATGACTTGCCTACTATAGATGACTTAAAAGAACGTTATGAAATTATGTATGATAAGTTTTCTGTTTTGATGTATCATCCTGTGACAACTGAAGTGGATAGATTATGCCATAATGTAAAAAATTTAGTTGATGCTATAATAGAAAGTCAAAAAAACTATATTGTAATATTTCCTAATAATGACGAAGGAAGTAACATTATACTCGAAGAATATAAAAGGTTAAATACTAATAATTTTAAAATATTTCCATCCATGCGATTTGAATACTTCTTAACATTATTAAAACATTGTGAGTTTATTATTGGAAATTCAAGTGCAGGCATAAGGGAAGCAGGATTATATGGAACACTAACCATTGACTTAGGTAATAGACAAGTAGGCAGATATAATGCAAATACTTCTAAAAATATTACACATGTGCAAGAAATTAAAAGTAATATCTTAGATGCTATCAAATCTCAAAACGGAATGAGGATCTTCAGTCATGAATTTGGAGATGGTAAAAGTGATGAGAGGTTTCTAGCTATTTTAGAAGGGACTGAAATTTGGAACTTAAATATACAAAAACGCTTTATTGATTTTAATTTTGGTGGGGAAAAGCTTTATGTTTAATGAATTAAAATTTTTGGTTGTTATTCCTGCTAGAGGTGGTAGTAAAGGAATTCCAGGTAAGAATATCATTGAAGTAAATAATAAACCGTTGATTCAATATACTATTGATGCAGCGATGAAATCAAAGTATATAGATAAAATAGTAGTATCAACAGATGATAAAGAAATAGCAGAAGTTTCAATACGTTGTGGAGCGGAAGTACCCTTTTTAAGACCTGGAAAATTAGCTACAGATGTGAGTCGAACAATTGACTCAGTTATTTATACTTTAAATAACTTACCGTGCATACATATATATGATTATCTTATTCTCTTACAGCCGACGCAACCACTAAGACAGGCATTTCATATTGACGAGGCGATTGAAACAATAATAAAAGAAGAATCAGCTTCACTAGTTAGTGTTACAAAAGTTAAAGAACATCCTATATTGATAAGAACTTTAAACGAAGAAGGCCAGTTACAACCACTTCTTAACATCCAGAGCACCATCAGGAGGCAGGAATTTCCTAATTATTATAAAGTAAACGGGGCAATCTACATCAATAAATTAGATAAGAGTTTTGATGCAAATATTAGTTTTAATGATAATAAATTAGCTTATATTATGGATGAAAAATATGATTTAGATATAGATGAGCCTATTGATTTAGAGTTATTAAAACTAAAGTTAAAGTTAATATGATTTCAAAGTTTTTAAAATGTAAGCTTTTTTATTTAAATAAGATACTTAAAAGGATAATTAAAAGGAGTATATATGAATACACCCCAAGTAGCCATTATAGGTGCAGGAAACATAGGTAGTAGGCATTTGCAAGCATTATCAAAAATAAATACTTCAATTGAAATAAATGTTTTAGATTTAAATGAAGAATCTTTAATTATATCAAAACAAAGATTTGAAGAAGTATATGATCAAAGAAATGGCTTTGTAACCAAAGTAAATTATATCAATGATGTTAAGTTGATTCCGGAACAACTTGATATTTGTATCATTGCTACTAATTCAGCCATTCGTAGAAGCGTTCTAGAAGAATTGATTTCTGTTACGAAAATAAAATACTTAATTTTAGAAAAGTTCTTATTTCAAACAATCAAAGACTATGACCAAGTTGGGAAAATAATAAAATCTCATAATATCAAAGCATGGGTCAACTGTTCAAGAAGGGTTTGGCCCTTATATATATCCTTATCGGAGAAGTTTAAAGATATAACACATGTTGATTTTACAGTAACAGCGTCAAATCTAGGTATTGGATGTAATGGAATTCATTTTATAGATCTATTTGAATTCTTAACTAGAAAAGAGATAATTTCTATTGAATCCGAAAATTTAGAAATTGTTCAGAGTAAAAGAAAAGGTTACATAGATTTCACTGGAACAATTATAGGAAAAACATCATATGGAGATAAAATTTCAATCACATCATATAAAGATGGTGATACACCATTATTGATTCAAATAAATAGCAATCATATTAGAATTATGATAGATGAACAAAAAGAGTATGCTTTAATTTCCGAAAAAAGCAATGACTGGGTTTGGGAAAAAGTGGATTTTGACTATCAATTTCAAAGTAATCTTACCCAAATAGTTGTACAACAATTACTTGAAAAATCAACATGTAATTTACCAAAATACGATGAATCAAGTAGAATGCACTTAAACATTCTTGATACTTTTTTTGGTTATATGAATGAAATGGAAGATGAGGAAGTAGAGATATGTCTGATAACTTAAATGTTGTTCAAGTAGGTACTGGTAAAATGTCTATAGAATATACTAAAGTTCTCAATGAATTAGTTGAAAACTTTGAAGTAATAGGTAGAGGCGAAAAAAGTGCCAACGAATTTGAGAGGGAAACAAGTAAAAGGCCTATTGTTGGTGGTATTAAAAAATACCTAGAAAATAGCACTAAAAAACCTACCCATGCAATTGTAGCTGTCAGCGTAGAAGAGCTAGCAAGAGTCACTATGGAACTCTTAAAAAATGGAGTAAAGAACATATTAGTTGAAAAGCCTGCTGGGTTAAATTTAAGAGAACTACTGGAACTTGAAATAGAATCAAAAAAACAAGAGGCTAATATGTTTGTTGGATACAACCGTAGATTCTACAGTTCAGTAGATAAAGCAAGAAGTATTATTGAAGAAGATAACGGTGTTAGTTCATTTCATTTTGAATTTACTGAGTGGAGTCATATTATAAAAGATTTAAATAAACCTAAAACAGTTAAAGAGCAATGGTTTTTTGCCAATTCAACTCACGTTGTAGACCTTGCATTTTTTCTGGGAGGATTTCCTGTTAATTTAAGTCCTTTAAATAGTGGTGAAGGGAATTTAGACTGGCATCCAATAGCTTCAACATTTGTGGGAAGTGGTAGTACCAATAAAGGTGCTTTATTTTCTTATCATTCGAATTGGGAATCAGCTGGTAGATGGGGAATAGAAATAATGACTAAAAAGAGAAGACTAATCTTCAGGCCGATGGAACAACTCCATGTGCAAAATATTGGGTCTAACCAAGTTGAAAAAGTAGATATTGATGATAGTTTAGATATGGATTTTAAACCTGGGCTTTACAATCAAGTTAAAGCTTTTTTATATGGAGATCAAAAAGAAAAATTACTAAGCATTAGCAGTCATAAAAAGATTACTGAAGAGGTTTATAGCAAAATGATATTTATCCAAAGTTAATCTTGCATTTTAATTAAGTTATTTTCTTACACTAGTGTAGCGTAAATAAAGAAAATTCAGTTTTCTTTTATCCGGCGTCCCGACTGCAAAAAAACTGATCGACTCTATACCCGCTGCTCGTTAAAGGTCATCAGAGAAGAGTGTGTCGCTGAGAGCCCCAAGGCTCTCAGTTTCATTGAGTTGGACGAATACAAGAGGTTTCAAAAATCAATCGACGTGCAACTTCTTTGTATAGTGATTTAACTGATAGGTCTCATTCAGTTCTTCAAGATTTTGTTGAAGAAATCGGTAAGTACCATTGTTCAAATGATGTTTTTCCTGTAAACTTATCCATGCGATTGTCCTTTATTTTGGATTTGGATAGTTTACTTTCCGAATTCATTATAGAGGATTTTTTTTGTGGCAAAATTATATATCGTAATATTCAGTCTGTTTTAAGTGGTTTAATATTTTAATACTACACTATTGAAAATTTATATGAAAATGAATGGAGCGGTTTAATGAGGATATTAATAGCTGGAGATTCTTTAGCATTACCAAGACCTCATAGAATTAATAGTTATTCTCCTGATGAGACAGAATTGGCCGTTACATACGGTGAGACGTATTCTTCTCTATTGCACGTAGATTTATTAAAAGACCTTGGTGATCAAACGTTTGTTGAAATTATTAATAGATCTAGAAGGTCACAAACCATTCAAGGAATCTACCAAGAGTTTTCTGATCATCTCTTTTTTTACGAGCCAGATTTTATTGTAGTTCAAGTTGGAATTGTAGATTGTTGGTTCCGAGAAAATTTAAATGGAAAACAATTAATAGATGTGACGCAATTTGAAGAATATTTGCAATTAATCGTTAAATTACTTTCTTTGCGAGCATCAACACGTCTCATTATTGTGGGTATATGCCCTACTTCTAGGAAGATGGAGAAAAAGTATACTGGTATCAACAATGAAATTGTAAAATACAATAAAGTATTGAAAAATAGTCAAAACAATAAAACAGTATTTTTTATTGATATGTGTAGGTTGATTAATAAATCTAATATCAGCGAATATTTATTGCCTGATGATCACCATCTAAGCAAGAAAGGAAATCAAGTGGTCGCTGAAAACCTTACTATCAGAGCGAAGGCGTTCTTTTATGCGGATAAAGGCGTCCATCTATACAACGAAGCTAACAAAAGAGGAGCGCTAAATTACTTTATAAAATCTTTTTGCTATTTCCCGGAATATGTCGATAACCTGTATAATTTCCTATCCACTTCATATGAATTAAGAGAATTAGAACAAGTTGAAACTATACTTGATTATCTTACTGAAAATAAATTTCTGATTAAGAACGAGCTGAGCGATTTAATTAATTTCATAAAAACAAATAAAAACTATAAAAAGTAAGTGGCACAATATTAATATCCTAAGGAAAGATTGCAGGATATTGATTCTGAACTTGATTTTGGAATAGTTTCTTTTTTAATAGAGAAAAGAGATTTATTAAGATGAATTATCTTGAAAAATTTCATTTGCATGGGAAGACAGCTATTATTTCTGATGGTGGAGGGCTACTGGGAAGGCAATTCTGCAAAGGGTTACTAGATGCAGGATCAAATGTGGCAGTTGTAGATATTAAACTTGATGTAGCTAAAGAAACAGCTCTAGATTTTGTACGAATTCATCCTAATAAAGTGCATGCCTTTCAATGTGATCTGTCAAATGAAATATCAGTTCAGAATATGGTTGACGAAGTCTCCAATCATTTTGGTCGCATACACATTTTACATAATGATGCTGCTGGAAAATCAAATTATTTGGATAAATGGAAAGAAATTATGAGTGTAAATTTAGATGGAATGTTTTTAGTGGCAAAACATGTAGGAAAACATATGATAAGTAATGGGGTAGGAGGGTCAATAATTCAGACATTTTTATTTATGGGGTGATGGGTCCAGATCAAATAATATATAAATGGGCATATTATTTAAATCGAGAAATACACACACCGGGAATTTACTCTGCATCAAAAGCAGGGGTCATTGGGTTTACAAAATATTTGGCTACTTATTGGGCGCAGGATGGAATCCGAGTTAACACGATTACACCAGTTGGAATTGAAAGTGGCCAAAATGAAGTGTTCAAAAAATTACAGTCATCGTGTTCCTTTAGGTAGGATGGCAAAACCGGAAGAAATGGTGGGAGCATTAATTTATTAAGCTTCTGATGCATCGAGTTATATGACGGGGCAAAATTTAATTATTGATGGAGGTTTGGATGCTTGGTGAAGGAAGACGTGTTCAAGAAAACTTAGAAAGTAACAAGTTTTTAAAGTGGATTCATTTAAAAATCTAAAAGAATTAAAAGGTCATCTATTAAAAAACGGAGGTGCACTATGATTAATGTACGTATTAATGGACACTCAAATGATAAGCTACAATTTAAAACTAAATCCGATTTGCAAAGCTATTTAAAGGAACTCGAAAAAGAAAATCTAATTACCAACTTGATTTATATTAATGGACAATCTGTTGAAACTAATATAGGTCAATATATTAAAGATCATTTTGATGAAATCAATCTGTTAGAAATTACTTTAAGGAAAAAAACAGAATTTAACAAGGAATTAGTAACAAGTTTATTGGAATACTTAGAGAATGCGATTCCACAATTAGATTCTTTAAGTGATGCATTTTACCTTACACCTAGTAAAGCTGATTGGACTAGGTTGGCAGATTTAATTGAAGCATTTGACTATATACTTAAAGCTTTAAATAGTATTTCGATTAGTAATAATTCATATTTTGAAAACTGGGATAATGAAATTGAGTCAATTAGACGAATTCTAAACGAATTAGCAGTTAGTTTAGAACATAAAGATAAAGTATTATTAGCAGATATAATCATTTTTGAAGTTAAGGATAGTTTTGTACAATTAGTAACTAAATTGAAAAACCATGTGATATTTGAGGGTAATAGTGATGAGTTTAATTGAAAATATTAGAATACTCAAAGATAAATTTCCAAAATGGACACCTCCCATGCCAAATACGACTGATCATCATAATGAGGCAATAGTAGAAACTACTAAAAGTGGCTTTCCTACTCTAAAAATCGTTACTAATCAACATGGAAAGTATATTCACAGCAAATATAATCCTGTTAGAGAAGCAGAAATCATTAGTAGTAATTTAGATTTGTCTGATTATGAACATATTATATTTTTGGGAGTAGGGCTAGGTTATCATATTAACTCAATACTGAGTTCAAATCCTCATCTATTATATTCTTTATATGAACCCGAAGAGAATCAATTAAACGCATTTTTAAGCAATATGAAACTCCAAAATCTAGATTTAAAGAACTTAATATTATTTTCAAATTCGAGGCATGAAAGCTACATAATTGAACAACTGCTTGTATTGTCTCATAATCACTTTCCAAAAACGTTTGTATATACTCTGCCATCTTTAAAACAGGATTTTGAAGCAATAGAAATGGAATTGCTAGAGAAATTGAAAGAAAATTTGAAAATTATGAAGTCAAATATGGTGACTACTCTTCATTTTCAAAAGAGATGGACAACAAATGTATTGCATAATTTTGAAGAAATTTTGCATTCGCCGCCTATAATGAGCTCTTCAAACTTGTTCACTGGTCAAACCGCATTTTTAGTTGCTGCTGGACCATCCTTAGAAATTGAATTTGAAAATTTGAAGTACATTCAACGTGAAAAGTTAGGTTATATTTTTTCCGTAGGAAACGCAATTAATTCTTTACTGGGTGAAGGTATATTACCCGATGCAGCGTTCACATTTGATCCAACTGTTAAGAATCAGGAAGTTTTTAAAACTTTGAAGAAAAATCAACTTACAACGATTCCTTTAATATTTGGTAGTACAGTTGGATATGAAACGTTAGAAGGATACCCGGGTGAGAAATTTCATTTTATTACGAGTCAAGATACCATTTCCCAGTATTACATCTCATCCATAAAACCTGAGGAAATCATCTCGGATGCTCCGTCTATTTCAAGTATCACTTATCAAATTTTATGCAAAATGGGATTTAATAAAGTTATTCTAGTCGGACAAAACTTTGCGTACTTTGAGAATTCGCGCTATGCAGCGGGTATTCATTATGGCAATTTCTCTAGTACACTTACGGAAAGAGAATTGGAATCAGCAGTTAAAATTAAGAATGTAGATGGACAAGATATTTTCACAAATGAACTTTTCATAAGAATGAAAAATAGTCTAGAGCATCACATTCATCTGACAAAAACTCAAGTGGAAGTTATCAATACGACCCTCCATGGTGCAAAAATTGATGGTGCTGAATTTACTCAATTGAGTGAAATTTTGCCACAGTTGAAAACAAGGAATGAAGTAGCCTTTGTGAAAAAACGTAGAGAGTTAGATGAATCTACTATTTTAAACCGTCAGTCAAATTTAAAAGGTCATTACATGAAATTGATTATACTCCTTGATAAATTAGGCAAAATCTCAAACCAAATAGAAAAAAATTATAAAAATCTCTCATGGGAAGAAATGAACAAATTATATGTTAAAATAGATAAAAATTTGACAGAGATTGAGAAGAATAAATTTTATTTTCACTTTGTACATTCCGTAATTCGAACTTCAAGACATGCTTTAGAAGAAGGATTCAAAAAGCTAGAATATCAAAAAGATCCTATAGTGAAAGCTGAGATTGTAGTTGATATTCTGAATCAATTTCTCCTTCATAGTAAAGAAACTTCAGAAGAACTATATTTTTTAGCCGAAAAAACGAGGAGAACCTAGATGATAAACCGATCAATCAAATTTATTACTCCACTTCCTGGCTTTAAAACTATCTTTCAGTATACATTAAAAGAATTGATCCACCTTGAGCAACAACTGTTCTATGAACTGTCTTCAGAAGAAGGTGTAGGGCTTCTATTAGTGGATCCATTTCATATAAAAAAATCGTACGAAGTAAAGCTACCTGAAGAAATACTTGAAAAAATGAATATCGTAGACACAGCTGATGTAGTAATTTTCTGTATAGTTACGGTTCAAGAGCCTTTTGAGCACTCTACAGTTAACCTGAGAGCGCCTATCATTATCAATTTAAAAGAGTCACTCGGCTATCAATGGATTCGAAATGATCACCATGAATCGATTAAACATCCTTTAAAATCTTATTCTGACAAGGAAATAAACCATGCTGATATTAAATAGAAAAGTGGGAGAGTCTATTATCATTGCCGAAGACATTGAGGTCATTGTCACTTCTATCAATGGAGATTCAATCAAAATAGGAATTAAAGCACCAGGGGACATAGGAATCTACCGAAAAGAAGTTTATGAAGAAATCACACTGGAAAATCAGAGTGCCAAAGATTCATTCAAACAGTTTCAAAAAATTATGGAAAATAAATAGTGAAAAATGCTAAAGTATTTTTTACCTTCTCCGATAATTATAATGTAGGGCAATTGACAAGGATGTCACGCTCTAACATTACAACTACACGGAGGTAGTACACATGATTATCAATAACAACTTATCAGCTTTAAACACACACCGCCAAATGGGCCAAGTATCTGGTGCAGCACAAAATTCAATGGAGAAATTATCTTCTGGTCAACGTATCAACAAAGGTGCAGATGACGCAGCAGGTCTTTCAATCTCTGAAAAAATGCGTAACCAAATTCGTGGTTTAGAGCAAGCTCAACGTAATGCTCAAGATGGCGTGTCTCTAATTCAAACTGCTGACGGTGCATTATCAGAAGTACACGAAATTTTACAACGTATGCGTGAACTGGCTGTTCAAGCATCGAACGACACTAATGGCGATGATGAAAGAACGGCAATTGAAAGTGAATTAAACGAATTAAATGGTGAAATCAAGAACATTAAAGATACTACTAAATTTAATGGGATTTCATTATTAGGTGGTCAAGCAGGAACAGCTTCTACAGGAAGTGGTAGTGGGGCGGTAACAACTTATGCACTCAAAATCCAAAACGGTGCAGATGCTAATCAAATGATGTCTCTTGACTTAAGCACTAATGGTATTAATTTAACTGATATCGAATTTGCTGCTAGTGGAAGTGGTTCACTAAAAGTAACTGATAGCAGCACTGGATCTGGATCAGGTGCAGTAACTACATCAGCTTCTGAGAATGCTACTAATCTAATCGCAACTATTGATGCTAAAATCAAGGCAGTATCAATCGGCCGTTCAACACTAGGTGCATACCAAAATCGTTTAGAGCATACTACTAACAACTTAGGATCAGCTGCTGAAAACTTAACAGCAGCAGAATCACGTGTTCGTGACGTTGACATGGCGAAAGAAATGATGGAGTTCACAAAGAACAACATCTTGACTCAAGCTTCTCAAGCAATGCTTGCTCAAGCTAACCAACAGCCACAAGCTGTACTACAATTACTTCGTTAATTGAAACTAAAGTCCTCTTCGGAGGGCTTTTTCTTTTGTAAGCCCGAATTGAGATTACTCCAAGACGAAAAAAGCGCACCTTCAGGTGCGCATGATTAATAGCCTTTC
>NZ_JBHSEF010000012.1:0-2093 GCF_042649045.1 Chryseomicrobium palamuruense | reverse complement strand
GCGTCCTTTGCCTCTATGGGTGCGACAGATCTTGGAGTGTATTTCTAGGTCACGCAACTCGATTCCATCGGAATCAGTCTACATCGACAAACACAATCAATGAAGTTCTATCCAGTTTTGAGAGAACAAATAAATTTTCAAATTCACTTGCCAAATGGCTCAGAATTGGTATAATAAAACTTGTCTTTCAAATGAATACATAAGTCTAGTGACGATAGCGAAGAGGTCACACCCGTTCCCATACCGAACACGGAAGTTAAGCTCTTCAGCGCCGATGGTAGTTGGGGGTCTCCCCCTGTGAGAGTAGGACGTCGCTAGGCAATGCCATCATTCCGAAGTAGCTCAGTGGTAGAGCAACCGGCTGTTAACCGGTTGGTCGTAGGTTCGAGTCCTACCTTCGGAGCCATTTATGGAGAGCTGTCCGAGTGGCCGAAGGAGCACGATTGGAAATCGTGTATACGCTAACCGCGTATCAAGGGTTCAAATCCCTTGCTCTCCGCCATAAAGCTTTTCAATTAACAATGGCCCCTTGGTCAAGCGGTTAAGACACCGCCCTTTCACGGCGGTAACACGGGTTCGAATCCCGTAGGGGTCACCATTTATACGGAGGATTAGCTCAGCTGGGAGAGCACCTGCCTTACAAGCAGGGGGTCGGCGGTTCGATCCCGTCATCCTCCACCATTTAAGTGATAAAGTGTAACATCCTGATTCTGAGTTTCTAGGATGTGAAGCTAGATTTAACTTCATAATATTGTCGCGGGGTGGAGCAGCTCGGTAGCTCGTCGGGCTCATAACCCGAAGGTCGCAGGTTCAAATCCTGCCCCCGCAACCAAGGTCCCGTGGTGTAGCGGTTAACATGCCTGCCTGTCACGCAGGAGATCGCGGGTTCGATTCCCGTCGGGACCGCCATTTTTATTCTTAAGATTTTATTTAGTACATAAAATCTGTTCGGCTCAGTAGCTCAGTTGGTAGAGCAAAGGACTGAAAATCCTTGTGTCGGCGGTTCGATTCCGTCCTGAGCCACCATTTTAATAATGTGTATTAGCCTGTACTCAAGCAAACATTCTGGCTAAGAAACTAGATTTCACACCGTGCCGGTGTAGCTCAACTGGTAGAGCAACTGACTTGTAATCAGTAGGTTGAGGGTTCAAGTCCTTTCGCCGGCACCATAGGTTTGTGGAGGGGTAGCGAAGTGGCTAAACGCGGCGGACTGTAAATCCGCTCCTTCGGGTTCGGCGGTTCGAATCCGTCCCCCTCCACCATTTTTTTATTTAGGGGCATAGTTTAAAGGTAGAACTACGGTCTCCAAAACCGTCAGTGTGGGTTCGATTCCTACTGCCCCTGCCAATTATAATATGATCATTTGTAACTCGTGGCGGTCGTGGCGAAGTGGTTAACGCACCGGATTGTGATTCCGGCATTCGGGGGTTCAATTCCCCTCGGTCGCCCCATTTCAAAATGATTTTTTTGTGTTTTAGTTGCATATATTAGTATTGTGGCGGTCGTGGCGAAGTGGTTAACGCACCGGATTGTGATTCCGGCATTCGGGGGTTCAATTCCCCTCGGTCGCCCTCTTTTGGGGTATAGCCAAGCGGTAAGGCAACGGATTTTGATTCCGTCATGCCTAGGTTCGAATCCTAGTACCCCAGCCATTTTTGCGGAAGTAGTTCAGTGGTAGAACACCACCTTGCCAAGGTGGGGGTCGCGAGTTCGAACCTCGTCTTCCGCTCCAAATTCATTTTTGGCGGCATAGCCAAGTGGTAAGGCACAGGTCTGCAACACCTTTATCACCGGTTCAAATCCGGTTGCCGCCTCCAAACAACGCCGGTGTGGCGGAATTGGCAGACGCGCTGGACTCAAAATCCAGTTCCTTCACGGGAGTGTCGGTTCGACCCCGACCGCCGGTATATTATGTAGTACGACTCTACCTCTGCCAGGTAGAGTTATTTTTTTTATAAGTCGTTTCGCAACACGAAATAATTAAAATAGGATAGACTAGTAGCTTGATAATTTAGATAGATAGTAAGCCCGAATTCAAATAACGCATATTTTTCAAATGCACTTCCCGGTATGATCGTGGTAACACGAATGGG
>NZ_JBHSEF010000011.1:0-346471 GCF_042649045.1 Chryseomicrobium palamuruense | reverse complement strand
AGGGGATTTTTTTGTCCATAGCTGAAAGCTCTCAGGAACCCCCTGCATTGCAGGGGGTATTCAGATTACAATAACAAAACACACATCCGAGGATGTGTGTTTTTTACATAGGGCTTCGTTTCATGAACTGTCCGATCAATGATTTGGTTGGTAGTTTTCCTAAGATGGATTCTCCAGTTGCCGTAAGTCGCTTGAGCGTACCCATCAGCTCATCGTCTCCTGCCCAGTGCTCTTCAATCACTTCAGGAGTTAATCGATTGACGAGGAGATTTAACACAAATGTAGCAATCAATAAATCGTCCACAAACCCTCCTGGCCCTGCTAACAGTTCAGGTAAGAAATCAACGGGTGCTATGAAATATGCAATTCCGCTTCCGAGTAATGCTTTGCTTTTAAAATCAATCCGAGGATCTGTAAACGATTTGACCATTAAATGAAAGATGTCGGGTGCAAATAATAAATAGGAAGTTACTTTGGTCATTCCTTTTTTTTGAAAGTATGTCGTGATAGACTTACGTAAACGCTCATAAAAATCGAGCTGCTGCTCACTGGTGTAGTCCATGGTGAATCCCTCCCTTTTCATTAGTATACCAATTCTTTAGCAATTTGAAACTTTCAGCTCTATCAGCCGTCTATAACAAAAAGGAGGACTCACCAAGATGAAAAAATGGAGTCTGCTCATCGTCCTACTGCTATCAGCCTGCCAATTAGAAACGGAAGAAACCCGACAACCGGTAGAGCCTAGTACACCTGTAACGGAAGAACAGCAACCAGATACGAACGAACCTTCTACTCCTGCGGAGGAAGAAACTGTCGTGGACCTTCATGATTATTTCTTACCGAATCAATCATCAGCTCAATTTGAAGGAATGGGAAATGAATACGCGACCTTCACACTAAAAACGCAACATCTCTATGAAGATTATGTCGGGACTTATGAAGACAATGGTGGGACGGTCATGCAACGCATCTACCGAATCGAAGATGAGCGTATCGTCATGATTTTAGAGGAAGCGGAGGCCTACGATGCGGACTTCCCTCCCCTTAGCGAGCTCGAGGCATTGCCCGAAATAGAGACGTATCTTTCTCTCCCCATTGAAGAAGGCACTGAATTCAATGGGTGGACCATTACAGCAATTGACCAAACTATCGACACCCCTCTCCAAACATTTGATCACGTCTTTGTCCTATCTCAAGAAGGGGCAGACCAAAGTGTGGTCGAACGCTATTTTGCCGAAGGGTTTGGGGAAATTAAACGTGTATTTCGAATGCCAGGTGGTGAAGGAGAAGAATATGAAGTCACCTCCACCATTGCAAGCTTAGAGTAAAAAGAAGCCGCCCCGAATAAAGGGCGGCTTCTTTTGTTCATTATAGTTTTGAAACGTTTGCCGCTTGTGGGCCACGGTTTCCTTCGACTACTTCAAATTCAACAGCTTGGCCTTCGTCTAGAGACTTAAAGCCATCTCCGTTGATTGCTGAGAAGTGAACGAATACATCGTTTTCGCCTTCTACTTCGATGAATCCGAAGCCTTTTTCAGCATTAAACCATTTTACTGTACCTTGTTTCATGTGAACAACCTCCAAATTAATAATCGATATGTGAAAACAAAAAATTCACATATCCGATATAGTACCGATGAGTTCACATCGATCACTACATAGGATATGTGAATAGCATTTCGGTTTTCACTTATTACTTGTTAAACAAAATTATAGCAGTTCCTAAACGAAATTCAACCGTTAAATTCTGAATCCCGTTATTATTCTGCAAACTCTTTTATGAGTAGTAGGCCGTGATAGAGTTGAAGATTATCTTCACAGTCCTCACAGTAGCAGACTTCCTGTACGTCCCAGAACGCATAGGCGCCATTTTTTTCTTTGGAGTATTGATAATGTGCACGAAATTCACTTACTTTATGTAATAAAAAGTCCTGTGCTTTGTCTTCCTCTTCAAATGTCCAACGGTCTAGAATCTTGGTTTGCCATCCATCGAATTGATACCAGGGTTCATAGTCCGCTTTCATATAAATAACATGATACACGAAGATTCTACCCCCTTCCTCATCCCATTATGCAAAATCAGCGCGGTGCTGTCGACTAAACTGCTTGCAATTCACTCTATAAATACTGATACTTAGGCTAGGAAGTGAAACTTTTTTCCTTACAAAACGTATGTACTAGTAGTGAAAAGAGGTGCCCTATGAACAGTAAATATTCAACGATACGCCATATGCTTAATATTCCAATCAGTGGATCCTCTCTCCTATTGTTATTAATTCCACTTGACGCAGGGCTAGCTATCAGTTCGGCAGTTGCAGCTGGAACGTATCTCGCATCTAACTATTCTATTAAAGGTGTCCAGCGTTATCAAATCGTCAAAAAACACGGTCTAACCTGGACCGAACTGCAGCATATTGAGAAACAGATCGAAGAAGCTCAATCTAAAATTCGTCAATTGAATCAATTCTATACACGGGTGCGGTCCTTCCGCTCCATCAAGCAACTGATCGACATGAACCGTGCTGCAAAACGCGTCGTTCAACTTGTGAAAGAAGAACCGAAACGTTTCTATCTCGTCGAAGCCTTCTTTTATTCTCACCTTGACAGTGCACTTGAAATCACGAAGAAATATGCACTGCTTGCCCAGCAACCCAATAAAAACGCTCATACGAAAGTAGCACTAATGGACGCAAGAGAAATGATGGATGAAGTGAACGGCTTATTACAACAAGATGTAAATGATGTGATACGCCAAGATTTGGATCAACTTCATCTAGAACTAGATTACGCAAAAAAATTAACCAACCGATTACCTGCCCCGAAAGGAGATCAACCAAATGACACAAAATCAAACGAATCATCAAACTGATTACTTGCTCGACGAACTGCTCATGGAGCCAGTCCAGCAACCGAGTGTTCAATCGAAAGAAGCCGTTCCGGTTAAGCTTATGGAACGTCTGACAGATGAAGAGCAATCAAAAGCAAAACAACTTGCTACACAAATCCCAATTGGTGATTATGAATCCATCCTCACTTATGGTGCCACAGCTCAGAACGAGTTGACAAAGTTCTCGCACCAAATGCTTGATCATGTACAGAAAAAAGATATCGGGCCTGTAGGGGACATCCTCGGTGATCTGATGAAAAAGTTAAATGAAATCAATCCAGAAGACTTGAATCAACGGGAGAAAAAAGGGATCCGGAAGTTGTTCTCGAAGATGAACCGTTCCCTTCAAGAAGTCATGACGCGTTATCAAAAGCTCAGCACACAAGTCGACCGTATCGGAATCCAGCTCGAACATTCTAAGCGCGGACTGATTGAAGATGTACGCATGCTCGATAAACTTTATGACCAAAACAAAAATTACTTTAAGGCTCTAAACATCTACATCGCTGCTGCAGAACTTAAACGCGATGAAATCGTTTCGGCCGTGATTCCGGAACTGAAACGAAAAGCGGAGCAGTCGAATGATCAGATGGCTTTTCAAGAAGTGCATGATATGACACAGTTTGTCGACCGCTTAGAAAAACGCATCTATGACCTTCAGTTGTCACGTCAAATCACAATCCAGAGTGCTCCACAAATTCGGATGATTCAACAAACGAACCAGACACTTGCTGAGAAGATTCAGTCTTCCATTATGACGTCGATTCCCCTGTGGAAAAATCAGATTGCGATTGCTTTAACGTTAAATCGTCAACAAAAGGCGGTCTCTGCACAACGACAAGTGACGGCAACGACGAATGATTTGTTGTTGAAGAATTCAGAGATGTTGAAGGTCAACAGTATTGAGACTGCGAAGGAAAATGAACGAGGTATCGTGGAAATCGATACACTGAAAACGACACAAGAAAACCTTCTTCAAACAATTGAAGAAACTCTACAAATCCAAGCTGACGGCCGTATGAAGCGAAAAGCAGCAGAACTCGAAATCGCTCGAATGGAAGATGAACTAAAAAACCGTCTCCTTCAAATACAAGAACGTTCTGAAAATCGAATGTAATACGAAAACCCCGCTGAAAAAGCGGGGTTTTACAATTGTTTCACTAAGTGGTCGAGCATTCTTTTAAGAAGTCTTCTCGCTTCGGATGTGAATTGATCAAGTGAGTGAGTCGCAGCTGTTTTCCTTCCAAAAATAATGCGGAAGAGTTGAAACTGCTCCTCCGTCACCTGGACTTCGGATAGAAAGAGATGCAGAAATGCAATGTGTTGTTTTTCAAGCCACTGGACGGCTTCAGCTGTATCCACTATTCCCTTCTCTCGGTAATCAAATGCAGAAGGTTCTCCGTCAGAAAAATAGATGAGAAACTTTTGCTTTTCTGGCCGTGCGAGTAAACTCTCCCCTGCTACTCTCAGTGCATAACCATCGCGGTTATCTTCGTGAGCTTCTAATGCGTAGATTGCATGGGCAGCATCCCCCTTGTCATTATACGAATGGACAATTTCAAAGTAGTTGGGCTGATACGTATCTATTGCATCATAGGCATCCTCATAATGTTGCACAATCATGTGGGGAATGGATAACTCCCGTAAGACATCATGCAAATAGAGCACGGCTTCTTTTGTCTCCTCTAACTTATCCTGCATCGAAGCTGAGCCATCAATCAGCAAATAGAAGACTGCGTCCAGCTCTTTGCTTTCTTGGCCTTTACGGTAAAAGATACGAGGACGCTCTTCAGTAAAGAACGGAAGTAAGTTTTTTTGCAGACGTCCTTTCGACAAATTACTGAAGCGTTCAGTTTGTTTTCTAGCCATTTCTTTTTTAAAGAGCTCCGTCAGCTGCTTCACATAGGGTTGTTGCTCATACCGAACAGTGGCAATTCTAGTAGTTGCAAACTTCTTATCAATAACGACCTCTCTCTCTATTTTCTTCACAAATTGATGAATCCCTATGGCGTGCGATTGATTACCTATTGTTAGGTCATAGACTTCTCGAGAGGAAGAAGTATCCTTTCCAAGTCCAATTGAAGCAGGAGCATGACCTTCCTCTCCTTCTTCTGTCGGATGATTCGGATCCGCAAGCTCACTATCACGACCATGTTCAATCTCAAAACGAAGATGAAGTCCCTTTTCGTCCTCCGATTGTTGGTGCCAAGTCGGTAGTGTATCTGAAACAGATTCCTTATCCCCTTCAGCACCTGCTTCCCCTTGTTTCATACCTTTGTGATAAGTAAATGTCTTAAAGTGCGCATAAGCCCCTGTTATATGCTGAAAATGAGCTTGTGTGGCATCTTTTTTGATGAATTCCGTGCTGCGATCCAACAGTCCAAGTACAAACTCTTTCGAGTCCTGCGTTGACTGTAGCACACGTGGTTGATTAACATACGAGATAATAGGTTCAAACGATTCATTGTGCGGTAGATGTAGTGTGCCTTGGTAGAATGCAATGGCCATATAATATACGAATGCGTCCCCATCAAACGACCGTTTGAAGTAATTCATATATTGTTGCAAATAATAAGGTATAACGGTTTCATGACGTTGGCGAAACCATTTGCGTGTTCCTTTACGCTTCGACAGAATCAAATTTGTGTAACGGACCTCTTCCACAAGGAACAAGAGCTGTTTGGCAAGTTCCGAGTGAGACGTTCCTTGCGTATCGTCTTTCATCTCCTGATAAGCAGAAAACGCGAAGTATGGAAAGAAACCTTGTGTTAGGAGAAGAACATCTGTCACTCTACCTGCATGACTCACCGCTTCCGGTCGATGACGCCAGAAGACACTAACAGCAAGTTCAGGTGCTTCCGTGTTTAGTTCTAAGAGTTGGCGTTCACTCAGTTCGACAAGAGAGGAATTCATCCATGCTTGTGCAAGTCGCTCAAAGTGTAACAGTTCTCTAGCATCAACCAGTTCATTATTAAACCGAATAAATTTTTCCATTATTCTTCAATCCACGTTTGAACGAGTTCATAGACCAATTCTTTTTCTTGAGTATCTGACATTTTTTCAACAAGCCCATACCGGTAGGCACGGAGAAGTGGCATGTGAAACGATAGATCTGCTACATCAAATAGGGAACGAATAGAAGCCGCCTCATCAGCCAATCTTCCTTGCTCTGCAAGAATACGTAACTCCTTCGTAATAGAGAGGATTGAGGTTTTTGTAGATTCGTCGATAGAAGGATAGATAGACACCAAAAGATGCTCTAGCTCTTTTCCTTCGATATATGGAATTGAAAATGAGACGAACCGGTCCTTCAATGCTTCGTTAAGCGGTGTGGTGCCCATATACCCTTCATTGATTGCTGCAATGACACCGAAATGGGGATGGGCTTTAATCACTTCTCCCGTAAATGGGTTGGTGAGCATACGACGATAATCTAACAATCCGTGTAGGATAGGGAGTGTTTCCGCTTTCGCCATATTGATTTCATCGATGTAGAGCAGATGCCCTTTTTTCATTGCCTGAACAACGGGACCTTCTACAAATTCAATGACGGCACGCCCTTCTTTTTGAACAATCGTTTTGAATCCAAGTAGAGCCTCAGCATCCAGATCCACAGATGTATTAATACTTTGCATTGGTTGTCCGAAGGTATGGCTAAGTGTTTCTGCGAGTTTTGTCTTTCCAGCACCTGCGGGTCCTTTTAATAAAATAGGCTTCCCCAGTGTCAAAGCAATCTCGATATCCTGCATGAGATAAGAAGAAGGACTGCGATACCCGCCTTCGCGAATAAGTGTTGCATCTTCACCGTAGTTTCGTGATGCTCTTTCTTGTTGGGTCTTGTTAATCCGTTCCATGTTCCGCCTCCCCTATAAAAAAACCGATGGAATCCCATCGGTCATTCAAAATAATCTTTATAATAACCGCCAATTTTTCCGGTATTGTCTATGACAAATACAAATTCGTCTGTTTCGTTTTTAACTTCATATTGTTTTCCTTCAGTTAGTACATTGCTAACCAAAAACTTTTCGGCATTTGTGTGTTTGCATGTCACTGTACGAAGTGTTGGCTTTTCAGCCCAATCTAAATGTTTCATCAGTGCGCTCCCTTTCTGTTGAAAAAAAGACCCTGCAAGCGCAGGATCTATTTCGCTTATGAGTTTAATAATAGGTCTTCTGGATTTTCAAGAAGTTCTTTGACTGTCTTTAAGAAGCCAACGGAATCTTTCCCATCAATTACGCGGTGATCATAAGATAATGCAATATACATCATTGGACGAATCTCCACATTTTCACCTACAGCGATTGGACGTTTTTGAATCGTGTGCATTCCTAAGATACCTACTTGTGTACCGTTAAGGATTGGTGTGGACATAAGTGAACCGAATACCCCACCGTTCGTGATTGTGAATGATCCACCTGACATATCAGCAAGTGTCAATTTATTATCACGTGCTTTGGTAGCAAGCTCACCGATGTTAGCCTCGATTTCTGCAAAGTTTTTACGGTCAGCATCACGTACGATTGGAACCACAAGTCCACCTTCAGTAGATACAGCAATACCGATATCGAAGAAATTATTCTTCACGATATATTCGCCATCAAGTTGAGAGTTCACATACGGGTACTTTTTAAGAGCTGCAACAACAGCTTTAGTGAAGAACGACATAAAACCAAGTCGCACATCGTTTTGCTCAAAGAACTGGTCTTTTTTGCGTGAACGAAGCGCCATTACATTTGTCATATCGATTTCATTAAATGTTGTTAACATCGCCGTATTCTGTTTCACTTCAAGTAAACGGCTAGCAATCGTCTGTCGACGACGTGACATTTTTTCACGAGTCGTACGGCCATCGTCTTCTTTTGCTTCTGACTTTGCAGGAGCCTGAGCAGTTTGAGGTGCAGCAGCTTTAGAACCATGTGCAGCAACGTCTTGTACGCGTACACGTCCCATAGGATCTACTGGAGAAATGTCGCTTAAGTTGATGCCTTTTTCACGAGCTAATTTACGTGCAGCTGGAGAAGCAATCGTACGGTCAGATGACTCTTCTTGTTTTGATGATTCTTCTTTTGTTTCTTTAGCAGGCTCTTCTTGTTTTGCTGGAGCTGCTTCTTCTTTCTTTTCGGATGCTTCTTCTTTCGGAGCACTTGCAGATCCCGAACCTTCACCAGCACCTACTTTTGCGATGACTTGACCAACTTGCACCGTGTCACCTTCAGCTGCTAGTAGCTCTTGAACTACACCTGCTTCTTCTGAAATGACTTCAACGTTGACTTTGTCTGTTTCAAGTTCAACAATGAATTCACCTTTTTCGACTGTGTCACCTGGTTGTTTCAACCATTGTGCAATGGTACCTTCTGTAATGGATTCTGCTAATTCTGGTACGATAATATCTGCCACGTTAATTTCCTCCTTGGACGATTTAGTTATTTTCAACTACTTCATTAATGATGCGTGCTTGTTCTATTTTGTATGCCTCTCCGTCACCTTCTGCGGGACTAGAACGGTGAGTACGACCACTGTACGTGATTTCTAAACCTTTTCCAAGCTCTAATAGATATGGAAGGGCAAAATGCCATGAACCCATGTTTTGTGGTTCTTCTTGCGCCCAAACGAGCTTCTTCACATTCGGATAACGCTTGATGATCGCCTCGATTTTCTCGGTTGGGAATGGATATAGTTGTTCCACGCGGACAATGTGAAGGTGGTCGTATCCTTCTCCAGAATCGATTTTATCTGAAAGATCTACCGCTAGTTTTCCACTTGCGAAGACGATTTTCGTCACTGCATCTTCATTTTTTCCAAGAGCCGGCTCTTCAATAATTGTTTCAAATTTGCCACTTGTCAACTCCGCAACATCTGCTCCAACTTTTGGATGACGAAGTAAAGATTTTGGTGAGACGATAATCAATGGGCGAATCGCTTCATCATGTAACATCGCTGCTTGACGACGCAAGATATGGAAGTAGTTCGCTGCACTAGATAAGTTCGCCACCGTCCAGTTATTTTCAGCAGCTAATTGTAAGTACCGTTCAACGCGCGCACTCGTATGTTCTGGTCCTTGTCCTTCAGCAGCATGCGGAAGTAACATTACAAGACCTGATTTTAGTCCCCATTTCGCACGTGCTGCACTGATAAAGTTATCAAACATCACTTGCGCCATATTGGCAAAGTCCCCATATTGCGCTTCCCAAATAGTTAAGGAATTTTGATCCTCTAAATTATATCCGAATTCATAGCCTAAAATAGCGGCTTCCGTAAGTGGACTGTTGTGAACTACGAATGAAGCTTTCGCATTTTGAATATGGTGAATCGGAACAAGTTCGTTCCCATTAGTTTCATCATGTAAAACTAAGTGTCTATGTGAGAATGTACCGCGTTGTGCATCTTGCCCAGTTAAACGCACCGATTGGCCATCTTGAAGGATGGTTGCAAACGCAAGTGTTTCCGCATGACCCCAGTCAATCTTTCCTTTACCTACAAATGGTTCTTCACGGCGTTTTAAAATACGTGCGAGTTTCTTAAATGGTGTGAAGTCTTCAGGCCAAGAAAGAAGATCTTCATTAATTTTGCGTAGACGGTCTTCTTCAACACCAGATTCAAGTTCAGGCATACCATTCAATACAGCGTCAGGAATAATGATGTCATTTGCTTTTGATTCTTCCAGTTCCTTCACACGGTCATACGCTGCTTGCATTTCAGCAAACGTATCAGTATCAAGTGTCGTGACATCTTCGTCAGATAGGATCGATACACTTGCAAGATTTTTTCCGTAAAGTTCACGAACGGTTGGATGTTTGTGGACCATTTTATACATTTCTGGATTTGTCACCATTGGTTCATCCATTTCGTTATGTCCATAACGACGATATCCAATCAAATCGATGACGATATCTTTGTGGAACTTTTGACGATAAGCAAATGCAAGCTCTGCTACACGAATGACCGCTTCTGGCTCATCTGCATTCACATGTATAACAGGTACTTCATATCCTTTTGCTGGATCGCTTGAGTACAGCGTGGAGCGCGAATCAAAGTATTCGGTTGTAAATCCAATCATGTTGTTTGCAATTATATGGATGGAACCACCTGTTTGGTATCCTGGAACACGACTATAGTTCAACATTTCCGTCACAACACCTTGACCTGGGAATGCCGCATCTCCGTGAACAAGAACAGCAAACGCAGTAGAAGGATCTTGTTTAGGGAACCCAGCCTCATTTGTTGTTTCTTGTGCAGCACGAACTTGTCCAGTAACCACAGGACTGACCACTTCCAAATGAGAAGGATTGTATGCAAGTTTTACTATCAAACCTGATGCCGAACGATAGGTCGCTCCGTTGTGATACTTCACATCGCCATACCAACCCTTGGACAACTCAAGTGAGCCATCTGTAGGCAAAAAGGAGTCATTAGGAACATGTGCAAAATCAGCAAACATCATTTCATATGGTTTATTTAAGATATGCGTCAAAACATTGAGTCGACCGCGGTGAGCCATCCCGATATTGATCTGTTTTATTTTCACTGCATTCGCTTTTTCCACAAGAGAATCGAAGAGTATCACTAAACTATCGAGTCCTTCAATTGAAAAACGTTTTGCACCCACAAATGTACGATGGATAAATTTCTCAAATCCTTCAACATGTGTCAGACGCGATAAAATCTCTTTCTTCTTTTCAGTAGAAAGTTCATCTTGAGGGGAAGCTTCAATTGTACGTTGCAACCATTCTCTTTCTTCACGCGTGATGACATGAGCAAATTCATAAGCTGTCTTTTTTGTATAAACCTCTTTTAAATGCTGAATAGCTTGTGCCCCATTTTGAATATGAGCAGGTGCATTTTGGACAAGCAAATATACAGGTACCTTTTCTAGGTCCTGTTCAGAAAGTCCATAAAATTCAAGAGAAATGCGCTCTGTCTTCTTTGGGCGATCATTTAATGGGTAAATATCTGCAGCCTCATGGCCATGTGTACGAATAGCATCTGCGAGCTGAATCGCTTTTAGAGCTGTATCCATTAAGGAATCATCCACTTGTACACTTGGTGTTAAACCAGTCGATTGAACTGGAGCTCCATATTTCTTAAATAGCTCACAAAGTTCTGGATCGACATTTTCGGGCGTTTCTAAATATAAGTCATATTGTTCCATCACATACCCTAAGTTCGGACCCGAAAAAGCCGACCAAGGTGCGTTTGTTTTCGACATGTGACAACCTCCAACTGTTGTTCCTATCAGTAGTGTATATATTCATAGTATCATTGATGCCGCCTTTATGAAAGCGAAGGGACATGAACAATTTTTCCATTTCAATCTTACTACTCTCATAAAAAAATACAATGCTTTTCGTGAAAAATTTCACGAAAAAACACTTAGTATGACAAAGTAATAATATGAATGGTTATTCACTTTGCTTTTTGTGGAAATAGTAGGTGAAACTCACTGCCTTTTCCGGGTTCGCTGTAGACCCGAATCTCACCACCAGCGCGTTCCATAACTTGCCGAACAAAAGTTAATCCAAGGCCAGTTCCTCCGCTTTCTTTTGACCGGGTTTCATCTATTGTATAGAAAGGTTCAAATAGCTTTCCAAAATGCTTTTCTGCAATCCCTACTCCATTATCATGAAAAATTAGTCTGTATTCATGAGAGGTCTTTTCAGATTTAATTTGAATAGATGGATGTTCGTTACTATATCGTATGGCGTTGGTCAGAAGGTTCATGACAATCTGATGGAATAGGATCCGTGATAATTCAATTTCTGCTTGTTCCACCTGTAAAAGAATTTTTATGTCTGGATACTGTTCTTTAAAAAGCCTAGTTGCTTCCTTCATCTCTTCTTTTACAAAGATCACTTCACTTGTTAGTTCATGTTGTTTGGCAAGTGCGAGAAGTGCTTCCATCATCTCTTTCATCCGGTAGATTTCTTGCTGAACTATAGAAAGTGTCTCATGAAGAACTTCCGGATCATCTTTACCCCATCTAGTAAGAAGGGCTATATTTCCTTCAATTGCCTGTACTGGACTTCGTAATTCATGGGAGACATTGCCGATAAATCGCTCTTGCATCGCATAGACGTCGTCCATTCGTTTCAGTAATCGATTGAATTCTTTTGTTAGTTCGCCAATCTCATCTTGTTTTGTATAGTTAGGAGTCAGACGCACGCCTTTACCTGGCATCGTTGATTGCATTGCGTTTCGCAAGTTTTCTAAAGGTTGAATTAAATAAGAGCTTAAAAAGTATCCCGCAAAACCCGCAGCTATGATAAATAAAATAGCAAAGAGAATGAGTGCCCACAACAAGTATGACAACATACTTTCATATGAAGCCAAAGAATGAGAGACGGCTACGAAAAGACGGTCATTCCCAAGAGGAATTTCAATTGCTCGATAAAGAATCGAATGATTGTTGACCTCTAATTGGACAAACTGATTGGTGGGGCCATCAAAACGTGGAAAAACCCCTTCCGAATTGATCTGAAGCAGTTCGATTCCATCCCGGTTCAAAATTCTCGCACTTTGATTCCGGGAGAGAAATTGATTTAGAAGTCCTGTATTTCGCTCGAAGTCCTGAATCGACAAATAAGCTCCTCTCGACTCCATATAACTTTGAAGCTCCGATAGAGATTGTTTTGCCGTTTCCCGCTCACTTGCAAGAACCCATTGGCTGAGGGCAGTATACAATAGTGCAGCAAGAAAAAAATAGGTGAGCACCATAGAAGTAGCTGTCCAAAGGGACCATTTGAAACGTAATGAGTCAGTCTTCCCTTTCATAAAGATACCCTACCCCTCTAACCGTACGAATGGAATCAGCTATATCACTTGGTAATTTTTTTCGCAAATGACGGATGTACACATCAACGACATTCGTCTCTGCTTGATTATCGAATCCCCACACCTGCGTCAATAGTTGATCTCTTGATAATACGATATTCGGATTTTTGGTCAATGTAAGCAGTAAGTCGAACTCTGTTTTCGTCAATTCAATCTTTGTTCCTTCATATGAAACTTGACGTGCTTGTTCATTAATATAAAAGCTCTCTTCCGGAGGGAGCGCCTGCCGGTCGCTACGTCTCAAGATTGCCCGGATACGTGCAAGCAATTCTTCAATCGCAAATGGTTTTACAATATAATCATCAGCCCCCGCTTCAAGACCAGAGACTTTATCCATCACAGCGTCTCGTGCAGTCACTAAGAGTATCGGTACAGAAGACTGTTTACGAACACGTCGAGTTAACTCTAATCCATTGATTCCAGGTATCATGATATCGATTAATAACAAATCAAAATGACCATCCTCAAATGCTTGCAACCCCATGCGTCCATCAGCTGAAACGACGACGTCAAAACCCTCGTGCTTGAGTTCTAACGCTAGAAAACGTGCGATATTTTGTTCATCTTCCACAACAAGAATGGATGGCAATAGTATCCCCTCACTTAGGTCGTTATGTACTTCTCATCCTACGGATTTAGGTACGAGGATTCAAGTTTTTTCGTTCACGTATTTTTCACTTTTCATTTTGAAATAAATAGAGTATATTTTTCTAGCAACATAAAATTTGATAGTGATTTAGGGAAGGCAAATGGTGCGCCACCACTCGATGGTTCTAGTAGGTTCGATTCCTACCCCGAAATTTTTTATGCAGCACAAAATGAAAAATTTCAGGGTCCAGGTAACTGGCTGAGGAGGAAATCGAATTGCTAAAAAAACGCGATTTGCAGGATTGTCACGCTCTTTATGAGCTCATTTCCGATCCCAATGTCATGAAATATGTACGTCACAAAGCCCATTCTGCTGAGGAGTATTTATTCAGCACCAAAGCGTTAATGGAAGAAGAAGAACAAGGTCTAGTGATTTCTCGTACGATTCTAAGCGATTTTGGTCAACCAATTGGAACAATTAATTTATTTGATATTGAACACCATGCAGGATTTTTAGGCACTTGGATTGGTCCACCGTTTCAAGGGCAAGGATACAACGCGAAAGCAAAAGAACAGTTTTTAAGTGAATTGTTTTTTGAACTGGAGATTGAGCGTGTGTTTATGCGCATTCGCAAAGTGAATGAAAAAAGCTTACGTGCAGCTGCAAAGCTTCCCTATGCGATTCAAGCAAATGATTCGTTCCCTGCACTTTATGCAGAAATCAATTCGGAACAAGACGTGTATGACCTGTTCTGCATTTCAAAAGATATGTTCCACTTCTATCTACTTCAACAACAAAATCAAGAAGAACAAGCTATGTAATAAGGCCGCTCCAAAGAGCAGCCTTTTTTTATTTTTGCCAGTGCATCTCAAGTAGGTCGACAAATTGTTGGGGAAGTGGCGGTTGTTGGGCATCGGTCTGAGATTGAATCATCTGCTTGCGATCACGAACCATTTGGTGGATTGCTTCCATAAAGTCTGTTGTCGTTAGCATGTCTTCCTCGGTCGTTACAGCAAAGCCTTTCGATGCAAAGTAATGAGCATTTTCTACTTGATCACCTCGACTAACCTTTTTAGAGAGGGGAATCAAATACATCGGTTTCTTCAGGGCTAGAAATTCAAAAATTGCATTTGAACCTGCACGGGAGATGATATAGTCGGATGCTGCGAGATAATCAGGCAATTCATCTGTTACAAATTCAAAGATACGGTAGCCAGGATGTGCTCCTTCATCCCCATGTATATGACCTTTTCCTGCTAAATGAATCAGTTGAAAATCGGAAAGTAACTCTGACCGCGTTTCACGAATCAATTGATTGATTTTCGCAGAACCTTGGCTTCCACCCATAACCAAAAGAATAGGTAGATTGTTCGAGAATCCTAGCTGCGTTCGCGCCTTTTCTGCAGACCCTTTAAATAATTCAGGTCGAATCAAAGGGCCGACAACCACTCCCTTACCGGGAAAGTGCTTCGCTGTGGACTCAAATACAGTAAGAATCGTATTAGCAAATTTGGACGCTATCTTATTGGCAAGCCCTGGACTCATGTCCGATTCATGAATAATTAAAGGCCGATTCGTCAGTTTCGCAGCAAGTGCAAGTGGAACGGAAACAAAACCGCCTTTTGAAAATATGGCATCTGCCTTGTGCTTCCGAATGAGCGCAATCGATTGGGCCACCCCTGCAAGTACTTTAAATGGATCTTTCGCATTTTGGAGTGAAAAATAACGACGTAGTTTTCCTGTGGAAATTGAATGGAACGGAATGTGAGGATAATATCCTTGCATGAGTTCCTCTTCAATGCCCCCTGCCTGTCCTACATAATGGATGGCATAGCCCCTTTGTTCAAGTTCTGGTATAATAGCTAAGTTTAATGAAACATGTCCGGCGGTTCCTCCGCCCGTTAAAAAAATCGTCTTCATAAAGACCTCCATTATTCGTAAAGGATGAGATTGTTATGCTTTCAAATTTACCAAAGTATGTAAAACGATTATCTATCATTGTAATTCCGATTCTCATCACACAGGTCTTTCTTTATCTTATGACCTTTTTCGATATTTTGATGACGAGTAAATATGATATCGGACATTTGGCTGGCGTGTCAATCGGTTCCTCCTTGTGGGTCCCCATCTATACGGGACTAACGGGGATACTCATCAGTATAACGCCTATTGTGGCACATTACATCGGTGGAAATAAAAAAGAGCAAGTCCGGCCCTCAGTGCAACAGGGAATTATAGTAGCCATAGGGATGTCTTTACTTGTTTACCTGCTCATATTCTTAGGTACGGATCCTATCTTGTCTAAAATGGACTTAACCGAAGTCGAACGGACGATAGCGGCCTCGTATATTAAAACCATCTCTATCGGGCTAATTCCTCTCTTTATTTACAGTGTACTACGTGGATTCATTGATGCACTTGGTCTTACACGTGTGACCATGTTGATTACGTTAATTTCAGCACCGATCAATATCTTCTTAAATTATTTGTTGATTTTCGGGAATTTTGGCATGCCTGAACTTGGTGGAACTGGAGCAGCACTTGCTTCCGCCCTTACATATTGGCTTGTACTTGGTATGACTGTTGTATTGACTCTACGCCTCCCATCCATCCAACAGTATCAGATCTTTAGTGGATTTGCGGGAGTCGACCCTAAACGCATATGGACCATCATTGCCATGGGGGTACCCATCGGACTATCCATTTTTGCAGAAACGACGATTTTCTCTGCGGTTACACTGTTTATGACCCGTTACTCGACCGAAATCTTGTCAGCTCATCAGATTGCCTTGAACTTCACGTCCCTGCTATATATGGTCCCTCTTTCCATTGCAATGGGAGCGACTATTTTAGTAGGACAAGCTGTAGGAGGAAACCAAATGAAAGAAGCCACACATTACGCGTGGCTGTCGGTCTCTCTCGCTATTTTCATTAGTTTCATCTCTGCTTCTGTACTTTACTTTTTCAGAGATACAATTGGAATCTTATACACTGACAATGCCACTGTACTTGCCTATACTGCAGAGTTTTTGATATTTGCAGCTTTGTTTCAATTGTCTGATGCCATTCAAGCACCTGTACAAGGTGCATTGCGAGGCTACAAAGATGTGAAAATCACGTTTATTATGGCTATTGTCTCATACTGGGTCATCGGTCTTCCACTTGGACATTATCTTGCAGTCACAACAGACTTTGCGCAATACGGTTACTGGATTGGGTTGATTGCTGGATTAACGGCTGGAGCCCTTACATTGACTATCCGCTTAGTGATTGTTCAAAAGAAACACGCACGACAACTTAGCAATTAAGGGCACTTCCATGACGGAAGTGTCTTTTTAATCTATAATGCCCGAATCACGCACAGTGACGTTAAAATGCGTGTTTATCGTTAATCCCTGATAAACTTCTTTCCATTCATTCTCCTCATATTGCTTGGGTCGAAATGCACGGTAATATTGTCCAATACCAAGGCCATCATGATTTGCTTGTTTCATTTGTTGGAAAAGTTTTTGTGCACGTATTTCGAGATCAGCTTCAATTGTTTTTTCAACTTCATCTCTACGAGCTGCTTTTTTGAGGCGATGCGGGTAATAATCCAAAATGCTTACCTCAAGGTTATAATATAAGTCAACAGAATTCGCATGAATTTTAACTTTCCTATGGGCTCTTTCAATTTCATAACTCATTGGAGCATCTTGAAACATTAACACATCTTTTACTTGTTTACCTAAATCATCTTTCAGTACTTGCATTAATACCATTTGCTTCATAAGAATGATTTCCCCTGTAAACCTATTTCCATCAAATAAAGCGATTCCTGTAATTGCAGGATACTCACTTTCTTCACCGATCTCCATGTAGGGAAGCTGCAGATCAATCGCCTCGTCAAATAAATACGTACATACAAGTTGTAAATCCATATGAGGAAGTTGACTATTTTCATACAATTGTTTCGTCACATCACTATAAAATGTATTGATGTTATCTGAAAATTCGGATCCCTTTTCAATGTATGGTTGAACCGGACCATTTGTGATGATTACGGACATTCCCAATCGATTTCGTACATCTCGATAAAAGGAATCCAAATAGCCGTAAAGGTTAGTTTTAGCGGATTCCTCATCGATTAATAACGCAGTCAACATAGAAGTATCCAATTGGTTATGCGTGATTGAATTTGCTGCTGCTCTCGCATCATGAAATGAACGGCCATCCACAGTAATAATACGTGTTTCTTCGCTTTTTAGTTCAATAGCGGGCAATGCAAAACTAACCGTTAGCTCTCCTAATTCACCTGAAATGCCCGCCATCGGTACGTGGATGATTGAATTGTAATTTTGTTCATCCCAACAGCCTGCTAGTAGGAGTGGAATAACGAGGAGAAGTACCCTACGCACGTTTCATCACCTTCTCTCGTAGACATATAAACGCTGGAAACACTACGGTAAATACGAGGCTAAGAAAAAGCATTCCATTGTGAAGTTCGGTTATATCAAATCGGTTTAAAAAGAAGGAAGCTAGTATAAATATCGGAATTATTTTAAGAGACAAACCACGTATGGTAGGTATTTTGACAGAAGTTGTACGGAAAATTAAAAAGCCGTATAAGATGATGGAAACTATACTCCAACTAATCCACAGACACATGAAGATTAAATCTAGTCGTTCAATAAAGGTTACTTCTTGAGATTTTAGTAGGTACATCAATGCAAATGGAACGACTTTGATTTCTTGGAGGGAAAATAATAGTAATGTAAAAACGATGGTCATAGTCAGGAATAGTCCAAAAATAACTTTAAAGATAACTACTTCGCGAACACGAATCTTGTTTGTTTGATTTAAAAACGGCTGCAGGAATAATAATGCTTCCATTCCATTAAATGCGCTGAGAGACTGGAAACCTGCGTCAAATGTTTCTTTCCCTGTGAGTCCAGATAAAGGTAACAAATTGAGCCAGTTTAGTTCTTTCCATGAGAGAAACAATGTACCGATTAAAATTACGAAAAATGGAGCTAACAGAATTGGCAAGTTCAATGGAACGGCTGCTTGCGCAGTGAGTGCATAAACAAACACAATCCCGATCATCAGTAAGATAACCCAAGAAGGCGTTTCTTGAAAGACCCATAACTGAGAGACAAATACAACTTTCGATAAGAAGACAAACAATAAAAATAGCCAGTATAGCTTAAATATCGCGACCTCGAAACGGTTAGGCTTAAACCATTTTTCAATTTTGATATAGGCTATTAAAATCAAAAGATGAATGGCAGTTACACCTAAAAAGATAAGCCAACCGTGTTGATTTCCGGCATTAACGACACGATATTGAAGATTGATAAATGTCGTGCCAGACTGTAAAACAAATAGAAACATAAACAACTGCACTTTTGTAATATTCCACTTGGTTTCAATCTGTGCGTTCATTGGCATAATGATCCTTTTGTAATTTGTGAGGTTGTGAGTGGGGCAATCGGAAAAATACATTTCCCACTTTCGATGGTTCAAATGGTAACAGCGGTGTGAAAAAAGGATGCCCATATGATGTGGATCTCATTAAGTGAATGAAAATGAGTAGGGAACCGATGATAAGACCAAAGAAACCCAAAATAGATGCTGCAATCATGAGTGGGAATCGTAATACTCGCAAAGCGGTATTCATTTCAACAGATGGTAAAACAAAGGTGGCCAATGTTGTGGAAGCGATGACAATAATCATTAAATTTGAGGCGAGTCCTGCAGAGACAATTGCATCTCCTATGACCAAACCTCCTACAATACCAATTGTTTGTCCAATTGGCCTTGGCAATCGGATGCTTGCCTCTCGTATAAGTTCTATCATGAGTTCTAAAATCAATGCCTCAAAAATAGGCCGGAATGGAATAGAAGACACAGAAGTTTTTACTTGTTGACTCAAAGATAATGGGAAAATTTCAAAATGAAAACTGATAATGGCAATATAGAGAGCTGGTAAGAACAAAGCTGTAAAAAAACTGCCTAAACGAAGCAATCGATAAAAAGAGCCGATTAAAATACGACCACTGTAATCATCTGGCGAATCAAAAAACGAAAACAGTGATACAGGACCAATTATTGCCGTTGGATCCCCCTCCGTAAAAACAACTACTTTGCCTTCAGCAAGTGCTGCGATGACACGGTCTGGTCTCTCCGTCATAAGTAACTGTGGGAAAAATGCCTTGTTCGCATCCTCAAGTTCTTCTGCAAGTTGCCCCGCACTAAATACAAGTAACGAGTGTAAATTTTTCAAACGATTACGGACGAGATTTACAGTTTCTTTATCTGCTTGATTCTCTAAATAAATTAATGTGGAAGTTGACCACTTTAAATCGCCATGTTTCACATCCTCCATAACAAGACAGGGGTTTCGCATCTTAGCTTGCAACAGCTTCTTATTTGTATCCAATGACTCGACAAACCCATCATGCGAACCTCTGACAACATATTCTGTATCTACTGGACTGACTTTTCTTTGAACATCCATACACTCACCTCTGACTACCAGTGTTGTCAGATCCTTAAAAAACTATACAAAAAAACTCACTGCCGAAGCAGTGAGTCGAATCTTACTGTTGAATAAATTGTTGGACCCAGTAACGGCCATTGGAATCGTACCCAATACCGATATGCGTCAAATTGCGGTCCAAGATGTTTGCGCGATGTCCTGGTGATTTCATCCAAGCATCGACTACTTCTGTTGCTGAACGCTGACCCATTGCAATGTTCTCTGCCGCACGACGATACGAAATTCCATTCGCCTTCATTTGGTCAAAAGGTGAACCAAGTGTTGGACTTGTATGTGAAAAATAGCGATTTTTCGCCATATCCGTTGCTTTTTGTTGAGCAGATTGTGAAAGCGATGTATGAAGTGAAAGTGGAGCTAAACCATTTTCAGCTCGGTACGCGTTCGTCTCCTTTAAAACTTGCTGTACTTCTACAGAAACCGAAGCATCTGACGTTACAGGTGCCTGAACAGGAGCTGCCTTCTCTTTATTAACGACTGGTGCCTTAACAGGTGCTTTTACTGGTGTAGCCTCCTGTTTTTTTTCGATCGGTGCGGGAACAGAAGCTTTTACTGGTGCTTGTACCGTTTCCTCTTTAGATGCAGGGGCTGGCATCCAGCAAGTAGCTGAAGCTGAGGTGGTTCCTGTCAAAAGAACAACCGAGACGATAAGTGATGTTGACCATTTTTTCATTGTGTTCCTCTCCTTTCACATACCACTCTAATAGATAGATAAGGAATAAATAGTACCTAATAGTTGGATGGATGACCAGTAGACTACTTAATGCTGTAAATGATGAGCAACATCTAGCTAATCAAAGGAGAGTTTGGCAGAACCTTCTAGTCAGAATCGGTTGACGATTGATTCAATATCTCGGTAAGGAATACAATCATCTGTCGCTCTTCCCATAAAGAACAATCTAAAACTTGTACTTTTTTTATCAGTTGCTCATATTTCTCTTCTCTCGTCTTGCGTACGCGGGGATGACTAAGTTCATCACGCAATTCCTCTAAAACAGCTTGTTTTACTTCATCAATGGTTTGCATCTCTTGTGCACGTTCACGTGTTGGATAAAGCTGTTTATAGAGACGTAGCAATACAAAATCTTCTAATGTGATGACATTATGAATCTGTTCCCCAATTAAGACAAGTTGGGTCTTAACTTTCACATCTTCTTGTAGCCACTGGATCATTCCGTAGGCATACTGGAACAGATGAGGATGCGATGTAGATGGTAGTTGAACATATCCTTTAATGCGATAGACTGAATCAGGTAGCGCAGAAACCCAATCCTCTACAATATACTGTGGATATTCTTTTTCCAAACTATCGAGTCTGCTTCCCAGCAATAACTCCTGGCCAATCCGACTCTTTTCATGTGATGTCGTTGTAAGAGTTAGATGCTCTATTCGGTCAATATTTACGTTCGCATGCTGTGTTTCAATAATCTGAGCATGTGGATTGATTTGTTGAATTGCAAAAGTAACCTCTGCCACTTTCTTAGAGGGAAGCAAATCCGTTTTATTGAGTACCAACAAGTGAGCATGACGGATTTGTTCTATAAATAGCGTTTGCGTTTGTGGAGGCAGATGGTTCCGTTTTAAAAATCGGAGACTGTCAACGACTGTCACAATGCCTCTAAAGCGGAAATAGTCCGCAAATAACGGGGATAGGACGACATCAAGTGCTGCTACTGGGTGCGCAGCGCCAGTTGTTTCGATTAATAACACATCAAATTGTTCTTGATACAATATTTGCTGTAACTGAGCCTCCGTTTTTTCAGAAGGTGAACAGCAAATACACCCCTCTAACAATTCACGCAATGGGACATCGTCCTCAACAGCGTCACTATCAAATCCTAATGCGCCAAGTTCATTCATCAAGATGGCGGGTTTTATATTCTTCTCTTTTAACTGGCGAATAAAGTTTTTAAGAAGCGTCGTTTTCCCACTCCCTAAAAACCCACTTAATAAATAGACGTCTTTCATTCTATTCCCTCCTTGAGAACAGAACAGGGCCGATTTCATGTTGAAATCAGCCCTGTTGATGTATTATGGATTCGTTTGAAGAAGTTCTGCAGCTTTCAACAGCTGCGGATCTTCTTCAGTTAATTTCGTACGAATAGCATCCATGAGAGCTGTTGTTGTCTCACCCGACACTACTCCAGTCGGTTCTAAATCATTTTGTTCTTGGAATTGCATAACTGCTTGTTGCAACGCTTCGTCAAATCGACCATCTTGTTCCCCTGATTCAAAACCGAGAGCACTCATGAATTGTTCCAGAGACGTCACGGCTTCTGATTGGAGACCAAGAGATAGTTCTGTTGAAGCATCAAGAGGAGCAACTGAAGCAAAGCTTGGATACTCAACGATATAATCAGGTTCAACACCTTTTTCATGAATCCAATTGCCATCTGGTGTCAACCATTTTGCTGTGGTTAATTTGATATTTGAGCCATCTTCTAAATCTTCCACACTTTGTACCGTACCTTTACCGAACGTCGTTAATCCGATAAGAGGTATGTCAGCAGATTCATTAAGTGCCGCTGCGATGATTTCAGAAGCAGATGCACTTCCTTCGTCGATAATGACTGCCGTCGGGATGGAGATTTTCTCTCCTCCTAGTGCAGGAATGGTTTCAGCTTGACCTTGCTGCTCAATCTGAAGAATCGGTTCACCTTCTGCAACAAATAATGAAGCAATATCTATCGCAACATCAAGGAGTCCTCCTGGATTCTGACGCACATCGAGTAATAGAGAGGTCATTCCTTTCGCTTCCATCTCCTCAAGTGCAGTTAAAAGCTCTTGATAGGTATTACGGGAAAAACTAGAAATGGCAATATGGGCCACGCCATTATCCATCATTTCTACATAAACGGTTTCAATAGGAATATCATCGCGTGTAATAGTTACTTCAATTGGTTGCGCTTCCCCGCGTTTAATTGTCAGTGTGACATCTGTCCCTTTTTCACCGCGAATTAAGAGAACTGCTTCTGATGCGCTAAATCCACGAATATCTTCCCCATCTACAGAGAGAATTTGATCGTTCGGCATAATACCAGCACGTTCTGCAGGTGAATTTTTGATTGGGGAAACGACGGTGATTACGCCATTTCGTTCTTGAATCTCCGCACCGATTCCTTGGAAACTTGAGGAGATACTTTCATCAAACTGAGAGGCTTCATCCACATTCATATAATCTGAATAGGGGTCTCCAAGTGCATCGACCATTCCATTTATAGCTCCGTTAACAAGCTCTTCTTGATCAAATTCGGAGTAGTAACTACTTTTTAATTCGTCATACACATCGTAAAGCTTTGAAAATTCCTGTCGTTCAACAGGTTGAATCACTTCCACGACTTTCTCCTCACCAGTTGTCAAAGCAAGCATAGTAACACCTGCTGAAACAGTCGCTGTCAAAAACAAGACAATCACAAAAATAAATGGATTGATACGAAATGCTTTACGTGCTGGTGGCTGTTCTTGTACTTCTGGTTGTTGTTCAGGCTGATGTTCCATCGTCTCACCTCATTAATAAAGACTGTCAGGAATGACAGTCTCGGAACTATTACTCTTGAATTGCAGCTTCAAGTGCTACGACAATCATATCATTGAATGTAGTTTGGCGTTCTTCAGATGAAGTCACTTCACCCGTAAGAATATGATCGCTGACTGTTAAGATAGATAAGGCTTGACGATTAAACTTCGCAGCAAGTGTATAAAGTGCTGCTGATTCCATTTCAACGGCTAAAATACCGTAGTCCGCCCATTTCTTGTAATCTGCTTCATCATTATAGAATAAGTCTGCTGTAAAGATGTTACCTACACGTAAGTTAAGACCTGCTTCTTTTCCAGCCTCGAAAGCTTTGTAAAGAAGGTCAAAGTTAGCCGTCGGCGCATAAGCTAAATCATTTAATAACACTTTGTTTAATGATGAATCTGTAGAAGCACTTTGTCCTAATATGACGTCACGTACTTTTACATCTTTCTGAATCGCACCACATGTGCCTACGCGAATCAATTTTTGTACATCATACTCTTGCATTAATTCAGTAACATAGATAGCAATCGATGGAACACCCATACCTGTCCCTTGAACAGAAATACGTTTTCCTTTATATGTACCTGTGTAACCAAACATATTTCGGACTTCATTATATTGAACCACATCTTCTAAAAATGTTTCGGCAATATACTTCGCACGCAATGGATCTCCTGGTAATAAAATTGTATCGGCGATTTCACCTTTTTTTGCACTGATATGAACACTCATGATTGAAACCTCATTTCTTTAACGTATACGTTTATGATACAGATTTTATAAGCTGAATGCAACGGAAGTCACCGTCTTGCTTGATATTCTTCCCATAACTCATCAAACACCGAAGCAGGCATCTCAGAATCAGCTTGCATTTCAATATACCGTGACAGTTCTTGAAAATCAATAGAAGATTTCGGGAAATCATGTGAGTCAAAAACGCGCTCAGCAAATAGATGCTTGGCATCCGCTAGGAGGCTTCCACGATAGCGTAAGACAAATTGATAAAATGAATCTTTCAATAGGTTCACCTCCAAAAAAATCACTCGGACTGTTGTCCAAGTGATTGAGTCGCATTAAAACGTGGAGAGATACTCTCCGTATCCTTGTTCCTCCAGTTTTTCTTTTGGAATAAATCGAAGTGCGGCAGAATTGATACAGTACCGTAACCCCGTCTCTTCTTTTGGCCCATCGGGAAATACATGCCCGAGATGAGAATCTGCGGTTTTACTTCGCACTTCTACACGACGCATCCCGTGAGTGTCATCAAATTTCTCAATGACTTCAGGGTCGTCAATCGGACGAGTGAAACTTGGCCATCCGCAACCTGCATCGTATTTGTCTTTCGAATGAAACAACGGTTTGCCGGATACGATATCCACATAGATGCCTTCACTAAAATGTTGATCAAATTCATTTTGATAAGGTGGCTCGGTTCCATTCATTTGCGTCACATAATATTGCATTTCGTTTAGTTTTGATTTAAGTTCATCTTTCAAAGAAATTCCTCCTCAAGCTTTCTGTGAATCGCTTTCTACCGGAGCCTTCAAAATAGCGTGTATAATGACTCGGGTTTTTCCGGTAATACTCCTGGTGATAATCTTCTGCTTCATAAAAAGGAGAAGCCGGAAGCAGCTTTACTGCAACTTTCTTTTGGAAGGTCTGCTGTTCCATCCGCCGGATAACATCTTCTGCCACTTGTTTTTGATATTCCGAATGATAGAAAATCGCCGTTTGATACGACTGTCCTCGGTCAAAGAATTGACCACCTGCATCAAATGGGTCGATATTTTGAAAGAAAATCTCCACAAGTTTCTCGTAGGAAAAAACATCTGGAATATAAGTGATTTGAACGGCTTCATAGTGACCAGTAGTCTCTGAACACACTTGTTCATATGTTGGGTTGGGTACATGACCACCGGTATACCCTGATACAATTTTCTCAATTCCATCATACTGGTCAAAGGGTTTCACCATACACCAAAAACATCCTCCTGCAAATGTTGCAATTTCCATAGGTTAACCTCCTATTCAGTCGGAACAGTTACAGTTAGTATAATCTCATCATTGATTAAATCCAACTTACGTGCTCGAATATCGAATCCGCCTTCAATGGGAATTCCAGAGAGGTCAATAAAAACGGATTCATCCGCCGGACTCACGACCATCCATGCAGGTAAATCAACAGAATCCCGTAAGAGTTTGAGAACTTGTTCAGGTGGAATCGATAACTGTCCTATATCTACTTGCTGTTGTTTCAATTGAATGTTGCCATCATCTTGAACAATTGGTTCAAAGTACATCTGAACCGGAATAGTTAAACTAAATACTTGCAATTCTGATATAAGAGCAATTTGATCATCCACCTTTAAATCGAGTGGAATCGATTGATCATTAATGGCTTGTTGCAAATATTTATTCGCTAATACCTCAAAGTCATTTTTAGATGTCTCGACAAATAGTTGGCCACCAGCTGGCGCTTCTGCTCTAACAGGAAGTGTGTACGATTCCGATTCTGTCGTTAAAAGACTTGCTAAGTAGCCTATGCCCAAGACGATTGCTATTATAAGTATGAAAAAAGCCACTTTCCACCGATTCATAGGCTCACTCTCCTTTTACATACAGTTCCCCATTATCTATTTCAATAAAACCACAGCTTTCCATCGTTCGGGTCATTCGACCTGCAATGGATTCGTACCCGCTTGCATTGGGATGGAAGAAATCTGTGTGATATACCAAGTTCGTATTCGTATAAAACAAATCTTGAACAGGAACAAAGCATGTATTTTCAAATTCTAAAAGAGTGTCTTCCATGGAATGATTCCAACTTGTTACAATGGTCTCCACTTCTTGGGATTCTACAGTGATAAGTGAAAATGGATTGTATAGGCCAAGAGCAGTGATGGGCGCTTTAGGATTGAGTTGACGAATATAATGGAGAATATGAAAGTAACGTGTTTCATAAAAGATTTGCTCTTCTTCAAAAGCTTCCAGTTTTAGTGAAAATAAATCTCTTTTGATCACTCTCATGATATCATTTCCGCCAATCGAAAGAAAAATATGACTCGCCTCTTGAATTTCTTTATCTAAATTCCCAGAAGAGAGAAGCGTCATGAGCTGATCACTTCTCCGTCCCCGCTTTGCTGTATTAATAAGGTCGACATCTTCCACCGATTCGGATTGTAAAAATACATCTTTCACTCGACCTAAATATCCGTTTTTTTGCAGTTCGTCTCCAATTCCAACGGTTAACGAATCACCTAATCCTAGAAACAACAAATTATCCGGAAAGACTCCGTATGGAACTTGAAGATTTGTTGGCTCTTCGCGTTCTTTCAATCCAAAAATGGGCTTTATGACAATTGATGAACATCCTGCTAGAACAATAGTTACCATCAACAAAACAACAAGTAATCTCTTCACAAATCTCTATCCTTCCAGCAAATACATAAAGCCGATGGCACCTGGGCCTGTATGTGTTGAAATTACAGGAGTTGTATACGTGACTTTCGTGTCCATAAATCCTGTCTTTTCAATTTCACTCAATAAAGGGGTAGCCATTTGGAAGCCATTTGCTTGAGCTATTCCCGCTGCAACGATACGTTGTGATTTGGAATCTGTTGTAAACTCATTCATCAAGTAGTTCACTACTTGTTTATAACTGCGCGCTTTTGCAACAGGCGTATATTCTCCACCTGCTAAGGATGCAATCGGTTTAATTGAAAGTAAAGATCCAATCATTGCACGACCTTTTCCAATTCGTCCCCCTTTTACAAGGTTATCCAACGTATCAACAACGACGAAAAGTCGAGTATTTTTACGGATTACTTTTAGCCGATTCACAATCTCCTCCATTGTTGCCCCTTGTTCGGCAAGTTTAGCCGCTTCAAGCACTTGAAAAGCAAGAGCATGTGAAATAAATCGCGAGTCAATGACTGTTACAGGGGTGTCTGTCATACTAGCAGCTGACTCTGCAGATTTGACAGTTCCACTCATTCCACCCGTCATATGAATCGATAAAACTTGAGAACCATCTGCTCCGAGTTCGTCATAGATCTCTTTAAACTTTCCAGCTGGAGGTTGTGATGATTTAGGTAAATCTTTCGAGTGTTTCATTTTCTCAAGAAATTCTTCTGCAGAAATATCAACAGCATCTAAATAATCGTCTCCGTCGATATGAATCGTTAATGGAACGACCGTAATATTATAGTGATCAATTATCGCCTGGGTAAGCTCGGCAGTTGAATCAGTTACAATTTTTATTGTCCTCATCATAAATCCCCTTTCAGTTGTGCAACGGCTTGTTCAATTTGATTTTGAATGTCTGCTAACAACCATTCAGAGGGTTGTTGAGACAACTCCACATAAGGAAGTAGCTGAATTTTAACATGAGCAGGTACAATATGATTGTTATTTTGCTCCATGATATGTGAAGTTCCATAGATTGCTATAGGAACGATAGGTACGTTTGCCCGCTCAGCAATGCGAATAAATCCCGACTTGAACGGCTGTACCCCATTTCCCTTCGAGCGAGTACCTTCAGGGAAGAGCAGTAAAGAATGTCCTTGTTGTAACCGCTCAACACTATCATGAATAGATTGAAGAGCATTCTTTCGATTCGTGCGATCGATAAATACACAATTCATCTCTTCCATCCAATCAGAAATAAAAGGAATTTTTTTCACTTCAACTTTTGACAAAAAGCCGAATGGTTTTGGAACATGTGCGATTAAAACCGGTATATCAAAATTCCCTTCATGATTGGAAATAAATAGTACAGGTCCAATCGGCAGATGCTCTACCCCTGATATTTCGACTGAAACACCAGCCTTCTTTAAAATGTTTGTGGCCCAATGTCGCGGTACTTTATAGACTTCCTCATCGTATGCTTGAGCTGATAATTGAGACTTTTGAATTCTCAACTTTTTTAACGCTCGCATGCGTGTAGGAATGAATCCAATAATATAACTATATGTAAGTAGGCTTCTCAGCACTTTATTCACTTGCCTTTCGGTGATAACGCTTATATGTATACGTTAACCCGTTTGTAGATATTTGGAGCTCTGAAGCCCAGGCAAGCTCCCATTCGTTTAAATCAATCCTTGGAAAAAACGTATCTCCTTCGAAGGTATGATGTATTTCGGTGATGAAAAGTGTATCTGCCACATCTAGCTGTTCATTAAAGATGGATGCACCACCAATCACCATAATATCTGTGTGGAAAGTCTTTGCGAGTTTTAAGGCTTGTTCCATACTCTGTACAGTATGAATTCCTTTATGATGGTACGAGTCGTTTCGAGTGATAACGATATTCTGACGTCCTGGAAGAGGTCTGCCAATCGACTCAAATGTATTGCGACCCATAATCATGGGTTTACCCATCGTCACTCGTTTAAAATAAGCTAAATCTTCAGGAAGATGCCAAGGCAATTGATTATTTTTGCCAATCACTAAATTTTTGTCATGAGCAACCACAAATGCAATCATGTATTTCCTCCTTAGACAGCGATTTCTGCTTGTATTCTTGGATGACTCTCGTAACCCTTTAAAAGGATATCGGATGTTTCTAATGTGAAAATAGATTTTTCAGGTATCTCAATAGTCGGTAGTGATTTTGGTGTACGGCTAAGGAGAATTTCCACTTGCGGTAAGTGATTTAGATAAATGTGTGCATCGCCAAACGTATGGACGAACTCTCCCACTTCCAGATTTGTTTCCTTTGCAATCAAGTGAACGAGTAACGCATACGATGCAATATTAAAAGGCACACCAAGAAAGACATCTGCACTGCGCTGGTAAAGTTGGCAGGAAAGTTTTTGGTCTTGTACATAAAACTGCATGAAGGAGTGACATGGGGGAAGCGCCATATGTTCTACTTCAGCTGGATTCCATGCCGTCACGATATGACGTCTTGAATGAGGATGATGCTTGATGGAATGAATAACCTGAGCAATCTGATCAATGGATTCCCCGTCTTGTCTTTTCCAGTCCCGCCATTGCCGTCCATACACAGGCCCTAATTCGCCATATTTTTTAGCAAAGTCATTGTCTGATTTTATACGAGTAATGAACGTCTCCATTTCCTCTTCATACAACTTGCGAAATTCCTCATCTTTCGTTGCACGAATACCGAAGTTTTCCATATTAGGTCCTGTATAGTCGTTAGAATTCACCCAATTATCAAAAGCCCATTCATTCCATATGTTGTTATTCTCTCGCACCAACGTTTGAATATTGGTGTCTCCTTTTAAAAACCATAACAATTCGCTGACGATTAAACGAAACGGTGTTTTCTTTGTAGTTAAGAGCGGAAACCCCATGGAGAGGTCGAATCTCATTTGATATCCGAATACGCCAATCGTACCCACTCCAGTTCGGTCTTGACGGTTCGCTCCATTTTTTAAAATATATTCGCAAAGTTCATGGTATTGTTTCATGTTGGTTGACCCCTTTATGACATCCACTTCGGTGGTGTGTTTTTTGACCAATAAATCTCTCCAATATCTTTATGACTCATGAAGTGATCGTCTGCTGTATGATAATGAAATGTGAAGAAATAGCCATCTTTGGGCCGCTTCTCTACACGCACGTGCGCCCTCAGGACATCTTCACCCGTCACTTTATCGTACAGATGAAAGATTTTCTCTCCGTGATTTCCAGATGGTTTAGAGGAGATGGAAGAAGTTTCTGTCGCTAATTCGTAAATTTTCTGTTGATATAAAGGAAAAATCTCAGACATATATTTTGATTCAATTTTCGGTTGAATTTTCGAACCAAACTTTAATGCACTTTGTTCCTCCGCTTTTATGACAAGGGCATCTGGCTCAAAAACAAAGACACGATCATCTATTTTACTATATGTAATCCCAGGCGGTTCGAAGACATTGCTCCAAATCTCATGCGAAGGTGTGATAACCCCAAATGTAATGACGGCAACAAGAGCGGTGACTAATTTTCTCCAAAATACTGACATCCCATACACGTCCATTCGTAACAAATTTGATACATCTTCAAGTGAAAGAGATTACTTAGACTTCATTCTTTTCTAATTTCATTGTACAATAATTACTAGACATAGAATAGTGAAACAAAGGAGCGATTGTGAGATGGACTATGGATTATTAATGGGCATCGGCTATTTATTATTATTAGGGTACTTGACGTCACTTAATTTTACACACTAAAAATAAACTGTCTCGCTATATTAGCGGGACAGTTTATTTTTTTCAATATAGCCAAAATGAAATTTTGCGGACTTCCGCGCTAACCTCTTAAATGAGTAGTGAGCGAACAATTCACTCCGAAAATGAGCTTTTAAAACCACTCGTTTTTTTGCTACGCGGATTGCTTCGTTCATCCACTCCGCAGAAAGCTGATCTTTTGAAGCGATGATATGGTGTGATCGAAAGTTGGTTGATTCTTCGATCAGCTCTTCAAACATGGGATCTAGGTAGACGACATCTACTGAATTATTTTTTTGACCTTTGAGGAAGGTAAGAGCATCTATCTCATAGAACTCAATTCGATGGAGGGCTTCATTTAGCAAAGACTCACCTAAGTCCGTAGAAAATTGGCTTTGACGAAATAAGAATGCTGAGATAGGTGATTTTTCAATCCCCGTCACCTTACCTAGCTTCCCAACCTGAAGACTTGCCATCAAACAATCAGACCCAAGTCCCAGCGTACAATCTAAAAAACTGTCTCCAGCTTGAAGGTCTGTCGCTTCCAAGAAAGGTTCTCGCTCCCCTAACTTCCATCGTTTGAAGCGAAACATGGCTGTTCCAGGATGAAAGTGATGCCGACTAGTATCACGTGTTTCTGCATACCATCCGTTTGTCGTCCACATGTATAACACGTCAAAGTCTCCCCAAAGTTTGTGAAGAGGTTGATTGAATCGCTCGATATAAAGAAGTTTTTCTTTAAGCGCAATTTGTTTGGCAAACTGTCGGCCCTTTTCATCCAGTTTAGCAGAAGTGGTTACTCCCGCCTTCATGAAGAGATGATTTGCGAAAGAGCTCCTTGAATATGTTCTTTGATGGCATCTTTCGGATGGTTTTCGATTTGTTCACGTGGAATAAAATAGGCAAGCTCACCGTCTTTCCAGATAGCCATAGAAGGCGAACTTGGCGGAACATCCGCAAAGTATTCTCTCATTTGAGCTGTCGCATCCGCATCTTGTCCTGCAAACACAGTCACAAGATGCTCTGGCTTAACTTCAAGTTGGGAGATTGCTTCGATAGCAGCCGGACGGGCAAGTCCAGCTGCACATCCACAAACTGAATTGATGACAATAAAAGATGTTCCTTTAGCAGTCGTCATATGCTCGTTCACTTCTTCTATAGAAATTAGTTCCTTAAAACCGTGCTGGGTCAATTCTTGACGCATCGGCACAACTATTTGCTTCATGTATTCATCGTATGCATTCACTCTTATTCCTCCTTAATAGCTCTTGCCATATTCATTTGTTTCCATACAGACCCTTTAGCTTCTTCACCTTGCTCGATTCGGGCAATGGCCATTTTCACTTGAAGTCTCACTTCATATTCTGGATCTTCTTCAGCCGAGCGAAGAGCTTCTAAATTGGATACATCTCCTACTTCATAGAAGAACATAGCCGCTCGCCAACGGACGAGCTTACTTTTATCATGCAAAGCATGTTCCATCGCGGATGCAAATTCAGGATAGCCAAGGTCACTCATTGTATCTCCCGCTGTTCGACGAATCGAAGCATTTTTATCATGCAATGCAATAGTTAAGTGAGGAATCGTAAGTTTGTCTTCCAGTATCCCTAAGTAAATAACAGCTAAACGACGTATAGACACTTTCTCATCCTTCAAGGCGAGTGCGAGTAAAGGTAAATCTTCTTCTCTTGGATGTGTCAAACGGTCAAGGAGTTGATAACGTACCTGCCAATCTGGGTGCTGAAAATCCTCTAAAGAAACCGGATGACGCTCTTCCTTCCAAGAAGTTTCAACTGAGGATTGAGGTGATTTTAATTGTTCTAAACGTTCGTCTGTAAATGCCGCTTCGATTTCAGCAACGACTTGTGTGCCGATTTCTTCATAATCTCCATAGCGAACACCGTAATCTAACCATTTACGCTGCATGATATAATTTTCATCATCTTGCATTCGCACATTAAACGTATCCGTAAAACGAGACGATAAGGCAAAGCGTTGTTCAGCAGAACCATCAAAAACTTTCACTTGAAGTGGGATACCGTGATAGTCTTGCACATGAACGCGTACCTCTCCAAAATGCTCATCCATCTCGACTTCACTATCAACAGTTTTTTCTCCTGAGAATGATGCCTCAATTTGAGGTATCAATTGATCCCAAGAAGCTTTTGGATGCTTTTCAACAGCTAAAAAATCTGCCACATGATAAATACCTTTTATACCTTCATAAGAAAACAAGCGATGAATGTATTCAGGTGCCTCTCCTAAAGCATCAGGTTTATAGTTGAAACTTTTACCAAATGGTAACTCTTGATCGACCACAATCTTCATGGAGTTTGGACTTGGTGTTGGTTCAATCGTCTTGATTTTCATTCATCTCACTCCTTCTGTCCTAAGTGTATCATGAGGAAACGATTTCTTCTAAATAAGCCCATCTCTCCATTTTATCTTCCAGTAAAGCCTCAGCTTTTTCAAGCTCTATGGTGGCAAGACGGATTTTTTCATAGTCAGATCCCGCGGATTCGATTTCTCTTGAATACAGGCTGATTTTTTCTTCTAATTGTTCAATCTCTTGTTCAATGGTTTCCCATTCTTTTTTCTCATGATACGAGAGACGCTTCCTTTTCTCTTTCACAGGTTCCTGTACTTCAGGAATATCAGTAACTTCCACTGATACGTCTCTTATTTTTTGTTTTTCAATATAGTCTTGATAGCTATCAAGAGTTTCTGTGATTTGTTGTTTTTCAACTACCCATAATTTCTCTGTTACCCTATCTAAGAAATATCTATCGTGAGAAACAACAATCACCACTCCACCAAACGAGTCAAGATAATCTTCTAATACTGCAAGCGTATCTAAATCTAGATCATTTGTGGGCTCATCCAGTAATAATACATTGGGTTGTTCCATCAATAGCTTCAATAAATAGAGCCTTTTCTTCTCGCCTCCCGACAACTTTCCAATAGGCGTCCCGTGAACATTTGTTGGGAATAAGAACCTTTCAAGCATTTGAACAGCCGACAAAGATTCTCCGGTTGTAGTCTGAATCGCATTAGATGTCTCTACGATGTAATGAAGCACGCGTTGATTTGGATTAAACTCTGGATACTGTTGAGTAAAATATCCAACACGAACGGTCGATCCAATGTCGAGTGAACCTTTTGTAGGGTACTCTTTACCAGCAAGGATATTCATCAAAGTCGATTTTCCTGCACCATTTTCCCCTAGAATACCAATACGGTCTTTTGCTTGTAAAATAAAGGAGAAGTTTTGAAATAAAACACGGTCCCCGAAGCTCTTCGAAAGGTGGTTACCTTCCATCACTTTCTTGCCTAAACGACTGCCTGAAAGATTCATCTCCATCGAGTCTGCTGAAGATTTCTTTAAAGCTTTTTCAGCAATCTCATCAAATCGGTCAAGACGTGCTTTTTGTTTCGTCGTGCGTGCCTTTGCACCACGGCGCACCCATTTCAATTCATTGCGGTATAAATTCTCGATTTTGGATTGCTCAGCAGCTGCTTGTTCTTGACGGATCACCTTGTTTTCTAGATACGTTTCATAATTCCCCTTATACATAAAGAGCTGTTGTTGATCGATTTCATAAATCGAATTCGTCACATGGTTTAAAAACAATCGGTCATGCGTCACAAAGAGGACCGACCCTTTATACGACTTTACGAGCTCTTCGAGAGCTTGTGTAGATTCTATATCTAAGTGATTGGTCGGCTCATCCAATAATAACAAATCATGAGGTTCAATCAATGCGCGTGCAAGAGCTACTCGCTTTTGCTGACCGCCGGATAATGTATTTGTTAACCGATCAAATTCTGTGATTCCCAGTTTTGTGAGCGCATACTTAGCAGCTGTATTCATTTCCCAACCACCTAGTTGCTCCATTTTTTCTTGCAATTGTAATAGTTCATTTATGAGGTTCATATCTCCCGGATTTGCCTCGCTTGCGTGTCTTATCTGCTCATACTTGCGGTTGATTTCCATAACCGGAATATCACTTTCAAACATGACTTCCAGTATCGACTTTCCAGCTGTTAGTTCGGGATTCTGAGACAAGTAAACCATCGAATAGGCATTGGGATGATCCATAGATACTACATCTGCATCCATTTCACCAGCTAGGATTTGAAGTAGCGTCGACTTCCCACATCCATTTCTGCCGAGCAGGCCAATCTTCTCTCCCTCCGTAATGGTAAATGAGATTCTATCATAGAGCGTTTTATCGCCAATGGTCTTTGTCAGTTGTTGAACAATTAATTGTGACATGGTTGATCCCCAATTTCTTTATAGAATTGATGTAAAAATTGTTCCATGAACAGATGACGTTCATTGGCAATTTTTCGAGCTTCATCTGTATTCAAACGTTCTTTCACATGTAATAGTTTTTCGTAAAAATGAGTAACGGACGCTCCATTTGCTACGCCTTCTCCGCGTAACACAGCTTCTACTTCTTCATGATTGTAAAGGCTTCGACCTTTAGCCCCCCCATAAGCAAATGTTCGCGCAATTCCAATAGCACCCAAGGCATCTAACCGGTCCGCATCTTGAACGATTCTTGCTTCGAGCGATGTCGCTTCTTTTCCGCCTGAAAAGGATACTTGATCAATTATTTCACGAATAACTTTTTGCTCTTTTGTTGATACATGAAATTCATTGAATACAAGCTCCATTACTTGCGTACTCTGACCATTGGTATACTTTTTATCTTCCACGTCATGTAGCGCAACCGCTAAAATAATTCGTTTCTGATCTGCCTCCGGATAAGCTCTATAAATTTCCATTGCAGTGTGATAGACACGACGAACATGTGCCATATCATGACTTGCATCAAATGAATTGTAATACGTATGTAGCATTTCTTCTAACTTGTTCCACATAAGGTTTTCCCCTTTCAAATTGACGGAATAGGTCGAATCCTGTATAGTTTATCTAGTAATTATCTGATTTTTCTAACGAAGGAGGTCCTGCACGATGCACCAAGGACAAGTAAAATGGTTTAATGCAGAAAAAGGCTATGGATTTATTGAATCGAGTGATGGTGAAGATGTATTTGTTCATTTTACTGGGATTCTCGGCGAAGGGTTCCGCACGTTAGAAGAAGGTCAACGCGTCACATTCCGCACAATAGAGGGCAATCGTGGTCCTCAAGCGTCAGAAGTACAAGTGATGACAGAATAAAATCACATGATAAACGAAAACAAACCCTGCGAACTTTCGCAGGGATTTTTATTTGTTAGCGTATGAAATATGGAGTAATGATTGACCCATCTGTTGAAGTTCGCGTCCCACGGAACATGTATCAATGCAAAAATGGTGAGCAGCCGTTTTCCCTTGACGCGCACGGAGATCTTGCTTGATTGGACATTGTTCACAATAGACATCTTCTAGTCGTGAGATTTCGTTGATTACAGTATTTTCTGACATGATACACCCACCTTATCTATTGTAGTAGTATAATCGGAAGTAACTAGCTATGGCAAGGAAAGGAGCACGAATATGCTCGAACTCTATACAGATGCAGCTACTCGGGGAAATCCTGGAGAGAGCGCCATCGGGATTTTTTATAAAGGGAACGGACACAAAGGGATGGTTGCTAAAAAAATAGGCGTCTATTCGAACCATTTGGCAGAATTCATTGCACTTCGGGAAGGTTTAAAAGAAGTGATCCCTCTCAAACCGGATATTCTGTCCATACGCGTTGACTCCAAAATCGTTTTTCAAGCAGTTGATCGAATGTTTGTGAAAAACGCGGAGTTTCGAGTAGTATTGGATGAAATTGAGGAATTATTAAAAAACATTCCTCTTTACTTTATTAAGTGGATTCCCGATAAAGAGAATGCTGCCGCGCATCGATTGGCGGCGGATGAGCTGAGGAAATGATTTAGATTTCTCGGGGTTACTGGAGCAGGATGGTGGAAGGTCTTGCTAGGAAGGGATTGGGTATTTGAGTGTTTTAGGAAGAGAATCTAGACAATTTGAACATCGGGCATTAGAATGGACCGGGTAGATGGTTGAAATGGACCGGGTAGGTAGCTTAAATGGGCCTTATAACAATATACTCTGTTCAATTGTTACGCAATGGACCGGGTAGTCTACTTAAATGGACCGGGTAAGCGGCTCGAATGGACCGCAACTGTTTTTGACCAAGCGTTCTTCACATCTTATGTGTACTCGAGTTGCGTAGCCTAGAAACACACTCAAAAATCATTCGCATCCATTGAGGTAAAGAGCGCCTCCCTGTCCACGCTGTCATTTGACAGAATTTCAGAGCGAGCCTGCTCCACATCTAGAAGTAAAAAAAAGACCCCCGAAGGAGTCTTTTTGAAAGGTTAAATTAAGCTTTGTTTACATTTGTAGCTTGTAAACCACGTTGACCTTGCTCGATTTCGAAAGTTACGTCTTGACCTTCGTCAAGAGTTTTGAAACCGTCGCCTTGGATAGCTGAGAAGTGAACGAATACGTCGTCTCCGCCTTCGCGCTCGATAAATCCGAATCCTTTTTCTGAGTTAAACCATTTTACTTTACCTTGTTCCATGTGTGTATCCTCCTCATGTACTGTGTGTACACTTTTGTTACTATCCTTGCTCAACACTGTTAAGTAAAAGTGTTGCCACCTACTAACGCTCCGAACAAAAATAATTCTATTACAATATACCATGTCTTGGGAGAGATTGCAAATGGAATGATTAAATTGTTAATAATGCACCAATTGCTCCACTATACCCATGTTCCGGTAAAAACACGGCTCGTTTGTTCTTTAAAGTCGTATAAGATGCAATTACATTTTGAAGCATTTCGTTGTTTTCCAGAGTAGTGCCAATGTAAATAATATCCTCCACATTTTTTGTATCCGCAGCCTGAATGGACAACGATGAGATGACTTCTCCGATCATCCCTTGGATACCTGCTAAATAATCGTTATCTGAATTTACTTCCTCTTCTGAGTGAAGAAGTGCACCAAAATTGCTTGCCGTTAATGAACCCTTGATGGGTAGTTGATTTTCCTGATAAATATCTTCTACGAGTACATCGATGTGTTTCCGCGAACCCATTGATGAACGTTCAACAATTTCACCAAACACCATTGTTCCCGCCATCTTTTTACTTAGACCCATGAGGGTCCCGCCTCCGATTCCTGTTCCTCCAAGGCGGGTATGCTGAGTTTCGAATAGGTGATGAATTGACGTCCCCGTTCCAATATTCGTCACGATGGCTTGTTGAATATCGATATGATTTTTATCTAGTTGGTAAAGTACACCTCGGACTGTCGCATCAAACTCAACAACATATTGATAATTCTCTGTGCCTAAAAAGTTTTGTAGTTGCTTCGCTCGACCACCCGTCATACAGATTTTCGGATGATCAAACTTGTTTTCAATCCACTGTTTTACTAAATCAAATCGGGAAGATAAAAAATACGTTGTATGAATTTGATTACTTTCCGATTTGTAAGCAAGTTTGACAAGTGTCCCACCTGCGTCAATACCTATAAAGCCCATGTAACAATTCCTTTCTAGACGTGTCCCTCTTCTTTTTGATAAACCACGTTTCCATTCACAATGGTTGCTTCAATTTGACAATGGGAAATGGATTCTTTCGTGATTTCGTCGGATACAACAGTAAAGTCTGCGCAAAAGCCTGAAGCAATCTTTCCGTACAGATGGTCTTCTTTTGCGATAGCTGCCGCTCCCGTTGTATATAAAGAAATCGTTTCAAACGCAGTTAATTCCTGATCAGGTACATAAGGATTGTTCATTGCTGCATTCATACCCAGTAGAGGATCAGCATTCTCAATGGGGGCGTCTGAACCTCCTGCAAGAACAATTCCTTCTTCAAGTAACGTTTTCCAAGCGTAAGAATAGGTTAAGCGATCTTTTCCTAAGCGATCTGTCACCCAAGGAAAATCCGATGGAACGAACATTGGCTGTATATCCGCCATAATTGAAAGCTCTTTCATTCGATCAATTAGCTCTTTTGACAACACATTGACGTGAATCAGTCTGTCAATGACGCCGTTTTGTGGAGGATGTTTTTCAATCACATCAAGCACGACTTTTGTTGCCTGATCGCCAATCACGTGAACCGCGATACCCGTTTGATAAGTCCGAGCGACTTTCGTCAGTGCGATTAGTTGCTCTTCTGTGTGAACAGCAACTCCTGATAGACTCGGTTCATCTGTATAAGGCTTTGATAACCATGCGGTATGCCCCCCTAGGGATCCATCCATGAAAATCTTCATATTGCCTAATGAAATAAAAGCACCCCCTGATTCATGCACCATATCTTTAAAAACGTGATGATGGCGCAGTAGATGAACACGGAAGTTCGAATCAATGGCTTTGCGATATGCTCCCAATGGGTTCGTATATGGTCCGTAATAGGCCATGTCCTCGGAATGTGCACCCGTCAGCCCCATTCGGTGTAAATCTTTGATACTTGTATGTATTATATCGACCAAATCATCTTGTGAAAGCTCGGGAATATGCTCGATGATGAGCGCTTGTGCTTCATCATAGAAAAGACCGTTCAGTTCTCCATGATCCGTTCGACCGATGACGCCTCCCGACACATCGTGTGTGTCTTCACCAATACCAGCCAGTTCAAGAGCCTTCGAATTGACGGCAACCACATGGCGACAGATTCTTTTTAAAACGACGGGATAATCTGAACAAACAGTATCGATATCTTGTCGCGTGATAGCACGTCCTTCCATTAACTGATTGTCATTCCATCCTTCTAAAACAATCCAGCCGGATACTGGCTCTGCTTGATGTATCACTTCCAAAATTTCACGGATGGATGTAAATCCAGATAAATCCACCGAACTGATTTTTTGGCCATGTCCAATTAAGTGCATATGACTATCAATAAATCCTGGATAGACTACTTTTCCTTCAAGAGACACTTGTTCGTCAGCAAGTTCTTTTAAATCATTAAAACGACCTGTTTCGATGATTTTTCCGTCTTCTACTATTACGGCTTCTACTTCATGACCTTCTGCCGTCATCGTCACAAAACGTGCATTTGAAAAAAGCGTTTTCATGAATGAACCTCCTCAATATACTCGGGATGGATAGTTATCGTTACTGATGCTTTTAACGCATTGCTGATCATGCAACGCTCATCTGCTTTATGAACAATTCGTTCAATCATTTTTCGTTTGGAGGGATCAAATCCACTGAGTGTAGGATGATGGCGTATCTCTTCTACTTTAAATTCTCCGTTTGTCACGGAAATGTCCAGTTCAGAGTGCATAGTGATCTGTTCGATATGTAGTGAGCTTCTTTCAAACATGGCGCCAAGTGTCATTATATAACAACCAGCAGCTGAACTGAGTAGAAGTTCGTCAGGGTTCGTGCCGACGCCAGGGCCTTGCAAATCCTGTGGAATGGAAAATGGAATGGGTGTTTGACCGATTATAACTTCACCAATTTCATTTCTTGTACTTCCCCATGATAGCTGCTGATGAAAAGTATGTCGCATAACGTTTACATCCTTTCTTTGTTACTAGTATACTTTAAATCAGAAAGTGGGGAAATGAAATGAAAGAGAATTATAAAATGCTTGGCGTGATTGTCTTATCAATCACTCTCTTTTTGCTGCTTCTCGGAACAGGAGTCATCCTTGATCAAGAGCTGACTGTAGGAAATGCAGTTACCATGGTAGCTTACGGACTTGCTGCAGGAATGTTTGCCGGTGCACTTGCGTATCTGGACCTCAAGATTGGTCTCTATTTATTTTTAGCAGGGCTATTCATTGGCTTTGTAGAGATGTACCGAAACTTTCTATTTGGTGATGGAGGATTTCAAGATTTAGCTGGTTTACTCTCGCTATTCATGTTCACAGCTTTTGGTCTTGTGTTAGCAGTCATCGTGGAAGGCATCCAATACTTCCTAAAGAAAAAACAGCCGCCCACAATGTGAGCAGCTGTTTTTTAATGTCCGCCAAGGTACGCTTTTCGAATTTCATCAGACGCATGAAATTCATCGGCAGGTCCAGAAAGGACCACTTTGCCTGTCTCAATTACGTACCCCCGATTGGCCACAGAAAGTGCCATGTGCGCATTTTGCTCAACTAGCAAAATGGTGGTACCTTCTGCATTAATCTCTTTGACCACTTTAAAAATCGTTTTGACCATGAGTGGAGCAAGGCCCATCGAAGGTTCGTCTAAAAGCAGTAGTTTAGGTTTTGCCATGATGGCGCGACCCATTGCAAGCATCTGTTGCTCTCCACCTGAAAGCGTTCCAGACATTTGTTTTCTACGTTCCAACAGACGTGGAAAAGTATCGTATACCTTCTTCAAGTCTGTTTCAATTCCTTTTTTATCTTTGCGTAAGAAAGCTCCGAGTTCCAAGTTTTCCTCCACCGTTAAGTTCGCAAATACGCGACGCCCTTCAGGAACGTGAGAGATTCCCGATTTCACGATGCCCTGTGCAGGTTTGCCCGCAATCGATTGGCCGAGAAATTCTATTTTTCCTGTCTTCGGTTTGAGAAGCCCTGAAAGAGTCTTTAACAATGTGCTCTTTCCTGCACCGTTCGCTCCAATAAGGGTCACGATCTCTCCTTCTTCTACTGTTAATGAGACCCCTCTCAATGCCTGGATATTACCGTAATACACATCAATTGCATCTACCGACAACATCGTCATTCTGTTACCTCCTCGCCGAGGTAAGCCTCGATTACTTTCGGGTCGTTCCGAATCACTTCCGGAGGTCCCTCTGCCAACAACTGACCATGATCAAGCACATAAATCCGCTCACACACGCCCATGACTAGATTCATGTCATGCTCGATCAATAATATCGTTAAATTGAATTTATCGCGAATGAATGCAATAAGTTCCATTAAGTCATGTGTCTCTTGCGGATTCATACCAGCTGCTGGCTCATCTAGGAGTAGTAACTTTGGATTGGCGGCAAGCGCACGTGCAATCTCCAATCGGCGTTGCTGACCATATGGCAAATTCTTCGCAAGTTCATCTTTGTATTTGTCTAGACGAAAGATCTTCAAAAACTCGATCGCAGCTTCCTCCATTTTTCGCTCTCCAGCAAAATGCGATGGTAAGCGCAAAATAGATGCAAGCATCGTATGCTTGGCTAGCGCGTGATACGCTACTTTTACATTATCTAATACCGTCATGTCGCGGAACAGGCGGATATTTTGGAATGTCCGACTCATGCCTGATTGGGTGACCTTGTAAGGAGCAAGGCCATTGATTCGTTTCCCTTGGAAGATGACATCTCCTTCTGTCGGCACATAGACGCCTGTCAACAGATTAAAGCTTGTTGTTTTTCCAGCCCCGTTCGGACCAATCAGTCCTACCAGTTCCCCAGGATACAAGGCGAGGTTAAGATTTTGAACGGCTTTTAACCCACCAAATTGGATACCGGCTTGTTTAACCTCAAGTATGGGTGTCTTTTCCATTTGCCTTACCTCCTTTGGATGTCCATCCTCTAAAGTAATCGGTAATCTCTTTTGTACCCATCAATCCTTGTGGACGATAGAGCATCACAATGATTAATACCAAGCTATAAATTATCATCCGCGTCTCAGGGAATTCTTGCAAGTAAGTAGAGACAAGCGTCAAGAAAATGGCAGAGATAATCGCTCCGGATATACTTCCGAGACCGCCTAATACCACTAGAATTAAGATATCAACAGATTTTAAGAAACCAAATTGACCTGGCTGAATAATGTAGAAGTTATGGGCAAACAATGCACCTGCTACTCCAGCAAAAAATGAACCGATGACAAAGGCAGCGACTTTATAGTACGTGGTATTGATCCCCATCGCATCCGAGGCGATCTCATCTTCACGAACAGATAGAGCGGCAATCCCATGACGAGACCGTGTGAAGTTCACAATGACGAGTATAGTGATGAGCATAAAGAAGTATGTGTATGACCAGTTTGTCATCTTCGATACTTGCATCCCCGCTGCGCCACCTACGTAGTCAATATTTAAGAAGATGATTCGGATGATTTCAGCAAACCCGAGTGTTGCAATCGCCAAATAGTCTCCTTTTAAACGTAAACTTGGAATCCCGACAATCAGTCCGGCTAATGCTGCAACGAGACCCCCCACGACGATAGCCAAAATAAACGGTAACTCGAATTTCATGGTGATAATAGCAGACAAGTAAGCTCCTACTGCCATGAAACCAGCGTGACCAATAGAAAACTGTCCCGTGATTCCAATGACCAAGTGCAAACTAACAGCTAGGATAATATTAATAGCAATAAAAATGAGCGTGTTGGAATAATACGTATTTAGTGCGCCAGCCATGATGAGTCCTTGTACAATCGCGTAAAACACAAGAGCTCCTATTAACAGTGGCCAAAATGCGCGTGAATGTTTTTTCATTTGGCCCACCTACACTTTCTCTCGTGTATTTTTTCCGAAAATACCAGACGGACGGAAAATCAAAATAAGAATTAAAATAACGAAAGCTGCGGCATCTCGCCATAGAGAGAAACCAACTGCAGAAACAAATGTCTCAACAACTCCAAGAATTAGTCCGCCGACCATCGCTCCTGGAATGATCCCAATCCCCCCAAGTACGGCAGCAACGAATGCTTTTAGTCCTGGGATAACTCCCATGAGTGGATCGATTTTTGTGTAGTAAAGTCCAAAGACTACACCTGCTGCTCCAGCAAGTGCAGAACCAATGGCAAACGTAGCGGAAATTGTATTATCTACATTGATTCCCATGAGCTTTGCGGCTTCTGCGTCATGAGATACAGCGCGCATCGCTTTTCCAGTTTTTGTTTTGTGCACAATAAATTGAAGAAGTAGCATCAAGACGACAGAAACCGATAGGATTAAAATTGCCTTCATGTCGATTGTCGCCCCTAAAAATGAAATGGACTGACGACCAAACACATCTGGATAGGCTTCAGGTTGTGCCCCACGTATGTAAATAAATCCATATTCAATAAGTAGAGAAACCCCAATGGCTGTGATAAGTGCGGCAATACGCGTAGCATTTCGTAGTCGCTTATAGGCGATACGTTCAATCAAAACACCAAGTAGCGCAGTAGCTGCCATGGAAACAATAAGCGCTAAAAAGAAGTTCATATTGAAAATCGTTATCGCATAGAAACCAAAGAAAGCGCCGAGCATGAACACATCTCCATGTGCAAAGTTAATTAATTTGATAATTCCATACACCATCGTGTAGCCAAGTGCAATCAATGCATAGATACTCCCTAAAGAGATACCGTTAATCAACTGCTGAATGATTTCCATTTTTCCTCACTCCTTTCAATCGTGCAGACAAAAGAAAAAGGGGGGAATCGTTCTCCCCCCTAATAACGCCCCCCTTAAGGGTTCACTTTCGTATTAAAGACTTGAACTCCATCAACGAATTCTAGAATCGTAGCTGATTTAACTGGGTGGTGGTTTTCGTCTACAGTGTACGCACCTGTAACTAACTCAAGTCCGTCTGTTGAAGCAAGAGCATCTTTGATTGCTTCTCCATCAAGTTCTCCTGCACGTTCAATAGCATCTTTTAATAGATACACAGTGTCATATCCAAGAGCATTGAATGAGTTTGGAAGCTTACCGTACTTCTCTTCAAATTTATCCGCAAATTCTTTTGCTTTCCCTTCTGGGTCTTCAGCAGAATAGTGGTTAATGATGTATGTGTTATTTAGAGCATCTGCACCAGCAAGATCAACGATTGTTGGAGAATCCCAACCATCTGCCCCCATTAAAGGCACATCGATTCCTAGTTCACGAGCTTGTTTGACGATCAAGCCAACTTCTTCGTAGTATCCAGGTATAAATACGAACTCAGGATTCGCTGAATTAATACGAGTCAGTGTAGAACGGAAATCTGTATCTTTTGCTACATAAGATTCTTGAGCGACAATTGTTCCGCCTGCTGCTTCAAAATCTTCAATGAAGGATGCAGCTAAACCTTTAGCATAATCAGACGCGTTATCAGCATATACTGCAGCTGTTTTTACGCCAAGTTCATTTGCAGCAAAGTTCGCCGCCACTGTACCTTGGAAAGGATCGATGAATGATGTACGGAATGCATATTCATTAACAGAACCATTTTCAGCCACTGTGACAGTTGGGCTAGTTCCTGAAGGTGTGATAAGTGGTGTTTGTGTATCAGCAGCTACTTGCACTTGTGCAACTGTATTTCCTGAAGTAGCGGCACCAATAATCGCTAAAACGCCATCTTGATCCGTTAATTTAATCGCAGCATTTGTAGCTTCAGCTGCGTCGGATTTGTTGTCTACTTTGACTAGTTCGACTTGTTTGCCGTCAATTCCGCCATCCGCATTGATTTCTTCTAATGCTAGCTCGATTCCCTCAAGCTCAGAAGAACCATAAGAAGCTACTGGGCCCGAAAGCTCAAGGTTCGCTCCAATTTTAATTGTATCTCCATCAGCTGAAGATCCGCCTTCTGTGTCTCCACATGCTGCCAGGGTTGCTAATAACAGCGAGGAAGCTACAAACAATGAAGCAAATTTAGATTTTTTCAATACAATAACCCCCATTTAGTTGACAGAATGAATTGTTCTCTCTATTTCCACAATTCAAAACTATCTTACTTATTTGAACAACTTCATTGTAATCCATCCTTTTTCATCCGTCTACATAAATTTTCAGATTTTATTAGAAAATTTAATGAATATATTAGTATTCCTAAATAAAAGCGCAAGGAATTAATCTTTCTCGCGCTTTGGTACTACCTTTTTTATAAATAAGCTAAGTATTAGTGCGACAATAGTTACAATAGCTGCAATGAAAAAGGAAAATGTGATACCTTCTAACATCCCTTTTTGAGTAAGTTCTCCCATGATTACTTGTTCTGCCTCTGCATCGCTAGGATACATTCCATCAATTTGTAGTTTTAGCAATTGGTCTTCTATCCAACTGGTCATACGGGCATTCATGATGGTCAAGAAAATTGCGGAACCAATTGCTCCTGACACTTGTTGAAGTGTATTGTTCATTGCCGTTCCGTGTGGATAATGGTGAGCTGCCAATTGACTTAATCCATTAGTCATCACAGGCATGGTAATCATCGAAAATCCGAACATCCTCATTGTATATAAAAACATGATGGATGCATAGGATGTTTCTAATGTTAAGCCACTAAGGGCGAATGTTGTTAATGTAGAGATGGTTAACCCTGTGATGGCTAACCACTTAGCACCAAACGAATCAAATAAACGACCAGTGACAGGCGACATAATGGCCATCACAAGTGCGCCAGGAAGCATGAGCAGTCCCGATTCTAGTGGTGAAAACCCTCGAATTGTCTGAACATAAAGTGGCGTCAAAATCATTCCAGAGAACATGGCAGCTGACAATACAATTGAAATAGCAGAAGCGAGCGCAAACATCGGATATCGATAGATTCGAAACTCGAGTAGCGGTTCTTTTAAGCTCAGCTGTCTTAAAATGAACCAGACAAGGGTGAACATTCCAACAGCTAGTGTGAGAAGAATAATCCATGAAGTCCATCCCTCATCTCCTGCCACACTAAACCCGTAAAGTAAACCTCCAAAACCAAAACTGGACAGTACCAAAGAAAATTTATCAAGAGTGACGTCGCGTTGTGGCGTAATATTCTTTAGTTTAAAAATGGCGAGCACGAGTGGTATCAAAGCAAATGGCAGGATCATCGCAAACAAGATACGCCAACTATAATTTTCTACAATGAACCCTGACAGTGTGGGCCCGATAGCAGGAGCCATGATCATCACAAGACCAAATATACCCATTGCTGTTCCGCGACGTTCAATTGGGAAGGCGATCAACATCACGTTCATTAATAGAGGCATCATGATCGCAGATCCACAAGCTTGTATCATTCGTCCAAGAACAAGAATCCAAAATCCTGGTGCTATAAATGCAATGAAAGTTCCGAATGTAAACAAACTCATTGCTGTAATAAAAAGAGTTCGATTAGTAAACTTTTGAATAAAATAGGCAGAGGCAGGAATCAAAATACCGTTAACCAACATATAGGCTGTCGTCAACCATTGGACTTGTGAGGGTTTGACATCAAACTCCACCATAATCGTCGGGAGTGCAACATTGAGAAGTGTGTTATTGAGGAATGCAACGAACGCACCTATAAATAAGATCGCAATCATTCCATAAGGGGGGTTCTTCATAAATTTTCCTTCTTTCGTGAAATCTAGTTTCCATACTACTCTTTTTTAATTCGCATGACAAACTTTTTGTGAATCGAAATATAAATTAAATAAACGGGCGCTTAGTCTAAGCGCCAGCCATTTTTTGCATATCCCATAAATTGTTGTTGAGCATGAATTTTGGTGTCTGATTTTCTGTACGTATAGATTCCTTTCGCGTTTTGAACACGAGCTTTTACCGTATCCTGAAGTTCAAGCTCAAGTATCGAAAGAATTCTCTTTTTGATAGCAGGTGACAGGATTGGAAATAATATTTCTACCCTTTTAATCATATTACGTGTCATCATGTCTGCAGAAGAGAGATATAATTTTGATGCTCCGTTCCTATGGAAATAATATATTCGTGAATGCTCTAAAAATCGTCCGACGATACTGATAACCCGGATGTTCTCGCTTACACCTTTGATTTCTGGCCGCAGACAACAGATCCCTCGCACAATCAAATCAATCTTTACCCCAGCTTGAGAAGCTATGTATAACTTTTCAATGAGATCTTTATCCGTCAAAGAATTCATTTTCAGCTTGATTTGACCATTTCCGAACGTGTGATGAAATTCAATCTCTTCATCAATCAATTCCACAAAACGATCTTTGATTTCAAAAGGAGAAACGACGAGTTTCTGATAATCTGGTTTATCCATATAGCCACTCAAGTAGTTAAAGAACTTTGTAGCATCAGCTCCGACTTTTTTATTTGTTGTAATAATGCTCATATCCGTGTAGATTTTTGCTGTCTGGTCATTATAGTTCCCTGTGCCAAGGTGTACAAATTGCTCAATTTTACCATGTTTTTGACGAATAATCAGCGTAATTTTAGAATGCGTCTTTAAATTATGCATTCCGTAAATGACAAGACACCCTGCTTTTTCAAGCTCTTTGGCCCAAATGACGTTGTTCTCTTCATCAAAGCGAGCTTTTAATTCCACGAGAACAGTGACTTGTTTTCCATTTTCAGCTGCACGTTTCAGCGCTTGTATAATAGGTGAGTTCCCACTAACTCTATATAATGTTTGCTTTATGGCAAGGACCGATGGATCATTTGCAGCTTGCTCAATGAAATCCAAAATAGGTTGGAATGATTCGTACGGATGATAAAAGAACAAATCTTGCGTGAGTGCTTTTGTAAAAATATCTTCTTCTCTTTTTAAGTCGGCGGGTTGTTGTGGCATAAATACAGGATAGCTCAGCTTTGGAAATGATGTATCAAAAAACTTCGTGAATGAAAAGAGAAATGTGACATCAAGTGGTCCATCTACTTTATACACATCGCCCCCTGTTATCTCCAGTTCATCTACTAAATAATGAAGGACTTTTTGTTTAATCTCCGAGGACTTTACTTCAAGGCGGCTAACCGCCCCCCATTTGCGCTTTTTTAATTCCTTTTCAATCTCAATCAGAAGGTCACGTGCACCTTCTTCATGAATAGTTAAATCTGCATTTCTAGTGATTCGAAAAGGATTGGCATGTTTTACTTGATAGCCTGTAAAGAGCTTAAACAAGTTCCCAATGATTACATCTTCAAGTAATACAACTGTATGCTTGTTTTGACTAGATTCTGCCACAATAAATCGCTTTAAAACGGAAGGCACCTGAACAATAGCGATTTTGGGTGTATCATCCGCCGTTGTCTCCTCAACCATCGCTAAAATATTCATCGTTTTACTTAATAGCACGGGGAACGGACGATAGGCATCTACAGCAACCGGTGTAATGACCGGATAAATTTCATCGTCAAACTGTTGGTCCACTATTTTTTTTTGTTCGGATGACAACTGACCATATGAAACGAGATGTATGCCTTCTTTTGGTAGTTCGACTTCCATCAGATGACGGTAAACTTTCATTTGTCGGGACACAAGAGCTTGGGTCTTCTCTGCAATTTCTTCAAGCTGCTGCATTGGTGTCAATCCTGATTTAGTTTCCGGATTTGAAAATCCAACGCGTACTTGATCTTGAAGACCCGCTACACGCACCATGAAAAATTCATCAAGATTGGAGCTAAAAATGGCAAGAAAACGTAATCGTTCAAACAAAGGATTGGCAGAATCTTCTGCTTCTTGAAGAACGCGCTCATTAAACGCTAACCAACTGAGTTCACGGTTGTTGAAGTGTGCATACGTGATAGAGCTCATGTGATTTCCTCCACTTCAAATGCAAGGATAACATTTCGGTTAATCAACTTTTCAATATGTTTTTTCATTTTTGCGGCTTGATAAGCCTCCAGGACAAACGAACCTCGAGTGAAAAGTGTCAAGAGAATGTCTTCTCCTTTTGCAAACATGGTGGCGTCTACTATGCTGGAATGCTTCGTTGTCTGTAACGAATGTACAAATCGAAGAAGAGCCCCTGCTTCTCGACACTCTTCAATCTCTTGCATCGTCAAAATTCCTTGGTAGGGCTGAATGTACTGTTGAAACGTTTGTTTGTTTTTATAGGAAGACAATAAAGCAAGCTTGAGTTTTTGTTTATTGGTAAACCCGTCAAGCGTACTATTAGTTAACAAATAGAATGTATGTTGACTGGCTGATTCAATATCTACTTGCTTTCCAAAGTGAAACAGCTGATAGGCGTACGTTAGCATTTCAGGGTCATCTGACCAATCCTGGATCCAACCGGCTTCTGCAAATTGGCCACGCAATTTTTGAAACGTATCAATCAGATCCGTATTATCCGCAGCTTCAATCGCAAACTTTCCATGAAGATGACGAATGGCACTTGAATCGACTTCATCTAAAAAAAATGTATGTTCTTTGTTTTCTTCCAACTTTTCAATGATGATTCCTTCACGTAGCCCTTTGCGACTGTGCATAAATAAAGTAGATCCTGTTAGTTCGAGAAGTGTTTCAAACGTGATGATAGCGCCGTCAATGACATCCGCTCGGTCTGACGACAATCCATCAATTTTCTTTCGTTCAGAAAAAGAAATTTTTTTCATTAAGTAATCAATTGACCGGATATCTTCGAGCGACATCTCATATTGATGTGTCCCAGAGAGTGGATAATTTTTTCGGTTCTGATCAATTTGAACGATGTTTCTCGCACTCCCTCCAATAGTAATCACGGGAAGTCCTTTACCTTGAATCCAAGGTTGTTCTTTAAATTGTTCGTGAACAAATGCTTTGATCGCTTTGCGTTCATGGAGAGTTGGTACATCTCCTGATACAAATTTATTTTTTAGAGTTACGACTCCAAATGGGAAACTATAGGACTCGACCAATTGCTTGTCCTTATAGAGTGTCACTTCCGTAGAACCTCCGCCCATATCGACTGTCATAGCGTCTCTAATATTTGTTGTCAGCACCACAGCTAAATACCCATAATAGGCCTCCTGTTTTGCACTTAAAACTTCAATCGTTAACCCGGTCTCTTGACACACACGTTCAAGAATATGTTGTTGGTTCGATGCTTGTCGGACTGCTGCTGTAGCGGCAATAACGGGTTGTTTTATGTGAAGGTCGTTCAAAACCGCTTGGAAGTTTAGTAGCGTCTCAATCAATCGATCGATTCCTTCCGTCTGCATTTCATTTTGCTCATTTAAATAGCCACTTAATCGAGCTACCGTTTTAATATTGTGGTGTTCTTCCAACCCTTTTTCGTACGAATAACTATAGACGACGAGTCGAATTGAGTTCGATCCAATATCAATAATAGCACGTAAATTTTCCATAGGCTCACCTACCGTTTCTTTTTATTATATCGAAAATTTGAGTGAGAGCTTAAATTTTTCAGAAAATTCACCTGAAATTCATTTCTGTAAGATACAATGAGAAAAAGGGGGACAATTTTGTGAAGAAGTATACGAAAAAAGAGAACAGTTGGGTAATGTATGACTGGGCTTCTTCTGCCTATACACTCATCATTACTACGGCAATTTTTCCGATTTATTTTAAATCCTCTGCTACGGCAGCTGGAATCGATGGCGCTGACTCAACAGCTTATCTAGGGTATACTATCGCTATTTTTACGACGATTTTAGCTCTACTAGGCCCCATAATGGGAACGATTGCTGATTATGAAGGCCTCAAAAAGAAATTCTTTGGTATCTTTTTCTCTCTAGGAATAGTTTTTACTCTTGCGCTCGCTCTGGTTCCGTTTGAAAACTGGCTGATGTTACTCATTGTCTATACATTTGCAGCACTTGGTGCGACAGGTTCAAACGTTTTTTACGATAGCTTTATCGTGGATGTCACATCTGATGAACGGATGGCTAAAGTATCTGCTCGAGGCTATGGAATGGGGTATATCGGAAGTCTATTTCCTTTTATCCTCGCTATGGGAATAATCGTCCTTAGTGGTAACGGCATCCTCCCATTTGCTGCAGATACGGCAAGTAAAATCGCGTTTTTCATTACAGCGGCTTGGTGGATCATCTTTTCCATTCCAATCTTCAAGAATGTCAAACAAGTGCATTTCGTTCCACGGGAGCCAAATCCTGTTGCTCAGAGTTTCAAACGACTTTTCACGACAATCAAAGAGATTCGTAAATACCGTGCAGTATTTTTATTCTTACTGGCCTATTTCTTTTATATCGACGGTGTGGGAACAATTATTTCGATGTCCACTGCTTATGGGACAGATCTAGGTCTTGATACAAATTCGTTACTCGGAATCTTATTTTTAACGCAAGTCATCGCTGCTCCATTTGCTTTCCTTTATGGTCATTTAGCTGCCAAGTTCGGGGAAAAGATGATGCTCTATGTGGGGATATTCGTTTATACCATTGTCTGTACGTATGCTTTTTTTATGGATTCTGTGACAGATTTCTTTATATTAGCGATGCTCGTCGGAACGTCTCAAGGCGGTATTCAAGCGCTTAGCCGTTCTTACTTTGGGAAGTTGGTACCAAAACAAAATTCCAATGAGTTCTTTGGGTTTTACAATATCTTTGGTCGATTTGCAGCGATTCTGGGGCCGTTACTCGTTGGAGTTACTGCCCAGGTGACAGGTAATTCATCTATGGGTGTCTTTAGTTTGATTGTTTTATTCATCATCGGCTTTATCATCCTGCGATTTGTTCCAGAACCAGACTATCATGCACCAGCTGTAGTTGTTAAAGAGTAAACAAAGATCCGGATGCACGTGCATCCGGATCTCTTTAGTCTAGCTTATATCGTGTAGGTAACCGGTCTTCAAATACCGGTACTTTTTTTCTAAACTCTTCAACATTCCCGAGGTCTAGCTCGGTAATCGCCACTTCTTCCCCACTTTTGCCCTCATATAAAATGGTTCCCCATGGATCAATTATGAGACTATGACCTGGAAATGCATTTGCTGGGTCGTTTCCAACTCGGTTCACTGCGACCACATACATTTGATTTTCAATGGCCCGCGCTTGAAGTAAGATGCGCCAATGATCAAGTCTTGCTGTCGGCCACTGTGCCGGAACTAGAAGTACATGAGCACCTTTTAATGCATAGTGTCTTGCCAGTTCAGGAAAACGTAAATCGTAGCACGTCATTGCTGCAAAACAGATCTCCTCTAGCTCAAATGTATCTGCGACCGTACCAGGTGATAAATAATGATGTTCGTTCATCAACTGGAACAAGTGCATCTTGTCATATACATGAATGACTTCTCCTGTGGCATCCACAGTGTAGCTCGTGTTGTAATAGTTGCTTCCTCTGCGGACTGCAACGGAACCACCATGAATCGTCACATTGCCTTGTCTCGCTAAAGATTGTAGAAATGTTATCGTTCTCTCTCCGTCTTCATCTGCATGCGATTCCAAGTTTTCTAAATCATAGGCTGCGTTCCACATCTCAGGCAATACAATAAGATCCGGCTGTTGTTCAAGAGCTTTTTTAATCAATTGTTTCATTTGCTCATAATTCGCATCCGGATCTCCAAAATGAATATCCGTTTGAATCGTTGCTATTTTCATATTTACCACTCCCTGACTTTAGTGTAGCAAAGTCAGTTGAAAATGCCTATATTAGAGATTTTCCATTAGACGTTTCGCTATTTTTCGGTAGTCTTCTGCTGTGATCCCAGGTGCAAATTCTTCTGGTAACTCATCCAAATCTGGCACTGGTGCTCCTTTCGGGAAACCTTCTTGTACGTATAGCCGTTGATTCGTCAAAGGATGTGTCCCTTTCCAGATTTGATTGATATCTTGGTAGTCTCCCTGGGTGTTCCACGTAAACAGAACGTTCCCATATCCACGATCTTCATATTTTCGAGCTTGATCAAACGCTCGGTTATCTAAATTCGGGATGGGTAGCATTTTAGTAATGTCCACACCTGTCGCCATTTCAATTGCCTTCGCATACGCCAAAACATGTGTGCCCCCGCGAACCAATAGATACCCAATCATTTCACGAGCCACTGGGTGATCGGTCATTTCGAAGACGCGCATTTTATGTGTACGTGCTCCACATTCTAAGAAGAAGTTATGCAAAAGGTCGAGAACAAGATTGCCACTTGAGAAGATGTAATCGCCACGCCACGCATTGCCCATCGAATCAGCACCGAGAGATGTTTGTGCGGTCGCAATAAAATGATGAGTATTTCGAGCGTCTTTTCCCAGTTGAAGCGGCGTGGTGTTTGGATCTCCATCAAACGAATTGGATTTATTCACAAGATTAATCGTATTGGAAACGAGTTCAACATGACCCACTTCTTCTGCTGCAATGCTTGCAACCAAATCGTAAAAAGGTTTTAATTTGGTTTTCGACCGAAAGTTGAACGACTGAAACAGATAATTGTTCAGTGTCGACATTTCTCCAAATTTCCCACCGAGTAGTTCTTGAACTGCAGCTGCCGCATTTGCGTCTCCGTATTCCACATGTGGCAATTCAATCAATAGTCGATTGGTCCGCTGAAACATCGTTTACACGCCCCTTGCTTCAGTGACCCAGATAATTTCCATTAAGCGGATGGCAAAGACTTGGTGTTGTATGGAAACTTCAATGGAATCATACCCTACCTGTTGGAGTACTCCTGTGAGAACACCGCGCGTTGTTTGGACCGTCACTTGTTGACCTTTTAATTGTGACAAATAGGCAGTGAATGTAGATTCTACATGTGCACTATATGTCAAACGTTGAGTTGATTGACTCATTTCATCCTCCTCTACTCTTTAACGTATTCTAGTGGAGGGAAATTGTTGACTACTGTACACTAAGATAAGAGGTGATATCGTGAAAAAACTTATCATTTCTGGCTACCGCGGAAATGAACTTGGAATATTTAACAATAAACATCCCGGAATCCGCATTATAAAAAAAGCATTAGAAGACCGTTTACTTGTTGATTTAGAGGAAGGACTTGAGTGGGTGTTGATATCTGGGCAACAAGGAGTCGAAATATGGGCAGCAGAAGTTGTTCTCTCATTAAAAAAACAAGGCATCCCATTGAAATTGTCCATCACACCACCATTCAGTGAGTTCATGTCACGTTGGAAACCGGAAAAACAAGCGGAATTTCGACAGTTGACACTTGCTGCAGACTTTTATCAAGCCTTAACAACTGGTGGATATCAGGGTCCTTGGCAATTTCAAGAAAGGGATAAATTCTTATTACGAAACAGTGATGGAGCACTTCTGGTTTATGACGAAGAGCAACCCGCGAGCCCTAAATTCTTTTTAGACCTGATTAAATCTTATCAATCTCAGCACCCACAGTATCGACTCGAACAAATCACATCCTATGATTTAAACGACACAGCAGAACAAATTCAATGGAAAGAAGGACAAGACAATGGAGCTAGCGATCTATAGTAAAGAAACGGACGAACCTGTAAAACTTGAAGATGAATCGTTTTTAGCTGAACCACTATCCATCTTAAAAACTCAAATTGAAAATTATCTATATGTTTCAAAACCTCACTATGCGGATTGGAAAGTGGAAGGCTACGTATTGGAATTAGATGATATTTTTCGATTTTATAATTTATTAGTGGGACTTTACATTCCAAAATCGAAACTTGCAGCAGTCGATGAAGTACTACAATCGATGTGGACCAATCCGGACTTTAATTATGCGCTTACGTATGAAGCAAATGAAGGAATCGCTGAATTAAACATTCCTATAAATTATGTGAAGAACTTTAACGAACATGCGACCATTGGTGAGACGATTCTTTTTTCAGAAAATATTTTAAAACGTATTTCTGAAAGAACTGCCTAAAGGAATAATCATTTCTCCATTGCACACACTTAAGATGTACGTGTAAAGGAGGAAGTATAATGTGGAAAAATCAGGCCGAACAATCTCAATACCAATCTTCTGAACAAGTCCAACCTGCTCAAAACCAAGGTGCACATGAAATTTTTGATGTGCAAGAAACACTGAAATCCTTAATTGGTGCTCAAAACCAGTTTACGTACTGGAAACCACAAATTAAGGATGGGCAATTGAAAGAAGTTGTAGAAAATCAGCATCTGTATTTAATCAACACGTACAATTCGATTCTAGAAGCCTTTCAAACAGGGCAAGCCCCCGCTCAAGCGACATATCCATATGAAATGAAGTTGATTCATGACTTTACTTTTGGTCTGAAACAACAGACACCACTTTCCCCTATTGAAGCACCAACGGCTGTCAATGATGCTTTGATTTCCGGTGTGTTGCTATCTGCGGTTAAGTCATGTGCAACCCATGCAACGACAGCGGCTCTTGAATGTACGAACCCTGTCGTTCGTCGTGTACTAGCGGATAGCGTTCCAAATTTCATTGAACTTGGTTACGAAATGTCGATTTATCAAAACCAGCATCATGTCTACCAAGTGCCACTTCTTCAAGAGGTGGATGCAGCCATGATTCGTAACAGTTTTCAACAAGCATCTAAAGTCGGTTTACCTATGAACTAGAAAAAGCACCCGACAGGGTGCTTTTTTAAATACGAACCGGGATCTGTTCATCCATTAAATGCTGTTTAATTTGTTGGATGGAATAATGACCGTAATGAATCATGGATGCAACAAGAGCTGCATCTGCATAACCTTCTTGGAATACCTCGGAAATATGTTCGAGTTTTCCTGCACCGCCACTTGCGATGATGGGTATCGATACATTATCGGAAAGGATTTTGATTAGCTCTACATCGTAACCGGTTTTCATGCCATCCTTATGGATACTCGTACAGATAATTTCTCCTGCTCCCCGTTCAGCAGCTTCTTGTGCCCACTCTATAACATCACGCCCTGAATTTTCGTGACCTGAATGGGTATAAACTTCCCAACGTTCAATCGTTCCGTCTTCTCTCATAATGGGCATGGCATCCAGCCCTAATACGACACATTGCTTTCCAAAGATAGAGGCTGCCTCATTTAAGAGTTCAGGACGGTTGACTGCCGCCGAGTTGACTCCTACTTTATCCGCACCTGCTCGAAGAAGTAACCGAAAATCCTCAATCGTCCGAACCCCTCCAATAACTGAAAAGGGAATATACACTTCTTCCGCGACTCGACGAATCCACTCATATTTGACCTCTTGATTTTTCAAAGAAGCGGTCGTATCGAGATAGATGAGTTCATCCGCTCCGTCTTCCGAGTATTTCCGCCCGAGTTCTGCTGGATCCCCAATGATTGTCGGATTGCGGAACTGGACATACTTAACTGCTTTATCATCGAGTACATCGATTGCTGGAACAATTCGTTTTTTTAACATGCCTCCACCTTCTTTGCATATCGACAGAAATTATCGAGAAGTTTCAAACCGGCTTGTCCACTTTTTTCAGGGTGAAACTGCACACCCATAATTTGCTCATTTCCTATAGCCGATGCAAATTCGTGTCCATAGTTTGTGAGACCAATTATATGCTCTTGATGTTTAGGCTCTGCATGATAGGAATGAACAAAATAGAAATCCGTTGTGTCAGGAAGATCCTTGAGTAGGAAGTGTTGTTGTGAATCAGCTACTTCATTCCAGCCCATATGAGGCACTTTCTGATTTTCAACTGAAAACTCTCTTACGGTACCTTGTAAGTATCCAAGACACGACGTATCTCCCTCTTCACTTTTCTCGAGTAAAAGTTGCATACCTAAACAAATCCCAAGAAGGGGAATTCCCTCATCCGTTTTACGCTGCATGTAAGTAGTCAGCCCGCGCTCGTCAAGTTGACGCATTGCTTGTTCAGCATGTCCTACACCAGGGAGAATGAGTTGATCAATAACATTTGTGAAGGTTCCATCTTCAATGCGAACCGAGGGGTACCCGAGTCGCTTGATTGCCTTTTCAACACTATGTAAGTTTCCTGCACCATAATCTATAATTCCTATCATCACTTTCGCCTCCTATTTTTTTATTATGCCACTTGACTCTAAAAATAGAAAGAAAAATAACTTTAGTGTAGTAGTATAGTGAAGTAATAACCATCGGTTTTTAAAAAATATAGTGAACCTTTTACGAGAGAAATAAGCTCATAATGAAAAAAGACCTGTTCTGATAATGAAATCAAAACAGGTCTCTAAACAATCCTATATTGCGACTTTTTCTTTCACTAGATACGTGTTAACTTTCTGGGCGGCTTCTTTTCCTTCTTTAATAGCCCACACGACGAGACTTTGTCCGCGGCGTGCATCTCCAGCTGTGAAGACGCCTGGCAAATTTGTTGCGTAGCTTGTACGTGAAGCGCGAATACGGTTACTAGAAAGTTCAAGATCAGTGCCTTCTGTAACTTCCAAGTCAATTCCTTCAAAACCAATTGCGACAAACACTACATCAGCTAGCCATACTCTTTCCGAACCAGGAATCTCACGGAAATAGTGAAACCCATCTTCTCCCATCACTTTATCCATCTCAATTGTATGAAGGGCAGTTACTTTCCCTGAAGCATCTTTTTCAATCCTTTTTGTTTGAATCAAATATTCTCGTGGGTCTTTGCCCGTAACAGCTTCCGCTTCCTCGTAGGCATAATCCATTTTAAATATTCCTGGGTCGGCTGGCCACATATGATCATTATCTCGGTCATTCCCGAGTCGCGGATGCTTACCAAACTGGACAACCGATTTGCATTTTTGTCTAAGCGCAGTGGCCACACAGTCTGCTCCAGTATCGCCTCCACCGATGACAAGAACATGTTTGCCTTTCACATCAATAGGTGCTTTCTTCTCACCATCTAAAAGACTTTTAGTTGTCGAGGATAGGTAAGTCATCGCAGGAATGATACCATCGGCGTCATCTCCTGGGAGATGGAGAACTCGCTGACGCTGAGCACCTACACATAAAATAACCGCATCAAATTCTTCTTTTAATTCGTCCAATGTCCGGTCTTTCCCAATTTCACAGTTGACAATGAATTGGATTCCTTCCTGTGAGAGAAGGTGTACACGTCTTAACACGACATCTTTATCGAGTTTCATTGACGGGATCCCGTACATCAAAAGGCCACCTGGACGATCGTCCCGTTCAAAGACGGTCACTTGGTGACCATCTTGGTTTAAATCATCCGCTGCAGTGAGTCCAGCTGGGCCTGAACCAACGATGGCGATTTTCTTCCCTGTTCGCGTCTTTGGAATGCGCGGAGTGATCCATCCTTCTTCGAATCCCTTGTCGATAATGCTGCGCTCAATTCCTTTAATAGCTACAGCAGGTTCTGAAATCGCTAGTGTACAGGAACTTTCACATGGAGCTGGACAGACACGACCTGTGAATTCGGGAAAATTATTCGTCATGAGTAAGCGGTCGAGTGCATCTTTCCACTGACCTCGATAGACCAGGTCGTTCCACTCAGGAATCACATTTTGTATCGGACACCCGGCTGCAACACCACGGATTTCTATCCCCATATGACAAAACGGTGTACCACAATCCATGCACCGTGCACCTTGCACTTTGAGCTGTTCATCGGTAAATCGTTCCCCGTATTCTCCAAAATGTTTAATTCGCTTCTTTGGTGGCTCTTCGTGCGGCTTTTCTCTTTTATATTCCATAAATCCTGTAGGTTTTCCCATACGCTCACTCCTTAGGAGCCGACAGTTGCCCCGTAAAAGGCATTGAGTGCGGCAGTATCTTTTTCCATTCCTTGTTCTTCGAGTTCAGCAATACGTCTTTTCATCATTGCATATTCCACAGGTTCCACTTTCAAGAACTGATATTTCACGACATCCCAGTTCATTAACACGTCTTGTGCTTTCGTACTTTCTGTGTAATAGAAGTGGTCCATGATCAATTTTCGGACTTCATGGTATTCTTTATCCTCTTCAATCTTCGTTAAACGAATCATCTCATGATTAAAATAGGAAACTGGAATTTGTGTATCTTCACACAAAATATAGGCAGAACCGCCAGACATTCCGGCCCCAAAATTTTTACCGATATCACCTAGGATGACCACACGACCACCGGTCATATATTCACACCCATGATCTCCAATCCCTTCGACCACAATGGATGCTCCGGAATTGCGGACAGCAAATCGTTCACCTGCACGCCCGTTTAAGTACGCTTTGCCTGAAGTGGCTCCGTAAAAAGTCACATTCCCTGCAATCATGTTGGATTCTGCATGTCCTTTTAAAGGAGACTGTAGAATTAATTTACCACCCGACAACCCTTTTCCTAGGTAATCATTGGCATCGCCTGTCAAACGGATCGTCATACCATTCGGTGTATAAGCACCTAAGCTTTGACCAGCATGACCATGTAAATGAAGTTGGATATGATCATTCGGTAGTCCTGCTTCTCCGTACTGTTTGGTGATCTCATGTCCGACAATAGTTCCCACCACACGGTCAGTGTTTCGAACAGGTGAAGAAATGGTTACGGGTTCCCCTTGCTCAATCGCCACTTTAAGTTGCGGAAGTAGAACAGTAAGGTCAAGTGATTTCTCCAACTGATGATCTTGTTCGCGAGATTTGATACGCGTGCCTTCGGGACGATGTAGGAGAGTCGTCAAATCGAGTTGGCCGGCTTTCCAATGACTTTTTGCTCGTTCAGAAACATGCAAGACTTCGGTATGTCCGACAAGTTCATCTATTGTGCGGAAGCCAAGTTTCGCCATCCACTCACGCAGTTCTTCAGCAACAAAGTGCATGTAGTTCACCACATAATCGGAAGTTCCTGTGAATTTGTCACGCAGCTCCGGATTTTGAGTGGCAATTCCAACTGGACATGTATCGAGGTGACAGGCACGCATCATTATACAACCCATGACAATAAGAGGTGCTGTGGCGAACGCAAATTCTTCAGCCCCAAGAAGAGCAGCAAGTAATACGTCCTTTCCAGTCATCAATTTCCCGTCGGTCTCTAACGTTACACGGTCTCGCAGACCATTTAGCATCAACGTTTGATGAGCTTCTGCAAGTCCGAGTTCCCAAGGCAGTCCTGCATGAGTGATACTTGTTTTAGGAGAGGCTCCCGTTCCACCGTCATATCCCGATATGACGATGACGTCAGCTGAACCTTTTGCAACACCTGCTGCAATCGTCCCTACACCGCCTTTTGAGACCAGCTTGACACTGATTCGTGCATGACGATTGGCATTCTTCAAATCGTGGATGAGTTGGGCCATATCCTCAATCGAATAAATATCATGGTGTGGAGGTGGCGAAATCAATCCAACACCTGGTGTGGATCCACGAACATCGGCCACCCAAGGATACACTTTCTTACCAGGTAACTGGCCGCCTTCCCCCGGCTTTGCTCCTTGTGCCATTTTGATTTGCAATTCTTCAGCTTGTGAAAGGTAAACCGCTTTAACTCCGAAACGTCCAGAAGCAACTTGTTTGATGGCACTTCGTCTGAAGTCGCCGTTTGTATCTTTCTTGTAACGAGAAGGGTGTTCTCCACCTTCCCCACTATTACTCTTACCACCTAAACGGTTCATGGCAATGGCTAACGTTTCATGTGCTTCTTTTGAAATTGATCCAAATGACATCGCGCCTGACTTGAACCGACGCACGATTTGGCTCGCAGGTTCAACTTCTTCAAGAGGGATGGCTTTTCGTTCTGAACGAATATCAAATAAGTTACGTAAAAATCCGATACGTTCTTCATTGGCCATCTCTGCATATTGGCGGTAAAGCCCGGTATCGTTTTTACGTGTCGCCCACTGGAGCGTGTGAATCGTCTTCGGATGAAAGGCATGGTGTTCCCCATTTGCACGCCACTGGTACTGGCTCCCTGAATCGAGTGGTGACATGGCATGTTCAAGTGCATAGTTCACTTTCAGCTCAGCCTCTTTTTGAATGGTCTCTAAATTGATTCCGCCCAGTTGGGATTTTGTTCCTGTAAAGTAGCGGTCGATAACATCGTGACCAATTCCTACCGCTTCAAATATTTGAGCGCCGCGATAACTTTGAATGGTTGAAATCCCCATCTTCGCCATGACTTTGACGACGCCGTCTGTCAACCCCTTGACCGTAGCGGAAACCACTTCTTCATAAGTCTTGCTGATATGTCCCTCATTAATGGCTTGTTGCAGAGTTGCGTATATTAAATATGGATAGATAGCGTCTGCACCATACCCGAGCAATGCAGCTACATGGTGAACTTCTTTTACTTCTGCAGATTCAATTAGGATGGAGACTTTCGTACGAACACCTTGTCGGACCAGGTGATGGTGAATACCACTCGCTGCTAACAAAATCGGAACAATTGTATTACCCTGTGATGCCTCTCTGTCTGAAAGTAAAATAAATGCATGTCCTTCTTCCATTGCTTGATCTGTCTCTGTACATAAGGAGTCCATCTTGTCTTGTAATGACCCTGTAAATGCTAAAGATAGAGTCGCCATCGAGAACAACGGATGATTTCGTAATTGATTGACTTCACTCGCTTTCAAAACGGGACTTTTGAGTTGGATTCGTTTAGCATTTTCTTCGTTAGGCTCAAGTAGATTTCCTTCCGGCCCTAAATAAGATATCGTCGACGTGACTACTTTCTCTCGAATCGAATCGATCGGTGGATTCGTGACTTGAGCAAACAACTGCTTAAAGTACGTAAAAAGCGACTGCGGACGGTCGGATAATACAGCTAGCGGCGTATCATTCCCCATGGAACCGACTGGGTCTTTTCCTTCAATTGCGAGAGGAAGCAAATATTTGTGTACATCTTCAAATGTCAGTTGGTTTAAATGCTGTTTATAAAGTAGGTCTGAAACATTCTCGACAAGTTCTTTAGACCCCTCGAGAACTTGCATTTGTTGCAACCAAGCGGTGTAAGGTTTTTCTGATGCAAGTTGTTGTTTTAATTCCGTGTCGGATACGATGCGACCTTGTTCTAAATCAATGACTAGCATTTTACCCGGACTTAAACGCTCCTTTGTCACAATCATGTCTTCTTCTACGTCAACAACACCTACTTCAGAAGAATAAATGATGCGGTCATCTTTCGTAACATAATAACGCGCAGGACGTAGGCCGTTTCGGTCAAGTACAGCTCCGATTTGTTTACCGTTTGTGAAACAAATCGCTGTCGGGCCATCCCACGGCTCCATAAACATTGAATGATACGTATAGAATGCTTCTTTTTCCGGGTTCATATGAGGATTCTCTTCACTCCATGGTTCGGGAATCATCATCATTGCCGCATGAGCCGGTGAACGACCTGCTAATACTAAGAATTCAAATGCATTGTCAAGCATGGAAGAGTCACTTCCAGACTCATCGATGATAGGTAAGAGATACGATAAATCTTCCCCAAAGGCTTCCGTGACAAGTTGTTTTTCACGTGCTTTCATCCAGTTGACATTGCCTTGAAGTGTATTAATTTCTCCATTATGAACAAGGTATCGATTCGGGTGTGCTCTCTTCCAACTAGGGAATGTATTCGTACTATAGCGGGAATGCACGAGACTATATGCAGAAATAAAACGCTTGTCCTGTAAGTCTACATAAAATTCACTTACTTCTTTTGGCGTTAGCAACCCTTTGAAGACGAGTGTCTCACTGGATAGAGAGGCGACATAAATTTCATAGCCTTGTTTAAGCAACCAATTTTCAAATCGCTTGCGGAAGATATAAAGTTTTCTCTCAAATGATAAATGATCCATTTCATAAGATTTTTCAATAAACAATTGCTCAATAACGGGTTGAGTAGAGCGAGCAGACTCTGTTAGGTCCATACCGTTCACAGGGACTTCTCTCCAAGAAATAAACGACAACCCTCTGATTTCTTCGATTAAATCTGCAATGTGGATTCTCGCCTCTTGATTGACTTCATCTTGTTGTGGGAAAAAGAACATTCCAATGGCATAATCTCCTTGAGGCGGAAGAGGGAAGCTGGTTATTTGTCGATACAAAGCATCCGGTATCTGAACCATGATTCCTGCCCCATCTCCCGTACGGTAATCGTGACCTCTCCCTGCTCGGTGATCAAGACGGTATAACATTTCTAATCCATCCGTGACGATATCATGGCTTGCTATACCTTTTATATTGGCATACAGACCAATTCCGCATGCATCATGTTCTTCTCGTGGGTCATATAATCCTTGTGGTTTCGGATAGCGATGAAATGTCATCAAGCATCCCTCCATGTCATCTTTGTGTATAAATAGTGTAAGTTTTCAAAATGATATAAACAATATATAATAAGTATTAAAATCATCTCATATTGAGAACGAAAGAGTTGAAACCCTTGGAATTACGCCAATTAATCTATTTTAAAGAAGTTGCAAAAAGAGAACATATTTCAGATGCGGCGCTATCTCTTCATGTAGCTCAGTCCGCAATTTCACGTCAGATTAGCAATTTAGAACAAGAACTGGGTGTTCAACTGTTCGACCGAATTGGTAGAAACATTAAGTTGACATCGATAGGGAAAGATTTTCTAACACACGTCGACCGCGCACTTTCAGAACTGGATTATGGAGTAGAAATGGTGAATACGTACTTAAATCCGGAAAAAGGAATTATTCGCATCGGTTTTCCGAGTAGTTTTGCAACACAGCTTCTGCCGAGTGTTATTTCAGCATTTCGGAAAGAGCATCCAGATGTTAAATTTCAATTAAGACAAGGAAATTATCATTTTTTAGTGAATGCTGTGAAAGAGCGTGATATCAACTTATCGTTCATTGGTCCACTTCCGAATCAAGATAATGACCTTCAGTCAACTGAACTCTTTACTGAGAAGTTTTCCCTGCTTGTGCCTCATCAGCACCGACTGGCGAAGCAACCATTTATTCATCTTGCAGAATTAAAAAATGAACCGTTCATCTTATTTCCTGATGATTTTGTTCTCCATCAGACGGTCGTTTCTGCGTGTAAATCGGTAGGATTTCAACCACAAATCAGTTCGATTGGGGAAGATTTAGATGCAATCAAAGGACTTGTTGCCGCAGGTCTTGGTTTAACGATTCTTCCGGAAAGTACTCTGACAGAGCAAGGCATGCGGTTCACACAAAAAGTAAAAATCCAAACGCCTGTATTACAACGATCTGTCGGATTAATTACTCCTAAATCGCGTGCTCTTACTCCCTCGGAAAAAATCTTTATCGACTTTTCGGTTGAGTTTTTTAAACGAATGAATCAGTATTTGTAAATTCTCTATCTATTCAACGAGTTGATGTGTTAAACTATAGCAATATTCTGAAAAGGTTGTGGTTGAATGGTGCAAACTGATGAACAATCCGTCAAAGTGGAGGACGTAATAAAGGCCTATCACCAACTAAAAGATATTGTCATTCATACACCTTTACAACGAAGTGAATTGCTTAGTAAGGTCTATGATGCGGAAATTTATCTGAAACGAGAGGATTTACAAGTCGTAAGGTCCTTCAAGTTGCGTGGAGCTTACTATAAAATAGCCACTGTAGAAAAAAAAGCACGTGAACGTCATATTGTCTGTGCCTCCGCGGGCAACCATGCCCAAGGCGTTGCATATGCGTGTTCTGCTCTTCAAATTCAGGGAACCATTTTCATGCCAAAAACGACCCCTAAACAAAAAGTCAACCAAGTTCGAATGTTTGGTGCAGACTTTGTAGAGATACGTTTAGAAGGAGATACGTTCGATGACTCAGCAAAGAGTGCATCTCACTTTTCACAAGAAACAGGTGCTCTATTTATACACCCATTTGATGATCCGGATGTGATGGCTGGTCAAGGAACAGTTGCCGTGGAAATCCTTCAAGACAGTGAAGGACCTGTCGATATGATTGTGGCGAGTATTGGAGGTGGCGGTTTGATTGCAGGTATGGCTAGCTACATCAAGAATGTATCCCCTCAAACAATATTAGTTGGTGCAGAGCCAGCTGGTGCAGCAAGTATGAAAGCCGCTTTTGAAGCTGAACGTCCAGTTTCACTCGAGCGAATCGACAAATTTGTAGATGGCGCAGCGGTTCAATGCGTAGGAAATGAAACGTTTCAAGTTGCTTTTCAATATGTCGATAAGCTCATTCAAGTTCCGGAAGGTAAAGTTTGTACAACCATCTTAGAGATGTATAATCAACACGCTATTGTGGTAGAACCAGCAGGAGCACTACCCATTGCAGCACTTGAAAGTTTAAGAGAAGACATTCGGGGCAAAAAAGTAGTGTTGGTCGTAAGTGGTGGAAATAATGATATTTCACGCATGCAAGAGATCAAAGAAAAATCACTCCTATACGAAGGCTATCTTCATTATTTCCTTGTAAAGTTTCCTCAACGTTCCGGTGCACTTCGTCAGTTCTTGCATGACGTATTAGGTCCGGAAGATGATATCACTACATTTGAATACACTAAGAAGAATAATAAAGAAAGTGGCCCTGCCCTGATAGGTATTGAACTTCATGACCCTGAAGACTACCCTGCACTCATTGAGCGATTGAAAGTGAATGGCTTTGAGTATAAAGAAGTCAATAACGATTCTATTCTATTTGAATTGCTAATCTAGTCCATTGCCGTCTTTATAATACAGATGTTGGCACTATGAGCAACATGTGCAAAAGAAATAGTGGTGACTTCTGAACAAACACTCAGAAGTCGCCACTATTTTAGATTCTCCTACATTCTGTTTCTTAGAGCTGATAATTGAAGGACTGACATGTGAGACTACTGATTTACAGTGAGATATAGTAAGTAATTCACCTCTTACACATCGATTCTTATTCATTATTGCGCTCCATTAAAAAAGCCAACTTATGAGAATGTTCTCATAAGCTGGCCATATCTTATTAAACCATTAGCTACATTCTTTTAAGCTTCTAGCAACATACGGTCGGAAAGTGCCTGACTGCCTTTAATTTGTTTGAATTCATGGAGAAGGTCCGTTATCGTCAACTGTTTCTTCTCTTCTTCAGACGCTTCAAAGATGATTTTCCCTTGATCCATCATAATGAGGCGATTCCCAAGATCGATGGCTTGTTGCATATTATGGGTAACCATTAGGGTCGTAAGTTCATTTGCACTGACAAGTTCCTTGGTCAGCTGAGTGATTAATTCCGCTCGAGCAGGATCAAGTGCTGCTGTATGCTCATCCAGTAATAAAATGGAGGGATTGGTGAACGTCGCCATGAGAAGAGAAAGTGCCTGACGTTCTCCCCCTGATAACATGCCGACCTTTGTTGTCATGCGGTTCTCAAGATTAAGATGGAGGGTTTCGAGATGTTCTTTGAACTGTTGTTGTCTCGACCGTGAAACCGCGAAACGAAATGTCCTTTTTTGATGGCGACTGAACGCGACTGCTAAGTTCTCTTCTATTGTTAAAGACGGCGAAGTACCTGCCATAGGATCTTGAAACACACGACCAATGACCCCTGAGCGTTTATACTCTGGCAATGTATCGACACGTCTTCCATCGATTTCAATCGTGCCCTCATCTGTTGGCAAAGCTCCAGAGACACAGTTCATGAGTGTCGATTTTCCGGCTCCATTGCTTCCGATTATGGTGACAAAATCTCCAGCCTGCAAGTCGAGTGTGAGGTGGTCGATGGCGACTTTCTCGTCCACACTACCTTCATTAAACACTTTTGAGACATTATGAATGTTTAGCAAGTGATACCTCTCCTTTCACTTGACTTGGTGATATGCGTTTTGATCGGTTTCGACTTTTTGATATTTTCGCTAGACGCTTCGGTAAAATCAACGCAAGTACAACGATAATAGCTGTGAGTAACTTCATATCTCCTGTATCTAAAAAATCGATTCGAAGAGCAAGCGCTAGGACGATGCGGTAAATCACGGCACCAACTACCACAGCGAGTGTAATTCGAACAATGGACTTGGTACCAAAAATCGCTTCGCCAATGATGACCGATGCAAGTCCAATGACGATCATCCCAATTCCCATACCGACATCTGCAAACTTACCATACTGTGCGATCAGTGCCCCAGCGAATGCCACAAGACCATTTGAAATGGCTAATCCTAGAATAGTTAATCGGTCGGTGTTGGCAGAAAAACTTCGAATCATCTTTTTATTATCACCAGTTGCACGTAGAGCAAGGCCAATTTCCGTTTTTAGAAACAGATCTACCGAAATTTTCACAAGCGTAACAGCGACAGCAGCAATCACTAGAACTACGAACGAAGTAGGAATTCCTAGAGATGTTGCAAAGGAGAGTACCTGACTGAAGATTGTCTCTGATTGCAAGAGTGGAATATTTGGTCGCCCTACTGAGTTTTCGACTGTCCACCCCATTATCCGTAAATTGATCGAATAAAGTGCGATCATCATCAAAATCCCAGATAACAGCGGATTGATCCCTCCCTTTGTATGAAGAAGACCTGTCCCGATCCCTGCGATGAAACCAGCTCCAAAAGCTACAATTGTAGCAATCCATGGAGAATAGCCTAAGACGATCATCATTGCAGCTGTCGCTGCGCCAGTTACAAAACTCCCATCAACTGTAAGGTCCGGGAAATCCAACACTCTGAATGTTAAATACACGCCGAGCGCCATAATTCCGTAAATTAATCCTTGTTCAATTGCACCAGCAAGTGCTCCTATCATCTGTGAAACCCTCTTTCTTATTCAGCGAATTCCGCCTGCCACTCTTCTTTTACTTCAATACCTAATAAGTCAGCTATTTGCTGATTTACTACAAATTTAACGTTCTGAGGGAACTGAACCGCAAGATCTGCAGGCTCTGCTTCTCCATTTAAAATTTGAACCGCCATCTCTCCAGCTTCATAGCCAATGTCAAAGTAATCAAATCCAAATGCTCCAAGCCCTCCGCGTGATACGGAATCGAATTCCCCAACCATGACAGGCAAATCATTATCGTTAGCCACTGAGATGACGGATTCAAGTGCAGAGACTACTGTATTATCTGTGATGATATAGAGTGCATCCACTTTTCCTAGCAGAGATTCTGTCGCTTGCTTGACTTCTGCTGAAGTCGATACAGAAGCTTCTTCAATTTGAAGGCCCACTTTCTCAGCTTCAGCCTTTACTACATCTACTTGTGCACGAGAGTTTTGTTCCCCAGAGTTAAAAACCATTCCAACTGTTTGTGCTTTTAACTCATTCTTTAGAAATTCAATCGTGCTTGGGATTGCATCTGGTTGAGTATCAACTGTCCCTGTCACATTTCCACCAGGTGATTCCATTGATTGTACAAGTTGTGCACTTACTGCATCCGTTACAGAAGTGAAAACAATTGGAATCTCAGATGTTGCACTTGCTACAGCTTGAGCACTCGGTGTAGAGTTCGCAAAGATCAAGTCAACATCTGAATTGACAAGATTTGTTGCAATTGTTGTATTCGCACTCGTATCATTTTGTGCATTCTCGATTTTGTACTCTGCTTCAATTCCTGCATCTTTCACTGCTTGTTGGAAGCCTTCAAATGCAGCGTTTAAGGATGGGTGTTCTACGATTTGAGTGACTCCAATCGTCACCGTATCTTCCGTTGTCTCTGCACCTTCCCCGCTCTCATTGCCACACGCTGCAAGAAGTAAAGTTGCCGATAAAGTAAGTGCTGTTACTGATGTTTTCCAATTCATTGTCATTCCTCCAATTAAACTTTAATGCGTTGAAGCGGCGAAGTATTATAAAAGGTATATTACATGGCCCCGGAACGATTGTCAATGCATTTTCTGAAGAAATAGCAATAAAAAAATCAGCAGAGATGATATCTCTGCTGACATTCATTAATTCGTTACTTTTTCTTTTTTGATTTGTTTACTACGAAGTTGACCACACGCTGCATCGATGTCCGTTCCTTGCTCTGTTCGAACACCACAGTTAATACCACGTTTTTTTAGCGTCTGGAAGAATGCGTCAATCGCTTCCGGTGTGCTGCGTTGGTATTGCCCATGTTCATCCACCGGATTATATGGAATTAAATTGACGTATGATAAATGCCGTTTATTATCAAGTAAATCTGCAAGTTGCTTCGCTTCCTCCACGTGATCATTGACGTCACGTAACAAGATGTACTCAAATGTGATGCGGCGATTCGTCTTCTCTAAATAATAATCAACCGACTCCATGACTTTTTCAACTGGGAATGCTTTGTTGATAATCATAATGCGACTGCGCAACTCATCATTAGGGGCATGAAGTGAAACGGCCAAGTTTACTTGCGTTTCTTCATCCGCAAAGTCTTTGATCTTTTTCGCCAAACCACTTGTTGATACTGTAATGTGGCGTGCGCCGATAGATAAACCTTTTTGATCGTTGACAACAGATAAAAAGTCCATCAAGTTTGTATAATTATCAAATGGTTCTCCAATACCCATAACGACGATGTGAGATACACGTTCTTGTTTTCCTTGTGCATCCAAGTGTTCTTGGACTTTCATGATCTGTCCTACAATCTCTCCCGCAGTCAAGTCACGGCTCTTTTTCAAAAGTCCACTTGCACAGAAACTACACCCGATGTTACACCCTACTTGAGTTGTCACACAGACTGATAAACCGTAGTGAAAACGCATTAATACAGTTTCGATCAAGTTACCATCTTCCAATTGGAATAAGAACTTGATTGTCCCATCATTTGACTCTTGTTTGACCGATTCTTTTAGCGTCTGCATGACAAAGTGATCATCTAATAATTGAAGACATTCTTTATTGACGTTATTCATTTCTACAAAAGACTGCACTCGTTTTACATATAACCAGTTCCAAACTTGTTCAGCACGGAATTTTTTTTGACCGCGTTCAAGTAACCACTCGGTTAACTGTTCTTTTGTCAGTCCATAAATTGATTTTTTCATCTATATGTCCCTCATTTCATCCTCATAACAATTTTTCCATTATACTATAGGACAGACTGAGTGACAAGTTTATTTACTTGTCTCGACATGATTGTTTAGAATCCAATCACTATAACTCCCAGAATAGAGACGCGTGTTCAAGAAATCATTCTCTAGTAGGGCAAGAGTGAGCGGGGCTGCCGTAACTCCACTTCCACAATATGTAATGATCGCGGTTTGTTTCGACAGATTTTTAAATAGCTTGGCTGATTCATCTTGTGTCATCAGTCCATCTTCTGTTTTTAATTGTTCCCAGTCAATATTAATAGCAGTTGGAATGTGCCCTGCAACTGAATCAATGGGCTCATGTATGCCTTTATAACGATCATTTGATCGTGCATCAATGAGTGGCTTTTCACTCATAATCTGATGTTTGACATCATCTTGAGTGGCTAGATAAGCATCTTCAAATGTCAATTGGACATTCGATGTCGGCACCCAGACCACGCCCCCTTCAATCGGCAGCACTTCACGAAGTTTCCCGTAACCCTCTCTGGCAATACTGATATTTTTAAAACCCGCCCAAAGTAATAGCAGTGCAGCACGAGCAGCAAAAGGAGCATTACCTTGATCATAGACCACGATTGCATCGTCATAGGTTAATCCAGATACCTGTATGAGTTTCGTCATTTGCTCCTTTGTGGGAGCAGGATGACGACCCTCAATACGAGTCATGTCCGACAAATGTTCTTCTAAATGCCAGTAAATCGCACCTTGAACATGATCCTTGTAGTACGTTTCTTCTCCCCACTCCGGATTGGTTAAGTCAAAGCGCGTATCAATATAGCGAACATCTTGTTTTGGTAATTCCATGTGATTTTTTAAAAAAATCATGTAGTTTCCTCCAATGACATCCATTTATTTTTCCATTCCGCTAAGATCTCATGTTGTTCAAGCAATTGTCTTTCCGTCTGAAGTACAGAAAGGGCAGAATGCAAGATGCGTAATCTTGCAACATCCATCGACTCTGAGAAAAATTGATCTGTCCAAGATTCGATTCTTTGCTTTTCTTTCTCGAGATGACTATCCATCTGTTGTTTTAACTGTTTTTCAAGTTCTTCTTGAACAATTGCTTTTTCATTTTTTTCAAAGAAGCGCTTCGCATTTTTATAATGCTTCTTTAAACTAGTGTACGAAGAAGCAGCTAGCTCTGGTTGAATAAATTCAAGGAGTTTTGGTGCTTTGACTTCCCCTGGTGTCATAGCAAAGGCCGCTGCTTGTTCATCAAGATATACAATCTCGTCTTGTTCAAAAGATTTTACTTTCTTAATGACCTCTTGCTGCATTCGTAAATTTGTGACTCTTAATTCTTGCGAGATATCAAAACGAAGACTATCAAGTACATCGGTCAGTGCCTCGTCAAACGCTTGTTTCACATCTGTCTTCGCAAAGCGAGATGGATTGAAGGCTTCTTTAAAGAAGTCTGGAAAACGATAAAATACACGTTGCTTCAAATAATAAATAAGTGTTTCTAATTCATTTTGAAGAGCTGTCCATTTCGAATTTTTCTTTGATGACTGATATCTTGCTCGAACGGTTTGTTCTAAGGCTGCCAATTCTGCTAATCGCTCTGGTTTTCGTTTTAAGTTGATTTCTGTGGAGTCAATCAGTTGTTTAAATCGCTCTTTTAATTTAGCGGAATATTCATCAGCAGATTGCAGAGCAACTTGAGCCAATTCCTCTCGTAAAAAGGCTTGGAAACTCGCTTCGAATTCTGCCATTCCACTAGCCCCTTGATTGCCTTCTTGTTTTTCTCGTAGAGCTTCTAAGCTTGATACACCGTACAGCCTTGGGAATCGGATACCAAACTGCCCAAGTTCATTTCCTACGTAATCCAACACTTCATTTTTCTCTTGTTCGGAATTCGCAAGATCGATGGCATTGACAACAAAGAACATTTTATCAAGTTCAAATGAATCTTTAACGCGGCCCAGTTGAATCAAAAACTCACGATCTGCTTTCGCAAATGCATGATTGTAGTATGTAATAAATAGAACCGCATCCGCATTGCGAATGTAATCAAATGCGACGCCTGTATGACGCGCATTAATGGAATCTGCACCAGGCGTATCCACAAGTGTCACACCGGCCCGAGTTAATTCACAGTCATAATAGTACGTAATCGTTTCTACAAAACAACTCTTTGACTCAACGGCTACGTATTCCGTAAAGGCTTCATGGTTCACCAACCGCTTTGTACCAAGATACGATTTTTGAGCTTCAAAACCTGCGACAAAAGCACGAATAAATGATTTTTTCGTTTCATCTAACGGAAGCTTTAAAAATTCATTGTGTCGACCAGCTAGTTCTTCTAGGGACGTGCACTCACTGGCATGTGGAGTCAGCATTAACTTAAGCTCTGTAATCATCTCGTCTTTTGTTTTAAAAATCACTTCCGCATGACGATGTGGTTTATTGTCGCTTACAGGTGCGATTTTGTTGATTGATGCTGTAGTCGGATTCGGCGATACCGGAAGTACAGCTTCCCCAAGGAGAGCATTCGAGAAACTTGATTTCCCTGCAGAAAAAGCTCCAAATAAGGCAATTGTGAAGTTTTTATTTTCAATGCGCCGAATTTTCTGCTTAAGCTCTTCCACCGCCTCTTGGAAGTTTGGAATCTCCCCGAGAGTCGAGATCAGCTTTTTGGAATGGTTGACAACTATCGTCTCATAAAATAGTGAACTCGTTGACTCCTCGATGCGAGAAGAGACAACTTCATTTAGTTCTTCTCGTGCATGGGTTTTTGCCTCTAAAGGTTCCGCATTTGCATATAGTTGTCGGAAATCTTCTTCCCATTCGCTTAGGCGCTGTTTACGAAGTCCTTGTAGTCGTTCGCTTGGCGCTTTGATTTGAATAGAAAATTCTTTCTGTTTTTCTTCGCTTTCAAACCATTCGGTTAATGCGAGTAGCTTTCGTTGAATCATTTCTTTTTTCACTTGGTCTTCTTCAGACAAACGTTCTTTACCATCGGATTCACTAACGATTTGATTGGCCCATTGGGATGCTTCACGCAGTACTTCTTTTTTCAATGATTGTTCGACACGGCTTGAGAACTGAAGAAGACCGTCTCCTGTCGCACTCGTCCCAGGTTTAAATTCTTGAGAAATCAGTTCAGGAAAAAATTTCACAAGAAGCTGAGATTCCTCAGGCACACTCATAATGCGTGCATATTTACTAATTACACGGTTGATGGGAGTCGCAGTTGTCTGCTGATAGATCGATTGAATATCTGCTGTGACTTGCTCAAGCCTTGCTTGTCGTTCCTCTTCAGTTTTCTTTTTCGAACTGAAGAAGCCCACTTTAAAGTTGGGTTGACTTGCTTCTGCGTAAGCACGTATTCTTTCGCGAATATCCGGCGTCATTAAGTACGCGGTCTTTAAAACGCTCTGCAACTCATCGATTAATTCATCTTTCCACTTTTTACTATCTAAGAGTTCAAAAGATTGAAGTTCTTGCTGGAGTTGTTCTTTTGTTTCTTTTTTGTTTTGCCATTGTTCCGCTGTAAAATACTCTTCGAACGATTGCTCTATATCTTGTTGGTCTTCACTAAGAAAGACTTCATGCTCATGCATCAATTTCGACAGCGTACCCTGTGCACTCTCAGTGAGTACCTCTTCTTTATTCGCCAGCGCTCGCTGAATAATCGTTTGCACTTCGGTCACTGGGAAGTCCTTTTGATTTTTGAGCGAAGTGAAGAAAATCCCTTTCGGATAAACGTCCCAACTTTCAAACGATTGAGCTACGGATGCTTTGTAATCCTCTAACGAGAGTTCTGTTTCCCGATGCTTATCCATTTGATTGATAATTAAATACACATTCGGATTCGTGCGCATCAATTCTTTCGTGAACGTGAAGTTCAATTCTGACTGGACATGATTGTAATCCATCACATAAAACACAAGATCAGCTAAATGAAGCTCTGATTCCGTTGAAAGACGGTGTGCATCATCTGTTGAGTCCACGCCGGGTGTATCCATCAATACGACATGCTCTGGCAGTTGTGTATCCGGATGAAAAAGTTCAATTTTTCGAACCGACTGTCCGTCTTTAGCCATCCGTTTCAACGCAGCCACATCTAGTGCTTCATTGGCTTCTGCTAGATCCCCGTTCATAAAATGCACAAAGGCTTTCCATTTCGGTGCTTTTTGAATGGTGACAATATTTGCAGACGTTGGAATAGGACTGGTCGCTAGCAAATTCTCTCCGGTTAACGCATTGATCATACTTGATTTCCCTGCAGAGAAATGTCCTGCAAAGGCAATCGTCAAATCTTCGGAAAACAATTTATGTGCAAATTTTTTCGTCTTTGTGTATGTAGTTTCGTTATGTTGCTCTTCCGTGATAACACCTAGCAGCGCAGATCGTCGGTAGAGATGTTGTTTCTGTTCATTCATCTTTCTAGACTCCTTTGATTTTCATGACTTTAGTGTACCAAATCTTTCGGTGAAATGTTTCTCTTGCTATGAAAAAAGCATCTCCAAAAGGAGATGCTCCACTATTTATACATGGGTTTGACAGGTAGTTCCGGCTCAATTAAAGTCATAAATTGTTTCTCATGTTCCGTGATGAGCACTTCAATTGTACCAAAGTCTTCTTCTGTCCGAATCAGACGGCCCACCCCTTGTTTCATACGCATCTTCATAAATGGTAGATCCACTTCCTCAAATGGATGGAAAGAAGCGGCACGTTTTGCCCGAAAGATTGGGTCGTTCGGTGGAAACGGCAAATCATAAAGAACGACACGTGTAAGCAAATCGAGTGGTAGATCTAAACCTTCCCAGAGGGAATACGAAGCAAGAACGGACGGACGAGACTTATACTGCTCGATAAGCGAACTCATTTCTTGAGACCCTTCAAATAAAATCTCTTCTGTTTCATACATGAACTTAAATTGTTCAAACGATTCTTTTGTTGAAAACAGTAAGAGTGTCGGTATTTTTTGCTGCAAGAGTTCCATGACGGCGTCATTTTTATCAAATGGAGAATGAACATTGATTTTCATGACTTTTTCATACTCAAATGGAGAGGCGACTTGTAACGACTGGTACTCAGCAACGCCTAGGTTGCCCGCAAGATAGTCAAATGTTCCGTCTACACTTAGAGTCGCAGATGAAAAAATGATAGGTAGCTTACCTGTAAATAATCGTTCCGCAAGTTGCTCATCGACGAGCTCTGGCATGATGGCAAGTGTTTCTATACCATCCACTTCTTCCACCCAGTCGATAGCTTCATTGTCTTCTGTGAACAATCTGAACGCAGCCACATACTCTTCCAAGTATTCCTCCATAAGTTTCATATCATAGGAATCAATCGAGTACATTTCACTTTCAAAGACAAATTCCTCAAGAAGTTGATCCGCTGTTTCAATCAATAGGGCAGCTGCTCCATTAAGTGATGGATTTCTAACAATCGTCATTTTTTCTTCCAGTGGATTGTCAATTGATTCACGTAGACGCTCAAAAAAGGACAGATGAGCTTCTTCTAAAACATCAAGATAGTGTAGAGTTTTTGGACGAAGTCCTTCGACACGAGCTTTATCTAATAGCGCAATCAGTGATTCACTTTGCACTTTTAATGTGAATGCCTCTTGCGCTGCAAATTCCACCAAGTGCCCTTCATCGAGCACAATTGCGGATGCCTCAGGTAAGAGCGGAAGTTGTTCTTGTCTCTTCCGTGATTCAGCTGTCCATAAATGTTCCATTAAAAATTCATGAGAACAGATGACGAGGTCAGTTGCCTGGCGGTAAAATTGACGCGAGATAGTTTGACCACACTGGTTTTTGACTTCACAAATCGAACATTGCTGAACGGGATGGTAATTAACAAGTTTCCATTCATCATCTGTTAAAAAGTTAAATTCCTTACGGTCACCGTACGGGTGGACGGATTGCAAAGAACTCCCCTCAAAGACAAACTCAGGAAGCCGGTCGTCGATTTCATCAACAAAATCAGGAACATCAAAACCACGTCGTTGTTCATCTAAACGCTGAAGACATAAATATTCTTCGCGTGATTTAGCTAACCGAACATCTATCGACAAACCCAGAAGCTCGGATAAGCGGCTAATGTCGCCCTCTGGTTTTATCAATTGTTCAATTAATGCTTCATCAGAACAGGCGATGATAACAGGCTTTCCGGTATATCGCGCATAGGCAACGGAAGGAAGTAAATAAGCCATCGTTTTCCCTGTTCCAACGCCAGCCTCTGCAAATAACACAGATTTACTTTGCAATGCTTTCTCAATTTGAAACGCCATATAGACTTGTTCGTCACGAATCTCATAGCCATTTTCAGGTAAGACATCGTAGAAGATGTCCCCAAGCCATGTAGATAACGACTGATAAAACGACTGATCTTTTGATAATTCAAAAGGAATATTCTTACGCATGCTGTCACTCATTTCTAAACGTGGTTACCGCTAAACTCTCTTACCCCAGAACTGATAATAGTCTGTGCGAATGAACCCATTAAATAATTTTCGTTTTTTCGTTGCTGTCTTGCCGTAGATCGTCTCTAAATTTTCCATTGATGAAAGTAAGTAGACAGACCATGATGGATAGCTCTGCATGACGTCTCCAAACGTTTGCAAAGTCTTTTCAATCACTTCTACTTCACCAATTCGTTCGCCATACGGAGGGTTTGACACAATCACTCCATTTTCAAGACGCGTTGTAAAGTCAGTAGCCTGCATCTGTTTGAATTCAATGATGTCCCCGAATCCTGCTTCCAGAGCATTTGACTTTGCAATTTCTATCATCCGGTGGTCGATATCCGTTCCTAGAATGGTTAATTCTTGGTCGTAGTCCGCTTGTAAGTCTGCTTGCTCACGAACTTTTTCCCACACAGCTGGTTTAATCCAAGACCAGTGCTCTGCGTCAAACTCTCGGTTATAGCCTGGAGCGATATTTTGACCAATCATCGCCGCTTCGATACATAATGTACCTGAACCACAGAACGGGTCAACGAAAGGACGATGCGGACTCCACTTAGAAATTTTCACAAGTGCTGCTGCGAGTGTTTCTTTTAGAGGGGCATCCCCTTGAGTTGTGCGGTATCCCCTTTTATGCAGGCCTGCTCCACTGGTGTCCATTGTAAGCATCACTTTGTCTTTTAAAATGCTGACTTCAATCTTATAACGCGCCCCTGACTCATCCAAGAAGCTCATTCGCTTATATGCCGACTTGAGTCTTTCCACAATAGCCTTCTTCACGATACTTTGGCAATCTGGCACACTGTAAAGTGTCGATTTCACACTTTTCCCACTCACTGGAAAGTTTGCGTCCACAGGTAAATACTTTTCCCACGATAAAGCTTTAGTCTGCTCAAAAAGCTGATCAAACGTCTTCGCTTGAAATTCTCCGACGACGATTTTGACACGATCGGCAACACGCAACCAAATATTTGCTTTTGCGATGGCTTCTTCGTCCCCTTCGAAAAAGACTTTTCCGTTCTCTGTTGTCGTCTCAAAACCCAGCTCTTTCAGTTCGTCTGCAACAATTCCTTCTAGGCCCATTGCAGCGGTTGCTACTAATTTCAATTTCATGTATCCAGCCTCCTCTGTCGAAAATTATTATTTATAAAGAGAAAAAACTCTCCGAAATGGAGAGCTGTACTTGTTCATCAATAACCTTCTATTCGATAAGCCATGTTTTGTCTCCCCTGTACTCAAACGGGGAATCCCCTCGTACAGAACGGGCGGCAATCATCTATCTACGGACTTCCGTCTTCCACTCCGTTGTATTCCTTTGTGGAAATGCCCCTACCATAATTTGGGTTTCTCACTCGTGGGGTTTACCGCGTTCCACTCTTACCGTTTCCAGTAAGACTTCGTCACTGTGGCACTTTCAAGAGTACTGTACCTTATCCAAAGACTTAGGTAGTTTCTCTGCCGTCAGCTGGCGCTGCCCTCGTTTATGACTTCACGAGGCACGAACACTACAGTCATCTCAGAACTGTGTGAGCATGGACTTTCCTCTACACTCCTAGAAGTGCAGCGATTGCCTGAATAGAAGGCCATCATTCAGTATACGTTATTTTGGATTGAAAAACAATTGTTATTCGTAAAGCTTTGAACCGAAAACATGTTTTTCTAGATTCGATAGTCGCTTCAGAATATCAAAGTTTGTAGATGTTTGAGGCGCAGCCGCTGTTTTAGGTGCTTGTTCAAGTTGTGTTCGTATCTCACGCTTTTCATTTTCAAGTTCTTGAATGCGTTTTTCAAACGCTTCGTAATCTTTAATGATTTCATCTAAAAATGCGTCTACCTCTTCTTGACTGTATCCACGCATTGTTGTTTTAAAATCTTTTTCTAAAATATCCTTAGGGGTTAATTGTATCGCCATATCCATCTTCCTTCCATGCATACATAGTTGGCTTTATTATAGCATAGGCAAAGATGTGCAACTATCTATTTGTCGAAACCTGCGCTTTCCCGGGAAATGTTTTTACGATTCACCCGTTCTTCTCTCTTTTTGATATCTTGTAAATAGGAGGCAAGCTTTTCACGTTTCATTTCACCAGTTATTGAAAGAAGAATACGTTTCGCGTGATCAATCTGTTTAAGTGCTTCATCAAAGCGTTTCAGTTGGTGTTCATTAATCTTTGCAGCATGAAGATATGCTTCCAACTGTTCTTTCCCTGTTAAAAGTGTAGCAGCAGTCTGTAAAAGTTCCACTGCATCTTCAGCTTTTCCATTTCTTTTATAAAATAACCCTAAAAAATAATAAGCATGGGGAATATCTTGTTGCTCATACGTTTCCATAATTGTTTTATACAACTGTTCACTATGAGGCATAAATTTTAAATCTTTCAGCCATTTGGCTAGATTCAATTCGACTGCGGCAGAATTTCCACTCGTTTCACCTGTGAGATGTTCGAGGGTCTGACGGTACAAAGCAACAAGAGATACTAAATCCCACAAATTATGTTCAAACACACGGAGCAAGTTATTTGCATTCTTCGTCTTCAGCGCATCAAAGTAGACAATTGGTGCGAGATGACCTGGGAGATCGTCTTCTCGTTCAAAACCGAGTCGCAACTTTTCCATATCCTGCAGTTTATACCGGTCTTGCTGACCTTTCCATAAGCGTTTGCTACCATGAAGTAGATCGATCTGGTGAACAGTAGGAAATGGAGGCAAGGATTTTCTATTCATCGTCCAACGTACTTCGAGTTGTGGTAGGTCAAAACTTTTCCCATTATAAGTGATTAATGTATCTCCTGATTGAATAGGCAAGGCATGCAGGAGTGCGGCTTCTTCACCAGGCGAGGCAAGGAGATATTGTGTAACCGCATAACCAAAATCTCCACGTTCTATAAATCCATTCAAAAAGATTTGAACTCCAGCGCCCTTTAAACCTGTCGTTTCCGTGTCGTAAAAGTAGATGGTGCTTTCTTCTATAGGTGTGAGTGGGTGTCCTTCAAACAGTCGCTGCGCATACCGCACAAGCGGCAAGATATCCCCAAGTGGTTTATTCCCATGGACATGCTCGAAGGAAAAGAAATCACGTTTCACATAATAAGCACCATATTCATTCGTACAATACTCGATTCCCGCTTCTTTCCAGGACTCAATCGGTTCTGAGCGGTAAAGAGTAGTCTCTTCTTTAGCAACAGGTGCAGGTGATCTCGATTCTTTTAATAACCCTTTCATCGCAAGTAATTTTTTTTCGTAGGACATGTTATGCACGCACCAGTTCGTTTAGTAACGCTATTACTTCTTGTTTCAGTCCAATATTGGCTTCTTGTGCTCCGATGCAGGCAGGACACCCATCTAAACAAGGACAGACGGAAATTTGTTCAATGCTTTCTTCCACAAGTTCCTCAAAACGGTCCATCATACGCTCTGCAAGACCAATACCTCCCGGGTAACTATCGTAAATAAAGAAGGTCGGTTTCTCATCCAGAACAGATTTAATTTGCGGCACGACATGAACATCCTTGTGATCGCAATCTAAAAAAAGTGGAATAAATGAATGAAGTGCATACGCTGCCCCGACCATCGCATCGGCAAACAGATGGGTATTTGCTTGCTGTGGTTTCTCAAAAGTAGCCCATACTGCACTCGTATGCAATTCAAGTGGTGGTAGGTTGATGGGACCTGATCCAATGTTGTCATGTGTATCGAATTTAATTTTCTTAAATAAAGTCGGATGCGCGAGAACTATAATGTCACCAAATTGTAGTTCCACTCGACCACTCTGTTTTGAACGGTCATTCGAGATTACTTTCATTTCCACGGCAATATTGGCATCTGTAAAATAATCCACGTCGACTTCCGTGACATACGCTTTCTTTTCATCCCAATCTAATACTTCTACTTGAAACTGTGCGCCTTGATGTAAATAAATCGCTTCTTCATGAAGAAGTGTCATTGCACTAAATAAGTCCATCTCTCCAATGACACGTGTCTCTGTAGGAGTGGTTTGATCCACTATGATGACATTGTCTTGAGAAGCTGAACGCAAAGAAATATTACTTGCCGGGAAACTTTCCGCCATCCAGTGCCATTTGTTTGCTGTTTGAAGAACCACATTTTCTTCTTTTAGAAAATCCAGCAGTGGTTCCGAATAAAATTCTGCATAATGCTCGTCTTTAGAAAATGGCAATTCAAAGGCTGCACACTTCATATGGTCCATTAAAATCAGCATGTTTTCCGGAAAGATACGAACTTCTTCTGGTGACTGTCCGAGCAGATAGTCGGGGTGATCCACAACATATTGATCAAGTGCTGTAGACTGGGCTACATAAATAACTAATGATTCTCCTTGACGTCGACCCGCACGACCCGCCTGCTGCCACGCACTTGCCACATTGCCGGGATATCCTGTCATAATGCACACTTGCAATTGGCCAATATCCACTCCAAGTTCAAGTGCATTCGTGCTAACCACTGTACGAATTTCTCCGTTCCGGAGCCCTTTCTCAATTTCGCGTCGTTCCGAAGGCAAATAGCCTCCTCGGTACCCACGAATACTTTTATCATTTAGTTTCTTACTTACTAGAGCTTTTAAATAAGTCACGAGCATTTCCACTCGCACACGACTCTTGCCAAAAATAATGGTTTGCAAGCCTTTTTTGTACAATTCCTCTGCGAGATCTCTAACTTCTAATACAGCACTTCTTCGTACGTTGTATGTGGGATGAATAACCGGTGGATTGTAAAACAGGAAATATTTCGTTCCAGATGGAGCACCGTTATTATCTATCAAGGTATGTGTGGTGTTGGTTAGTTTTTCTGCAAGTTCCTTAGGGTTCCGAATGGTTGCTGACGTGCAGATAAATACGGGATTGCTTCCATAGAACTGACAGATTCGACGTAACCGACGCAAAACGTGAGCCACGTGGGTACCAAATACCCCTTTATACGTATGCATCTCGTCGACAATAATGTATTTTAAGTTTTCAAACATAGCTACCCACTTCGTATGATGAGGCAGAATGCCTGAATGTAACATGTCTGGATTCGTTAAAATGATATTTCCATTTGTCCGGACTTTTCGGCGGATTCCCGGTTCTGTGTCGCCATCATATGTGTAGCTACCAATTGGCATGCCAGTGGCTTCAATTAAATGATTCAAATCACTCTTTTGATCTTGTGCCAGAGCTTTTGTGGGAAACAAGTAAATAGCTCGACTTTTGGGGTCTTCTGCGATGGATTGAAGAACCGGAAGATGATAGCAAAGTGACTTGCCTGAAGCGGTAGGTGTAATCGTTGTAATAGAATTCCCATTTCGCGCATGAAGATAGGAACTTGCTTGATGTGTATAAAGTTCTGTGATACCTCGTGATGTCAGGGCAGCTTTAATAGTTTCATTTAGATCTTCAGGAAAAGGCACTGTCTGTGATTCGCGTGGTTCAATAACATGAATGGATTGTATTTGTTGTTTCTTACGTGGATCTATGACCCATTCATCGAGTAATGCGGATACGGATGTCATGACAGACCTCCTTTTAGTTCCGTCTGTATGGTTTCTAATGTATAAATTGCTGCATGGATGCTTTGGTAAAATCTTTTTTTGCTCGTCTCTTTGTAAAACGACTGAACGATAAACTGTTTCATCTGTTCCTCTGCAGATTCAATTTGTGACAAATGCACATATTTTGGTTGATGTTCATTTATATACTCAATCGCAAGTTCTTTCCATTCGGCTATCAGTTGATCAAATTCTAATGTATGAGGCCGTACTTCTTTATAAAAATCGGCCACTGCATCTAATTCTCGCATGGATTCAAAGCGCGAGATACACTGATGACATTCATCTAATAAATCTCGATTGATTTGTTGTAAGCGCACTGTTCTCACTCCTTGTTCCTATCATAGCAAATTCCGAAGATCCCTACTACTTTTGCGAACGTATATTCGAATGAAACATTGTTCTTTTGTCTGTCGTCTATGAGAATGTGCTAAACTAATGCACAGAGGTGATGGTGATGACGATACGTTACCCCAATGGTAAAAAGTATCAGCCAGTTCAAAAACAAAAGAAACCAAAAAAAAAGGATTATACCTTTGGCAATCGGGGAAAAACGTTAGAGGATGAATTGAATGAAAGTAACGAATACTACCTAGCGCATCATCTAGCGGTTGTGCATAAAAAACCAATTCCGATTCAGATTGTTCAAGTCGATTATCCAGGACGCTCCCGAGCTGTTATTCGGGAAGCCTATTACCGCACCCCTTCCACGACAGATTATAATGGTGTTTATAAAGGAAGATATATTGATTTCGAAGCGAAAGAAACGAAAAACACGACATCCTTTCCATTGAAGAATGTTCACATCCATCAAGTGGAACATATGAAACAAGTGGATGAACAACAAGGAATCACTTTTTTACTCGTTTCTTTCCAACAACTCGATCGATATTTTCTATTACCCTTTCCACAACTGTATGATTTTTGGTCTCGAATGGAATCTGGTGGGCGTAAGTCAATTACTCTTGAAGAATTTGAAAAAAATGCAGTAGAAATACGTGCAGGTTTTACTCCACGTATTCCCTATCTAGACGCTGTAGATAGTTATTTGGTTAACAAAGAAAGTGAGGATGGAGCTCGTGGCGAATGAACAACGATCTCGACAACAACGAAGATTAGAACAACAAAAAGCAAAACAAAAAGGAAAGAAAAAAGTGGCCAAAGGTGGCATGGTCAAAAAAATCTTTTTGGCTCTTGTCGCAATCGGACTTATAGGATTATTAAGTGGACTAGGCTTATTTGTGTATTACGCAAGCTCTGCACCCGAACTGGATGAAGCATCTTTGAAAGATCCGATTTCATCAACATTTTTAGATAAAAATGGGGAACCTTTTTACAAATCAGGTACAGAAAACCGCATTTATGTAAATTATACGGATATCCCTCAACAGATGGAAGATGCAATTCTTGCTACAGAAGATGTCCGCTTTTATGATCATATGGGAATGGATTTCTTACGTCTTGGATCAGCCGTTCTCGCAAACGTGACTCAAGGCTTTGGAGCTCAAGGTGCGTCTACAATTACACAACAAGTAGTTAAGAACTCTTTTTTACAAAATGAGAAGACACTGAAGCGGAAAGCACAGGAAGCTTGGCTTGCGTTCCAGCTTGAAAGACAGTATGAAAAAGAAGAAATCTTTGAAATGTACTTTAATAAAATTCTCATGTCTGGACGGAACTATGGTTTCGGAACAGCATCTGAGTATTTTTATGGGAAAGAATTGAATGAGTTAGAGCTACACGAAATGGCGATGTTAGCTGGAATTCCGCAAAGTCCAAATAATTACAACCCATTCACGAATCCTGAACTTGCAGAAAAGCGCCGCAATACTGTTCTTCATTTAATGGAAATGCACGGGAAGATCACTGCTGAAGAAGAAGAAGCTGCTAAAGCTGTCCCGGTAACAGAAACCTTAATTCCTGAAGAAGAGCGTCAAGCATCAAGTGTGACTCGTTATGAAGCATTTATTGATATCGTTGAAAGCGAATTAAATAAAATTGACCCTTCCCTTCTTTCAGAAGGAATTACTGTTCACACAACACTTGACCCTGGCATCCAATCAAAAGTTGAAAATGTGATTAACTCTGGTCTCTACGCGACAGAAAAACAACAAGCAGGTATTGCGGTAGTAGATCCAAAATCAGGTGCTTTAGTGGCAGCTGGGGGAGCTCGAAACTATTCCAACCGTGGTTGGAACTATGCATATGACAACAAAGATCGCCAACCGGGTTCCACTATGAAGCCACTACTAGCGTATGGGCCTGCTGTAGAGAATTTAAATTGGTCAACCGGCCATACCGTAGTCGATGAGGAAATAACGTACTCGAATTCTGATCAAGTCGTTCGAAACTTCTCTGGTCGTTATTTAGGTGTAATGACGATGCGTGAAGCCCTGTATCGTTCTCAAAACACACCTGCCGTGAAAACCCTTCAAGAGGTAGGCTTATCGAACTCTCGTGATTTTATTAATCGATTTGGATTTAATGTCGAGAATGTCTACGAATCATCTGTTCTAGGTGGTATTGAAGGTATTTCCCCGATTATGTTAGCAGGGGCATATGGTGCTTTTGCTAACGGAGGATATCATGCCGAACCATTTGCTATTAACAAAATTGTTTACCGTGATGGTCAAACTGAAGATGTTTTGAAAAATGAGTTAGAGCCTGTCATGAAAGACTCAACAGCTTATATGGTAACAGATATGCTCCGCGATGTTCTGGAAAATGAAAATGGAACAGGTCGTACAGCAGCTGTACCAGGAATCGATTTAGCTGGTAAAACCGGAACATCTAACTACAGTGAAGATGAGTATGCAAAATATGACTTGCCATCTGGAGCTTTCCCAGACACTTGGTTTGCTGGGTATTCGACAGATTATTCTGTAGCCATTTGGTCTGGAAACGCCAAACGAAGTGAGCCAATGACCTCTTCAGAAGAGCGACGAGTTCCTCAACTGATGTTTAAAGAAATTATGTCTACGATTTCAGCAAATGCAGGTACGTTCAGCCGACCTAATTCGGTCGTCGAGGCAACGATTGAAGTGGGAACTTCCCCTCTTCAACTAGCAAGTGCCTATACACCTAACAACCTAAAACGGACAGAATTATTTGTTCGCGGTTCGGAACCTACAGCTGTATCGGAAGAATTTGAGTTAACAGAGCTTCCAGCGCCGACTGGCTTATCAGCGGACTATGATGAATCGTCTGCCTCTGCGACGCTTAGCTGGGGTTACGAGGCACCAGAAGGTGTGGAAGATGAAATCGAGTTTACGGTGACAGCCCGTGTCAATGACGGCGGTTCCCAAGAACTTGATACAACGACTCAACTCGGACTGATTGTTCAAGATCTTCAACCTGGTAATACCTATACGTTCTCTGTTGTTGCTTCTGCAGATGGAATTACTAGTTCCCCTGCTACTGTGTCGATTACGATTGCACAAGAAGAGGAAGAAGAACCAGTTGAAGAAGAACCAACTGAAGAAAATCCAGAAAATCAGCCAGGTCAAGGAAATGGCAATGGAGGTAGTAACGGCAATGGAAATGGAAACGGTGATGGTGAATCAGGAGGCTCTGAGGATTCAACAGACAACCCAGATGAATCGACAGAACCCGACGAACCAACAGAGCCAGATCCAGGTTCAGAAGATAGCGACACAGATTCTACAGATGGACAATAAAAATAGCAGCGGCATTAGCCGCTGCTATTTTTTCATGCGATTCATTCGTTTTTGTCCCTCACGACACATATATAAAAGCGGACACTCCGGACAGTTTGGATTTTGTGCTTTGCAATGGTATCTTCCAAAAAATATCATTTGATGATGCGCTTGTGACCAGCGTTCAATCGGCGTTTTTTTCATCAACATTTCTTCTACTTGAAGCGGGTTATCTTTCCACTTGCATAAGCCAAGACGTTTTGATACACGTTCTACATGCGTATCAACAGCTAGAGCTGGAATATCAAAAGCAACTGATACCACTACATTTGCTGTCTTTCTCCCGACTCCAGGTAACTTCGTTAATGTATCTCGATCGGCAGGGACGACTCCCCCAAACTCATCGATCAGCATTTGTGATAATTTTTGAATGTTTTTCGCTTTATTACGGTAAAGTCCAATCGACTTGATGTCTTGTTCAAGTTCACTTACATCCACAGCCAAATAATCTTCTGGACTTTGATATTTCTGAAACAAATCTTTCGTCACTCGATTGACAAGTACATCTGTACACTGAGCGGAAAGGAGTGTCGCTATGACGAGTTCAAATGGATTTTTATGTACCAATTCGCAATGCGCGTCTGGAAACATCTCATTCATCTTGTCCAATGCTTCAAGCCAGCGTGCTTTTGATAACATCTTACTCCCTCTCTTCTAACCAGTTATAAAATGGCACCTTGGCTGTTGGCCTTTTCACTGGTTCTGTCTTTACGGTGTATTTATGAAAATTTTCTGCATGTTTTTGAACATCTTGAATAGTCTTTAAGTTTTTCTTCTTCCATTCAAATAAAATACGATCGATGTATTTTAGACTTTTTTTCTCAGCAAGGACGGCTTCCACTAAAGCTTGTCGGATGACTTCTGGTGGGTGACCGTCTTCATCCAGCCATTTTGAAATGGTTTCATATTCAAGTGGCGTAAAGATACGTCCGAACTCCTCTTCAAAAATGCGGAAAAGTTCCCCCGTCTCATTTTTCAAACGCTGATCCTGTTGATCTGTCCGGATTTTTTCTAATTGGTCTATCAAACGTTCCCATAAAGGATAGAGTATATAGGTTTCTTCTATCATCTTCTCATTGGTAGATTTCTCAATCAGTAAAAATCCTTTTTGCATCAAGCGTTGTAAATGCTGGGCGACTTGTTGGTCCGAAATTTCCATGCGTTCGGAAATCTCGGAAGGTGTAGGAAAATCAATTCCTTTTGCTTGGAAAGAAACCAGATGCAACACGATCATCGCTTCTAGATCACTAATTTGTAACGCCCGGTAATGAGTAAAAAAAAGCTGGGAAATGATAACATTTCCCTGCTTCATCCATTGTTCCAGGCGGCTAGTTGGGTAACCCATACGTCGCCTCCTTAAGGATATAAACGATTTAATAGTCGTGGAAATGGAATCGATTCCCGAACATGTTCGGAACCACTAATCCATGCCACAGTTCTTTCTAATCCCAGTCCAAAGCCTGAGTGTGGTACAGCTCCATATTTACTTAAATCTAAGTACCACTTGTACGCTTCTTCATCTAAATTATGCTCTTTGATACGTTGTTTCATTAGTTCATAGTCATAAATACGCTCGGATCCACCAATGATTTCTCCATATCCTTCAGGTGCAATTAAATCCGCACATAAAACTACATCGTCACGTTCTGGGTGCGGTTGCATATAGAACGGTTTGATTCCAATCGGATAATGAGTAATGAATACAGGTTTATCATACGCTTCTGCAATCGCCGTTTCATGTGGGGCCCCAAAATCATCCCCCCACTGAATGTCATCGAAACCTTGTTTGTGCAAGAATTCAATCGCATCGTCATAAGAAATACGTGGGAATGGCGCAGTGATGTTTTCAAGTTTGGCTACATCACGTCCCAGTCGCTCAAGTTCAAGCTTACAGTTCTTCAAAACGGCTTGAACGATATAGGATACATAGTTTTCTTGCACTTCCAAGCTCTCGTCAAATTCGACAAACGCCATCTCAGGTTCAATCATCCAAAACTCAATTAAGTGACGACGTGTTTTTGATTTCTCTGCACGGAATGTTGGACCGAATGAAAATACTTTTCCCATAGCCATTGCAGCAGCTTCCATATAAAGTTGACCAGACTGCGAAAGATACGCATCTTCGTCAAAGTATTTTGTCGCAAATAGTTCAGACGTACCTTCTGGCGAAGAACCTGTCAAGATTGGAGGATCCATTTTAACGAATCCTTCGTTATTAAAGAATTCGTAAGTTGCACGAATGATCTCATTTCGAATTTTCATAATAGCGTGTTGTTTACGTGAGCGGAGCCACACATGACGGTTGTCCATAAGGAACTCTGTTCCATGTTCTTTTGGTGTGATTGGGAAGTCGACCGCTTCAGAAATCAGTTCAATCGATGTAACCTGAATTTCACAGCCAAAGCTATTTCGCTCGTCCGCAGTGACCGTTCCTGTTACATAGACGGATGATTCTTGTGTCAGTGATTTCGCTTGCTGGAAAATCTCTTCGCCAACATCAGCTTTCACGACAACCCCTTGAACAAACCCCGTGCCATCACGTAATTGTAAAAACGCGATTTTTCCGCTTGAGCGTTTATTTGCGATCCACGCGCCGAGCTTCACATCTTCGCCTATCATGTTAGGCATTTGATTAATTAAAATTTTTTTCATAGTAGCCTCCAACTTATAAATTCGAGATACGTTTCCACCAGTCACCTGTTATAAAATTCACGTAGGTATAACTTAGCGCATCCTCTGCATTGACATATGTGACTTCCCATACAGGACCGACTTCTTCATATCCTAGCTTTGTATATAAGATTTCTTTTACTGCCTGATTTTGTGATACCAGTTCTTCCGCATGTTCTTTCGTGACACCTGTTGAGAGTTTCACTTCAAATGCGGATTGATAATTTTCTTTGTCTACTAAGTAAGCAACATGTTCTTCTTCACTTGTCTTTCCGATGACCGTAATATAACTTTTGACACTATTGTAGGAATAAACGGATTCTATCTCTTGGATTAACTGTTGATCCTGTACAAGCTTTGTGACTTTCTCAAATTCCGCATCTTGTGGATTTTTAGCTAACGTATAGAGAATGCCGATTCCTGAAAATATAGAGACAGCACCGATGATGAGTATCGATATCATCCATTTCTTCATGTGCGGTAAATGGTAAAGACCGCTTTTGATTGATCTTGTTGATCCAGCGCTAAACCGAACATGAGATTGTCTCTCTTTAAGCTACGATTTAAAGCATCGATTACTTTATATAGGTCAGGTTGATACTCAATCGTCACTGTTTGAATGATTTCAATTTTTGATTCCATTCGCTTCCCTGCTTTCTACAAATTACTTAGCTATTATACCAAGATTCCAGAGTCTCGACCATGCTTTGCGTGGAAAGTTCTTCTTTTGGCACATTTGGTATAGCTACTAAAAATTCACGCCCATAGGACTTTGTTTGGATTCGACGGTCGAGAATGATGAACGCACCTTTTTCTTCCGAATTTCTTATGAGTCGACCAAATCCTTGTCTAAATCGAATGATGGCTTCAGGTAATGACAGTTTGGAAAAAGGATTTTCCCCTTCCGCAGTTAACCTTGCTGCTTTTTGCTTAAAATAGGGATCATCCGGATTCGTAAATGGAAGACGCACCATGATGATGGTTGATAAGGCTTCCCCTGGAACGTCAACACCTTCCCAGAAGGTTGTCGTACCAAATAGTATGGCTTTTTGGAAACGCTGGAATGTTCGAAGCATCCTCATTTTGCTGCCTGCATTCATCCCTTGAGCAATAAATAAATAATCTTCAAGTAGGCCGCTGTCTTCAATTAATTCCACCGTTTTTCTTAACATGTCTTGAGATGTGAATAACACAAAGGTTCTACCTTGTGAAGCTTGGACCGTTTGTATAATGACGTCTGCAATGGATTCAATAAATGTCGTTTGATCCACTTGCGTGACATCAGGTACATCATTGACTACAAATACGCGTGCACCCGAGTAGAACGATTCCTGTGCATAAAATTTGCGAAGAGGTGTATCTTTTGGCAAATGCAATTGATCGAGTATAAACCAAGGATGATTCGGTACGGTCAATGTGCCTGACGTCCATATGATGGAGCTTTTCCCGCGATATGGTGTGAGACTTCGTTCGATTTCCTCTTTCCAGTCCAATTGACGTTGCCTAAAAATAAATGAGCTTGGGATACTTCGTTTATCCGCATCCAGCCAACTTGCTTGACTCTCCAGATGAGTCATGAATTCTTCCCAGTCGTACGCAACCGTTCGAAGTTCTCGAATCCAGTAATTCACTTCTTCACGTACAATAACATTGTCCACTGGGTAACGATATAAAAGTTCCTCAAATTTCTGAACAACTTCATTGACTTCTTTGCTGAAATCCACAAAAAGATTTTGTGTTCCGCTTAAAGGGACTGTCACTTTTGAGGAGCCATAACTAGATTTCGTTTTTCCAACGGTATTCGATAACTGACTGATCAGCTCATCAAACAAATGATTAACAAGCTCAAGACGCTGTGCTATTCGCAGGAGGTCTTTATTTGATCCTAAAATCTGTGCTAATTTAAAGCCGACTTGTGTTGCTTCATGAAATCCGAATTGGCTAAATAAATATTTCCAATCCGTAAATGAAATGGCTTTTTCACTCGCACTTTGAACTGCTGTTAAGAAATGATGTGCTTCGTCAACAATTAATGCATCAACATCGGACTGGATAAATTGTAGACTCTCAGGATGATGTACAAGCATGGCATGATTGGTCACGATGATACTTGCTTGTTTAGCCTTTTCTACAATTTGTTCATAAAAATCCCCTTGAATACCAGGCGTACGTCTTTGCTTTCTAAGTTTATCGAGGGTGAGTTGACCAGCACCTGTCGTATTCAACTCGGACAAATCTCCGGTCTTTGTCTCTGTCAACCAGACTAAAACTTGCATGAGTGAAAATGATTCATCATAAGATTCATCAGGTGAGTCTAAACGCATTGCCAAAAGTCCTCTATCTAAATAATGGGTAAACGACTTAAGTTTGGCGACAGTAAACGAATGAAGATAGACTGACTGTAATTTAGCAAGCTCTCCTTCAACTAATTGATCCATCAATGTATTTGTATACGTTGAAATGATTATCTTCTTCCCTGTGGATTGAGTATGTGCCAGTGAAGGGACTAAGTAGCCAATGGTTTTCCCAATGCCCGTTTCTGCTTCAAGAGCAATTTCAGATCGGGTGTCAAGAGCTTGTTTCACGGTATCCATATAATCAAATTGAGACGGCCGTTGTTCTACTGTCGAATAGACTTCTCGCAACAATGTCACTTTCTCCTCGATTGTTTCAGGATAAGATGGGAACTCTGCAGAAGTTACGACCTCTTCGGTTGGATTCGTAGTTGTTACCAGGCGATCTGCTTTTTTTAGCGCTTCAAAAAACAAGGGGGCAAGGTGAGATTTTAACCGGAAACACCGTTTATGTAATTGTTTGATGGTTACTTGAGAAAGCGTTTCTAGTTTTCTGCAACATGCTAAAAATAACTCAGCTGTCGCGTAAGCGTCAGCATCTGCTCTATGAGCATGAGATAATTCGATTCCTAGTTCAAGTGTGATTTCACTTAACTTATAGCTAAGGGCAGTCGGGAACATCAATCGAGCAAATTCGACTGTATCCGCTTTTTTATTTTTTAATAATGGAAGCTGCAACCGTTTCAATTCTCCCTGTAAAAAAGGAAAATCAAAGTTTACATTGTGAGCTACAAATACCGTCCCTTCCAATTCTCTATAGATATCCTCTGCAATCTCTGCAAATAATGGGGCATTTTGAACATGATCATTGGAAATACCCGTCAACTCTTGAATAAAGGGGGGGATTTTTTTCTCAGGATTAACGAAACTCGAATAAGTGGACACAACCTCTCCATTTTCAATTCGTGCAATGCCGATTTGGATGATGCGGTCTCCATTTTTCGGAGAACTCCCCGTAGTTTCAATATCCACTACTGCATATTTGTCATTCATTTGATTCACTCACAGTACTTATAGATTCCATCAAATTGTAACATAAAAACGCCACTCTCCTAGAGAAATGGCGTTTGTTGATTAAAGGATAGTTGCTTCTGGCTCGTAATTAAGCATTTCACGAATCGAGTTGTCTTGATTCATGATAGCAACAGTTGGTTTATGGGTCTTCGCTTCTTCATTCATCATGTATACGTAAGACAGGATGATGACGACATCGCCTTTTTGTACAAGACGGGCAGCCGCACCGTTTACACAGATAACTCCACTGCCACGGGTACCTGCGATAATATACGTCTCAAATCGGGCACCATTGTTATTATTGACAACATGGACTTTTTCATTCGGTAACATACCGACTGCATCGAGTAAATCCTGATCAATTGTAATACTTCCCACGTAATTTAAATCAGCTTCTGTCACAGTGGCTCGGTGAATTTTACTATTTAACATCATTCTAAGCATGGGTACGCACTCTTTCTATTATTAAATTATCAATTAATCGCGCTTTGGAGAAAAAGACAGCGGTTGCTAAAATCATCGTTGATGCGCTCTCTCTTTCATTCAAGTTCGGGTAGCTAAGTAGCTCTATATAATCAATCGTTCCACTCGTCTTCGTAGAAATCACTTCACGCGCATGAGCAAGTGCTTTCTCACGAGAGTCCGTTTGCAAGTAGAGCTCCTTAGCTTCCTGCAGTGCTTGATAAATTATCGGGGCTTCTTGCCTCTCGGCCTCCGAGAGGTAAACATTACGCGAACTCTTCGCAAGCCCATCTGCCTCTCGTACAGTCGCAACACGGTGTACGTGTAGCGGAAAATCATATGCTTCAACTAAAGATTCGATGAGAGCTAATTGTTGCGCATCTTTTTGGCCAAAGAAAACATCATCTGGTTGTACGATATGAAATAATTTGGTGACCACTTGAAGGACACCATCAAAATGACCCGGACGACTTTTACCACAAAGGGCATCGGCCATTTTTCCACTATCAAAGGTAATCGATGTTTGCACACTATACATTTCTTCTGCAGAAGGATAAAATATGGCATCCACACCAATTTCTTTTGCTAGTTGTGTGTCCCGTTCAAAATCTCTAGGATACCGATCCAAATCTTCATTAGGTCCGAATTGAGTGGGATTTACAAAAATGCTTAACAAGGTGTTATCACATTGTGCAACGGATTGTTTTAACAGCTCGGCATGACCTTCGTGTAGATAGCCCATCGTAGGAACAAATCCGAGAGAGCCTGACAGGCTTTTTCGCCACTCGCGCACTTGTTGTTTACTCGTCAAAATCTTCATTGTTTTCCTCCATATAGGGCGAGTCGTTCTTCTTCTTTCATCGTAAACTGATGCACTTCACTAGGAAACTGCTCATTTTTTACTTCTTGCGTATAAGTGCGAATCGCTCCCTCGATTAAAGGAAAAATGTGACTGTACTGTTTTACAAATTTAGGAACATGATGCTCCCCGTACCCTACTAAATCATGATAAACAAGGACTTGACCATCTGCTCCTTTTCCTGCTCCTATACCAATGGTTGGTACCACAACATGAATGGATACTTCTGAAGCAAGTTGATGCGGAATACACTCAAGCACAATCATAAATGCGCCAGCTTCTTCAAGACGTTTCGCGTCTTCGAGAAGCTGTTTTGCTGCTGAGGCTGTTTTTCCCTGAACTTTGAATCCTCCTAATACCCCTGCAGTTTGTGGTGTCAATCCTAAATGTGCGACCACAGGAATTCCGGCGGCCGTTAATTTTTGAATAAGTGGAAGCATATCGCCCGCACCTTCGATTTTAACAGCTTGTGCGCCTGTTTCTTGCATAAGGCGGATAGCATGCAAAAGCGCAATATCCGTGCTTAAGTGACACACGCCAAACGGCATATCCACAACGAGAAACGTATTCGGGGCTCCTCGCCTCGCTGCTTTCCCGTGATGAACCATATCATCCATTGTGACTGCCACTGTATTGTCATACCCGAGAACAACCATTCCGAGCGAATCACCCACTAAAATAATATCCACTCCCGCATTTTCTGCTGCTCGACCAGCCGGAAAATCATAGGCCGTGACCATGACTATTTTTTCATTGTTCTCTTTCATCTTCCGAAAGTCCATCGTTGTTTTCATGTTTAGCTCCTCCTTTTAATAAGAGGAAAAAACCTATAATAGCCCTTGCGACAAGACGCAAGGGCAGAAAAATTCCATGTGAGGTTTTTTCCGTCCCTGTCTTTTTAAAGATCAAGGCGAGTCATGTCGTTCAATTCATGAGTCCTGCAAGGTACAGTTCCAGTGGATACTGTCCAAATTGAGTGTATCACAGTCTTATTAAAAATCCAATTTCCGCTTACTGAGTGTAACATCACCTGAAAACAAGGGGATGACGCCTTGAGAAGTTTCTACTAACAAAGCCCCGTACTCATTAATTCCAACAGCCACTCCTTGAATGGTTTCACGAACAGTCTGGGCAGTAACATGTTGCCCGATCATTGGAGAGTGCCGAATCCACCGCTCACGAAATGGTGCAAAACCTTCCTTCTCAAACTGACGGATAGCCACCTCTAATTGAAGCGCAATTTCCGCTAGTAATTGCGAGCGGTAGATAGGCGTTTCATGATGTATAGCAAGTGATGTCGCAATCTTTTGTATGGATTCCTCAAAATCCTCTTGTTGATGATTGACATTCAATCCAATCCCCAAAATAATGGCTTCAATTTGTTCCGGCGTTGACTGCAATTCGGTAAGTATCCCTCCTACTTTTTTCCCGTCAATCAACAAATCATTCGGCCATTTAATATCCACTTGCAATGTAGTGATTTGTTCAATCGCATGAGCAATCGCGAGCGCAGCGACAAGTGTAATGGGAGGTGCCTCATGGGGAAGAATTGCAGGTTTTATGACCCAACTCATCCATAATCCCTTACCTTTTGTAGAGTTCCAGGAACGATTCAATCGTCCCTTTCCTTCCGTCTGTTCTTCACTTACGATCAACATGCCATCAAAGGAGTTCGTGACGAGCCACTCTTTGGCCACTTTTTGAGTGGACGAACAACTCTCTAAAATCATAAGTTGACGAGCATAGGTTTCCGTTTCAAGGTAGGGTGTAAGGGTATTTTCCGAAAGAGGTTCTTGCAGTTTGTTGAGCACGTAGCCCTTTTTCCGAATAGCCTCTATATCGTATCCTTCATCAAGGAGTGATTGGATATGCTTCCACACCATTGTTCTTGAAATGGAGAGTTGTGTGGAAAGCTGTTCTCCAGAAATGGGTGCTGATGCATTTCTAAGAGTTTCTAAAATTTGTTGTTTCGGTGTCATTCTTCTTCATCCAATCTTTGATTGCTGGTTGTGTATTTTCTAAATGACCTTGAAGGATTTGTTGTGCAATTTGTTGTTGCAGCGTCCGAATCCATGGACCCTGTTTTGCTGCACTCCACTCGATCAACTCACGACCTGAAACGGACAAGTCGATGAGACTCCGGAGAGGTGCTTTTGTCAGCCAACTTTCGACCTCTTCATCCGTATAAAAAGGAGAGGCTTCACTAAAAACGACATGGCTTACCAGGACAGATTCTTTAGAAAATCCAAACACTGCTTCATATGTCCATCCATACGTATGAATACGTTCAATCACTTCGTTTGTTTCTTGAATGAGTTTCTTTTCTACATTTGAAAATGGTAGGTCGATTCTGGACGGTTGAAACGCGTGATACCAAGCCCAACCTAGGGAGGCTGTTAAAAATCCTTTTGTTAGTGACGGTAGGACTTGCCAATCACCTGGCAAAGCTTTATTCAGTTCCTCTTGCCTTAAGTAGCGCAGAGCCTTCTCGGGATTCGCACTCGTCCAGATTCGGTCAAGTTCTTGTTTGACACGTTCTTTTGCAATATGCGTCAAAAGAGCCGCACACTGTTTCATCGCTATATCGGTTTGATTCTCGATGCAAAAGCCCAGTTGACTAGTAAACCGGATACCACGTAAAATGCGTAAAGCATCTTCTGAGAACCGCTTCTCCGCTTCTCCCACCGCACGTATGACATTCTGCTCAAGGTCCACTTTTCCGCCGTAATAATCAATCAACTGATCTTCTTTCGTTAACGCCATTGCATTAATTGTAAAATCACGGCGTGCTAAATCATCTTTTAAATTTCGGACAAATTGCACAGTATCCGGTCTTCTAAAATCAGTATATTCCGTTTCAACACGGAATGTGGTGACTTCTACAGGTTGCCCCATAAGTACGGTAACTGTCCCATGTGCAATTCCTGTATCAATGGTTCGAGTAAACACGCGTTTGACTTCTTCTGGCGTCGCACTTGTTGCTACGTCGTAATCTTTTACACGTTTGTCGAGCAAATAATCTCGAACGGCTCCACCGACAACGACAGCTTCAAAGCCTTGTCTCTCTAAGGCGTCGATTACTTGAAAAGCAGCAGGCCATCTACTCTTCATCGTAGGCCACCTGGTAATAATAGCTTTCGTATTGATCAACAATGGTGTCCATACTGAACTTCTCCGTCACAGTTTGAAGTGCCTGTTCACTAAATCGATGATATTTATTTTCGTTCGATAGGATTTCTACGATATATAGAGCTGCTTTTTCAACTGCTCCCAACTCTACAATAAAGCCATTCTTATTATGATCGATGACTTCTGGAATACCACCGATGTTCGTGCCGATACACGGTACACCGCAAGCCATTGCTTCTAATAAAACAAGACCGAATGATTCTTTCTCTGACATCAATAAAAATAAATCCGCCAGTGCATACAGCTCAGCCACATTTTCTTGCTTACCTAAAAAAAGAATATCCTTTTCATATGGTGTTCCTTTTACCTCTTCAAGGATTGGGTGCCGTTCAGGTCCATCCCCGACTAAAATGAGTTTACAAGGCATTTGTTTACGAACATAGATAAAGGATTTTACGATATCTTGCACACGTTTCACTTTCCGGAAATTGGATACATGTAACAGAACTTTCTCTTCTGGTAGAATTCCTAAGATTTCACGTAGATGAATTACGTCTTGAGGATAGTAGTCAGCGGTATCGATAAAGTTGTAGGTTGTTTCAATCGTTTTATTTGGCTGTATTAATTCATAGGTTTGTTCCGCTAGGGATCTAGAAACTGCCGTCACAATATCCGATCTCTCAATACCGTATTTAATCGCACCTTTCAAAGAGGAGTCGACACCTAACACGGTGATGTCTGTTCCATGTAACGTTGTAACAATTCCGACGTTACGCTTTGACATATCTCGAGCCAAAATAGCACAAACAGCATGCGGAATCGCATAATGCATATGCAACACATCTAAGTCTTCATCCACAATCACTTCAGCCATCTTATTTGCTAGGGCAATGTCATACGGGGCATATTGAAAGACGGAGTAATTGTTCACTTCGACTTCATGATACGTTACTGAATGATAAAAACCTTTCAAGCGGAATGGCATACTTGACGTAATAAAATGAATTTCATGCCCTCTCTCAGCCAGCTTTTTTCCCAGTTCGGTTGCTACAACCCCCGAACCTCCGACAGTTGGATAACACGTAATCCCTATCTTCAATTTCCGCTTAGCGTGCACGTCGATCTTCCAACAAGCGCCAATCTAAAAACCCTTGTTCGATTCCTTTTAACAGAACTTCAGCGGTCCCCATATTTGTAGCAAGAGGAATCTGATATACATCACATAGTCGAATCAATGCCGTAACATCAGGCTCATGAGGTTGTGCAGTTAATGGATCTCGAAAGAAAATGACCATATCCATCAGATTATCTGCTATGGCCGAGCCAATTTGCTGATCGCCCCCAAGAGGGCCTGATTTGAAACGGTGAATGTCTATGCCCACTTCTGCCTCAATTCGCGAGCCTGTCGTACCTGTCGCATATAATTCATGTTTTTCAAGTGTTTCTTTATACGCCGTAACAAATTGTATTAAATCATCTTTCTTTTTATCATGTGCAATTAAAGCGAGTCTCATCTTGTCATCTCCTAATCGATTAAATGTTCCAATCCGTAAATAAATGTATTCCGTTTCATCACTTCTTCAATACATAAAGCTACACCTGGCATAAAGGATTCACGATTAAATGAATCGTGTCGAAGGGTCAACAATTGCCCATTGCCTCCAAAGAGAACTTGTTGGTGTGCAACTAACCCTGGTAAACGAACACTATGTAGACGAATGCCGTCGAGGGAAGCACCTCGAGCTCCCGGGTGCGTTTCTTTCTCATCCGGGTGTCCTTGCTGATGTGGTTCACGCAGCGTTCCAATCATTTCAGCGGTTTTAAGCGCTGTTCCAGATGGTGCATCTAGCTTACGGTCATGATGCATCTCAATGATTTCTACATCGCTCATATAACGTGCTGCTTGTTCAGCAAATTTCATCATCAATACAGCGCCAATGGAGAAGTTTGGTGCAATAATGCAACCGACTTGATGGTGCTCACAAAGATTTTTCAACTTCTCTAAATCTCTTTCCGAAAAACCGGTTGTTCCAACTACTGCATGTACTTTATTCTCGAGTGCTAATGTTGTATGTTTCATTCCTAGTTCAGGAGATGTTAAGTCGACAAGAACATCTGGCTGACATTCTGTGATTAATTGGTCAAGGTCTGTAAAGACAGGACATGAAAAGGGAATCATTGTTTCTTTGGAATCAAGAACAGCGATAAGATCAAAGTTCGAAGACATCATAACCATTTTGACTGCCTCTTTTCCCATATTTCCTCGCGGTCCCGCAATTGCTACACGTATCATTTAGTTTTCCTCCTTCTTTGTCCATCGGTCACGGTCGCGAGAGGAATACTTTTCCATTACACGATCTAATGCGTTTTGCATATCGATTTTTTCTGAGTTCGCTAAGCAGATGAGGACGAACAAAAAATCACCGAGTTCTTCTTCAATAGCTTTTTCAACTTCCGTTGACTTCTTTTTTTTCATTCCATACTGGTGTTGAATCTCACGAGAGAGTTCTCCCAGTTCTTCCGTCAGACGAGCAAGAAGTTCCATCGGAGGGAAGTACCCTTCTTTAAATTGACTAATATATGTATCGACCTGCCCTTGCATGTCACGTATCGTTTTCTGTTGCATATGTACCACTCCTTACCTCTAATCGTATCCATTGAAACTGTTGTTGTCAAAGCCCATGAAATGAAAGATAATGAGATTTGAGGTGGATGGAATGATAGCTGGTTTAAAACTTAAAAACATTTTGTTTATTTTATTTGGAGCGGCCGTCTTCAGTTTTGGATTTGTTCATTTTAATATCCAGAACGAATTAGGTGAAGGTGGGTTTTCAGGAATCACATTAATTTTGTACTTTGTTTTCGGCTGGGACGTTGCGTTAATGAACTTATTATTAAACATTCCCATGTTTTTAATCGGATGGCGTCTACTCGGTAGAAAAGTTTTTCTTTACACTGTGATAGGTACAGTCGGTGTTTCGGTATTCTTAAAGATCTTTCAAGTATACGAAGTGCAGATCGGTTTACAAAACGATTTGTTCTTAGCTTCTTTATTTGCGGGGGTTTTTGTCGGTGTGGGACTTGGAATCATCTTCCGGTATGGCGGTACGACAGGCGGCGTGGATATCTTAGCGCGTGTTGTTCATAAGTATATTGGATGGAGTATGGGGAAAACAATGTTTCTCTTTGATGCTGGGGTTATTCTTATTTCTTGGCTGACATTCCTCGATGAGCGTTCCATGATGTATACACTGGTCGCCGTCTTTATAGGCGCACGCGTCATTGATTTCGTTCAAGAAGGTGCTTACTCAGCACGAGGGGCATTTATCATATCGGCTCATCAGACAGCGATAGCAGAAAGAATCGGCAAAGAGATGGACCGTGGTGTTACAGTATTAGATGGCCACGGCTTCTACTCAAAAGCCAAGCGAGAAATGCTTTACTGTGTCATTGGTCGAAATGAAATCGTTCGCTTGAAGAATATCATCATGTCGGTTGACCCACATGCATTTGTCTCGATTGTTGATGTTCATGATGTGATGGGTGAAGGATTTACGCTGGACGAGAACAAGAAGCCTTTTGACTAATCATCATTAAAAAAACTGCTTAGAGCGTGTGCTCTAAGCAGTTTTTTTGATTCTATTCACTTCGACTCATGCCTGTATAGATGAGGATTAGGCGGAGAAGCTCTAATACTGCAACAGCAGCAGCTGCTACATAAGTCATCGCAGCGGCATTTAATACTTTCCGTGCGTGACGTTCTTCTTCGTTGCGAATTAAGTTAAGACTTACCATTTCATTCATTGCACGACTTGAAGCATTAAACTCAACAGGTAATGTAACGATTTGGAATACAACACCTGCTGCTAAAAGACCTATACCAACTAATAACATTTCAGGTATTGTTGAAAGAATCCCAATCAGTATGAAAATCCAAGATGCATTTGAAGAAATATTCGCTACAGGTACCATCTTATGACGTAGTGTTAAGAACGAATACGCCTCTTTATGCTGAATAGCATGTCCCACTTCGTGTGCTGCGATAGCAGCGCCGGCAACGGACGCTTCATGGAAGTTGTGAGAAGATAATGCAACGATGCGCGTCATCGGATTATAGTGATCACTTAAAAATCCACGACTCTCAACAACTTGTACATCTTGTAAACCATGTGCATCTAAAATCGTACGAGCGACTTGTGCACCCGTCATTCCTGATGTGGAACGGACTTTAGAATATTTTTTGTATGTGCTTTTCACTTTAAATTGCGCATAAAGTGGTAGTAGCAACAGAACAGCAAAGTAAATTAAATAACTCACTGTGGTCCCCCTCTTTTCTAATATACTTTTATTCTACCTAGTTTTATGCGAATTTTCAAATGACATGTATCGCTTTTCGCTTATATTTAGCGCAGCAATCAAAATACAGGCAATAGATAACCAAAATGTGAAATACCCGATCTGAGGCGCAAATTGGAGCAGGGATCTATAGATGGGCATTTGTCCAAAAACGTAATCAATGACATCGTTATGTAGTGTCCAGATGGCTGCAATTGCTAGAGCAATCCAAGAAAAACGATACCAAGGAAAGTAAAGTATAGCCTGAACGGCCATACCAAAATGTGAAATGACGAGCATCCAACCAATTGGATCTAGCGGTCCATCCACTCCAATGGTAAGGAGATTCATCACCACAGCCCATAAGCCGTATTTTACAAGAGTGACGAGAGCTAACGCTTCGATCAATCGCCAGTTTTTACCGAGCAACCAACCGAGAAGAGCAAATGTGAAAAACAGACTGGCCGTAGGGCTGTCGGGAACAAAAATATAGTAGATCGGGTCAGTAATCGACAGCTGTCCTTTATACCAATAGTAGCCATAAATCGTTCCAAGTAAGTTTATGATAAACAAAAGCCACATAATCGGTTTTGCGTATAGTACAGAACGAATGAGTGTGATCATAACTCGCTTCCCTCTCATCAAGTGATAAAAAAAAGAGAGTCATGACTGACTCCCTTTTTAAGTATTATTCTGCTGGTTCAAGAGTCGAGATGAATTCAGAAAGCTGTTGAAGCTCTTCATCCGTACCTTGATATGTTCCAGCTGGCATTGTTCCAATACCGTTAACAGCAATATCGTGAATCTCTTCAGCTGTAAGACCTGTTCCAACTAGAGTTGGTCCAAGTCCACCTTCAAAGGCGTTCCCGTGACATCCTATACAGGACGATGTGGAATACAGTTGATAGCCTTCTGAGTTTTCATCAAACTCAACTGCTACTTCTTCACGAATCTCTCCAGCTGCACGTTTTGCATCCCAGTCTACATTTACGACTGATTCCCAAGTTAAGAAAATCATAGACGCAAGAGCTAAGAGCATAAAGCCAGTTGGTAATGGACGCTTGAATGGGCGTCGTTCTTTTGAAGTATCTAAGAATGGTACTAATAATAGTGCCATGAATGCGATACCTGGTATGACAATTGCACCAATGATATTCCATGGTCCTGATGCAAATTCATATTTTAAAAGTTGGTACAAGAACAAGAAGTACCAGTCTGGTAATGCCGTGTATGCAGTGTCAGTCGGATCTGCTTGTCGCTCCAAAGGTGCTGGATGCGATACCGTTAAAATTAGATAACCTACTAAGAATACAGAACCAATCAACCACTCTTTTAGTAAAAAGTCTGGCCAGAAAGCTTCTGTTTTACCTGGATACTCAGAGTAATCTTTAGGTCCTTTTTTCTTACGGCTAGATGGATGCAGAACACGAGAGTCACCCACGAATTTTAAACCTTTTCCGCGATGCATGAAGTCCCCTCCTTGTTATCCTCTTTTTCCACTAACCTGTTATAGTGGACCTGAAATACCTTGACGGCGAATTAAGATAAAGTGAGCTGCAAGTAATCCAAACAATGCCGCTGGCAAGAAGAACACGTGGATAGCAAAGAAGCGTGTAAGCGTCTGCGCACCAAGAATCGTTTCATCTCCAGCTAGTAATGTCTTAATGGCTCCACCGATAAACGGTACAGAAGCAGCAATTTCAATACCTACTTTTGTTGCAAATAGTGCTTTCATATCCCATGGTAGCAAGTAACCCGTAAATCCAAGACCTAACATAATACCAAAGATTCCTACTCCTACCATCCAGTTTAATTCACGAGGTTTCTTATAAGAGCCTGTGAAGAAAACACGTAATGTATGCAAGAACATCATAACGATAACTAACGATGCTCCCCAGTGGTGCATACCCCGAACAATTTCCCCGAATGCTACTTCATTTTGAAGGTAGTAAACGGAGTTCCATGCATTTTCAATATCCGGCACGTAGTACATTGTTAAGAACATACCTGAAAGAATTTGAATAACTGTAACAAAGAACGTTAATCCTCCGAAACAATACACAAACGCCGAAAAGTGGTGTGCAGGGTTTACGTGTTCAGGAACTTCATGGTCTGCGATGTCACGCCAAATTGGTGTAATATCGAGACGTTCATCAACCCAATCATAGATCTTGTTCAGCACGATGTCGTACCCCCTCTATTACGCTAATGTATTCGGAACAACTGGACCCAGTTCAAGCAGTCCGTCCGCACTTTCACGTGCTTCAAACATGTCAAGCGGACCACGTGGTGGTGTTCCTGGAACGTTCTTGCCGTTCTTTTCATATAATCCTGCGTGGCAAGCACAGAAGAATTTGTCTGGATGTGCACTATCCGTTGCCCATCCTACTGTACATCCTAAATGTTTACAGACAGGAGATAAGGCAACAATGGCATCTCCATTTCTATAAACCCATGCTGTACTTGTAACTTCAGATGAATACCATGCGTCAACTTGTTCGAAGTTAAAATCGACACGAGTCGGTTCTTCAGTAATATCTGCGACTGCTAAATCCGTAAGAATGAAGTCTCCGCCATCTTTTTTCTGAAGAACAGGGTCAATTGCAAAACGAACCATTGGCATAAGCATACCTGCAGCCATAAATCCGCCCACACCAGTAAGCGTGTAGCTTAAAAATTGACGTCTTGTTACTTTGTTGTTGCTCATCGGTTTCCCCCCTCTAACGTAAAGGTCAGTCCAAAGGACATACTTGCGTGAATAAAATAATACTAGGACAGTTCAATGATACTTTAACTACCGTATAAAATCAATATTCGTCGAAAGGCTTTTCGACAGTTTGTGAACATTTGTTGAAACCTAAAATCGTCTAAAACTTTAAGATGAATTGCTTAGCTATTCCATCTTTCGGCAATTCTCGGGATCAGCTGGCGAATTTGATCCTCGATGATTTTGGATCGCATTTTGGAATCCATTGAATCAAGTGGAATTGATGCCGTCCATAAGACATTTTCATCAAGTCCTATCCATTCCGAATCTGTTGTGAGATAGAAAGTGTTCTTGAATGGTGAATCGACACTTGCAGTCTTCCATTCATTTACTAGTTGTTGTTTATTTTGGGTCTTCACATAAGAAAAAGAAGGAAAAGCGACAACTCTTCCTTTAAATTGATTTTCTAATGCATTTACGAGTGATAGTAAATAATCTGCTTGAGAGGCAGCTTGAGGAATCTCTTTAGAATCGAAGCTGATCGGAACAAGTGGAATCAAAGCAGTGTCAATAAAATCTTGCTGTATAAGAAAAATGGCCGCGTCTTTACCAGTATAAAACATATCAGTACTCCTTTATTTGATTCACAAGCTTTTGATAGTCCTGAGACAATTTTTCGAAAAGGGCTCGGTCTCCTTCATCAAGGGCTTGATCAATTTGTGTTTCCAGTTGCTGCAACTGGTAGGATCGTATCGATGAATCCACTACAAAGTCAGCTGTATCTTGATCCATTTTCTTTAATTCATCGTTCATCGGAATGTATGGATTGTCTTCAAGTACAGCCAAAAATTCCGGAATGCGTGCTTGATCTGGAAATTTAAGTTCTACATACATCGGTTCATTTGGATGCAGTCTCATGTCATGAAAGGATTTTTCTGCATCCGCTGATACAATCGTTCCTTTATAGAACCGAAAGGGCGCACCAGATGAAGAGGTCGTCGAAATCATCATACCACGTGGACAATGTTCCACACCCTCAACAAAATGCACATTCTCTAACAGTTCCTCATGACTCATCAAATAATTTAAGATCCAGACGCTTTCCCGACGTTTTAATTGATAATTTTTCAGTAGCCATTTGACGAAGTCGCGTTTTTCATGAGCCGATACAGAAGCTGTCACGATTTTTCCCCTCCTATAAATCTTCTAGCAGAGCAACCCATTCCATGGACTCCGGTTCCAATTGTTGGAGCTCGCGAACAATTGCTTTGGCCTTTTCTCTTTTCCCTTCTTCTAGTAAGAAGTATGCATACTTTTTCAGAAAATAGACATCTTCTTTTTGTTCAGTGTATGCGAGCTCATAAAATTCATGAGCTTGCTTGTAATTTTCAAGTTGTTCATGACTTTCCGCTAAATAAGGATAGAGGGACGTTAGCGTTGAACCATCTTTTTGAACGTCTTCTGTCAGTTGAATAATAGCCTCATAGTCTTCTTGGTGCAGATAAAGCTGGGCGAGATGAATAATCGCGTCGATATATTCCGGATCTAATGCGATGGCTTCATGGAAATATGATTCGGCTTTCTTTTCTAGACCCAGTTTCAGCGCAAGTTTAGCAGCTACCAAATAGTATTCTTTTTCAAAAGAATCCTTTTCGATTCCCTGCTCAATCCGTTCTAATGCTTTTTCATTTTCTTCAAGCATTGCATAAGCTTGTGAGGATAAGAGGTAAGCTGAGAAGTAATCCGGATCGATAGCGATAACTTCATCGAGCTGTTGAATGGCTGCTTGATACTGCTCTGTTTGAAATAGTGCGTACCCGTACTGAAACAATAAATCTGGCGCTTCTCCTTGAAGAAGTGCTTCTTTATAATATGGGATGGCTTCTTCGAATGCAGCTCCTGCAGAGTACGTTTCCGCTAAACGTCGGGCGAGATCAACATGTGGTAGCTCAGAACGAAGTGTCCACAAATTTTCAAAAATACGAGCCGCTTCTAAATAACGGCCTGTCTCGAGTTTCAATTCTGCTTTTGCCAGTTGAAGGATGGGTTCTTCCGGATAAAGGCGAATGGCTTGTTCAAGCTTTTGTTCAGCAACTTCGTAGAGTCCGGTCATTTGATAGTAGTCTGCCATAGTTAACAGTGCCTGAGGGTAAGCATCCGACACTTCTGGTACAGATTGAAGAAGCTCAGCTCCTTCTTCCTCCCTACCCACCTCTAACATCCAGACAGCCTGGTCTACTTTCAATTGCTCTTCCTCCGGGAACAGATAGGAGAGATGTTTCAAAATTTCCAGTGCTTCTTCTACAAAGCCATACGCAGCTATATCCTCTGATGTTTGGTATAACTCATCAGGCTCTGCGGATAGAATATACGCTTCAAGATTTTCTTGCCACGTGGTATCTCCTGTTTCGATTTGTCGGAGTATATCATTTCGTTTCATGGTCATCACTTCTTTCTTGTTCTCTAGTTTACACGATAATACGTGAAATCAAAACGCATTGGTTCGGAAGTGATTGAGTTGAAACAAACTTCACATCTAAATTAAATAAACAGGCCCATTACGAGCCTGTTGTGACCAATTTATAATCTTCAAAAAATGTGGGGTAACTTACAGCGATACAATCCGCATCATCCAGTAGAATAGCATCTGTTGAAATTAAAGAAGCAATGGCTCCCATCATTCCAATTCGGTGATCCCCGTATGTGGTTATCTTGCCGCCGGTAAGAGGAGTAGGGCCTTCAATAATCATCCCATCTTTGGTCGACTCAATTTTTGCACCAAGTTTTTTCAGTTCAGTGACTACGGCATCAATCCGATTGGTCTCTTTTACTTTTAATTCTTCGGCGTCACGGATGACGGTTTTTCCTTGAGCTTGTGTAGCAAGTAGAGCAATGATTGGAATTTCATCAATCAAACGTGGAATGAGTGAGCCGCTAATTTCCAAACCTGTCAGCTGACTCGATTGAATGGTGACCGTACCGATTTCTTCATGAGAAGCACTTTGGCCTTTTGAAATGTCTAAAGTAGCACCCATGTCAGTTAACACCTCGATAATGCCGTCTCGTGTAGAATTTAATCCCACATTCTCGAGCGTCAAAGAGGAATTAGGAACGATTGCCGCAGCTACTAACCAAAATGCAGCAGAAGAGATATCCCCTGGAATGACGATATGGGCTGGATGAAGAGTTTGACCGCCTTCTAAGGTGATGACCCGGTCCTGTTCTTCTATTTTAACGCCAAAATGAGTGAGCATCCGTTCTGTATGGTCACGGGAGGTCTCTTGTTCTCTCACTACCGTCGTTCCTTTTGCACGGAGCCCTGCAAGCAAAATAGCTGACTTAACTTGAGCGGATGCAACAGGCATCGTATAGTCGATCCCTGATAGTTCTTTGCCTTGAATGGCAAGAGGCGTAAACTTGCTGTTTTCCCGGCCAATGATCTCTGCTCCCATTTGTTTCAGCGGATCAGTCACACGTTTCATCGGCCGTTTCTGAATAGACTCGTCACCAATCATGACAGAGGCGATGCGACTCGATGCGAGAATACCAGCGAGAAGTCGTGTCGTTGTCCCGGAGTTACCGGTATAAAGAATTTCAGTCGGTTCTTGCCACGATTCAATTCCGTCACTTTGTATCGTGACATTTGTCTGGTCCACGTCAACTTGGACACCTACTTTTCGGACACATTCAATAGATCGGTGGCAGTCTTCACTAAGTAAAAAACCTTCAACCGTAGTTTTGCCTTTTGCCATCGCCCCAAATAATATGGATCGATGAGAAATCGACTTGTCTCCAGGTACTTGAACAGTCCCGCGGATGAAACCTTGAAATGGTGGTAAATTCATAGAATCACTTCCTTAAGCTATATAAGTTTCAAAAATGGTTTCAGCATGAATACAATCTATGGCCCGATTCCGGTCGTCATCCGACTGAAAACTAATCACGAGTACGCCATACAAATCTTCCCTGGTTTCGATGATTCGAATATTGAGTATACTGATGGCATGCTTCGCGAGTAGCCCTGTCACTTCGGAAATCACCCCCGGATAATCGGGTACATCAATGTATAAATCAAATGTACTGTAAAGTGCCCCTTGGGAATGGATAGGTAATGCGTCTCGCTGATCTTTCGCTAGGCGAAAATAGCTCTCTATTGTTTCCGGATTACTCTCCACTAAAATTTGGTGCATTCTTTCCATCTCGCTCATCCACAGCTGAAGTTGGTTCAAGAGCTGGTCTTTATTTTGAAGAGTAATATCACGCCACATTATCGGGTTGGACGAGGCAATTCGAGTTGTATCTCGAAACCCCCCTGCAGCCAGTTGCTTCGTGAGGTCCCCGCTGCTCGACGCTTCTAATTGATGGACAAGAGATGCCGCAATCAAATGTGGAAAATGACTAACGACCGCTGTCATCTGATCATGTTCTTCCGCACTCACTTCGATGACTTTCGCTTTTGTAGGACCTAGCAATTCTTGAAAAGCGTTCAATTGTTGATCTGTTACATGATGGGAAGCACAAAGGACAAAATAGGCATTTTCAAATAAATGTGCACGTGCAGCTGTGATTCCACTTTTATGCGAACCGGCCATTGGGTGGCCACCAATAAACGGCAAGCCAAGTTCGTTAGCAAGCTGTACGATTTCTTTCTTTGTACTTCCCGTATCGACAAGTACTGCCGAGTCTTTCAGTTCCCACTTGGTCGCTTGCACTAACAGTTCTTTCGTTGTGTTGACAGGGGTGGCAAAGATGACGTAATCCGCTTCTTTTACAGACTTCGCAAGTGAATAGGCCATTTCATCAATCACATCTAAACGCCTTGCCGTTCGAACCGTGTTAGCATCCCGGTCATAACCAATCACGAAACAGGCCGTATCCCGGCGAAGAGCTAACGATAAACTCCCGCCGATTAAACCTAGACCAACCATGACGATTGTTTTTTTCATCAAAATCACACTTTCTCTTTGGTTACAAGTTCCTCCAAATGGTGAAGAACCCCATCGTTTTGCTCTTTCGTGCCAATAGTGATACGCAATGTACCTGGAATACCTAGTGCCGCACCACTACGAACGATATATCCTTTTGACATCAAATATTCAAAAGCACGGTCGCTATCTTGTTCGATATCAATTAATATAAAATTTGTTTGTGTTGGGTAATAGCGTAACTGATGGCGTTCACAAAATTCGATATATTGAGATTTCCCTGCTGTATTTTGTTGGACCGTTTGTTGAATAAATGTTTGGTCTTCAAGAGCAAGAAGTGCTGCTTGTTGGCTAATTGACGTATTGTTGAACGGTTCACGTGTCGGTTCTAACTGAGCGATGACTTCTTCTGACCCTACGCCATACCCTACGCGGAACGCAGCAAGCCCATAGGCTTTTGAAAAGGTTCGTAGAACTAGAAGGTTTGGGAATTTTTCAATCCAAGGAATCGAATTTTCATAGTCAGAGACAGTAACATACTCATAGTAAGCTTCGTCTAACACGATTAGGACGTCACTTGGTACGCGCTCTAAGAACGAATAAATGTCTTTCGATGGTGTCAGCGTTCCAGTTGGATTATTTGGGTTACAAATCCATACAACAGCCGTGTCATTCGTAACTTTTGCTAACATGGTTTCCAAGTCATGTGTCCCGTCTTCTTTTAAAGGTACGGAGATCCATTCTGCCCCTTCAATCTTCGCGTTATGTTCATACTGACTAAAGGTGATGGACGCTGCTATAGAATTAACGCTTGGTGATAAGAGAGCACGTGTGACTAAAAGTATAATCTCATCTGACCCATTTCCAAAGATCAGCTGTGTTTCTTTGACTCCTAAATGCTTTGCTGTCGATTCTCGTAAGGATGCAGCATATCCGTCTGGATATAATGCAAAATCCATTCCGCCTTCTGATAAAAGTTGTTGAATCTTGGGCGACGACCCATATGGATTTTCATTGGAAGCGAGTTTCACGACTTCAGATAAGCCGTATGCTTTCTTCACTTCTTCCATCGTTCTTCCTGGTTTATAAGCTTGTAACCCTTCTAACTGCTTTTTGAATTTCATACCAAGTCCTCATTTCTTCACTAAGTCTGGGCGAAGCGTGACTGCATCATTCAAATAGATATGAACGACATCCTGTTGATTGACATCGGTGTTGACATGCATCATGATGCGAATACATTTAGGGAGACTCTCTGAAACGTTCATCTCATGCGTGCACATCACAGGTACATAATTCCATCCATCTAACATGCGTACCGCTTTAGCAGGAAAGGAAGACGTTATATCCGGTGTTGTCGAGATGATCACCGAAGCCACGTCATCTGGAGCGATGTCATTTTGAAGGGCCATTTCTATTGCGAGCTGTTGCGTCGCAGTGAATACCGCTTCTGCGTTGTCGACTGTGATGGTCGTTGCTCCGCGTATACCTCTTATCATGCCGTTTCCTCCTTTATCAAAGCAAGCAAAAGCGTATGCGCTTTCTCCACTTCTTGCTCCGTAACAATAGTAAGCTCGGGTTGACCAATTTCAGGCAATACTACAAAATGGAGCTCCCCGTGTTGATTCTTTTTATCTTTTTTTATATAGGAAAGTAACTGCGAGAATGGAGTGGCGAATAAAAATTCCGTTGGATATCCATAGTTACATAATTTCTTTGTCCACACTTTTGCTAGTTTTCTTTGATTACTAAGAAGTAGTGAAACCACGAGACCCAGTGCAATGGCTTCGCCGTGTTTGATCCTTCCAAATCCGACAACTCCTTCAATTGCATGCCCATATGTATGACCCAAGTTTAAAAACTTTCGTTCATGTCGTTCAAACTCGTCCTTCTGCACAATAGTTGCCTTCACAGAAATCCCCTTCGCAAGTTCTAATTCCCAGTTTAGTAGAAGAAGGTCGTCAAGTGAATCTTTTAATAGTAACTCCTCTACCCAATTAGCATCAGAAAGCAACGCATGTTTCAACAATTCCGAAAATCCAGATCGCACTTCACTCGTGGGAAGGGTCAACAAATAGTTTGTATCGAACACAACGGCCTGTGGGTGATGAAATGCTCCCACCATATTTTTTCCTAGTGGATGGTTAATCCCTGTCTTCCCTCCCACCGCACTATCGTGTGCTAAAATGGTCGTCGGAAGCTGAATAAACGAAATTCCCCGCATGTAGCTGGCTGCCACAAACCCAGTTAAATCCCCGACAGCCCCTCCACCCATCGCAAGGATAACCGACTTTCGAGATGCTTGATTCTCGAGTAAAAAAGTGAGGGCTTGTTCGTAGACAATGAAGCTTTTCGACTCTTCACCAGAAGGAAGAACAAAGACTTGATAATCAAACGCTGCGTGCTGATTAAAGTAGTCCGCGTGATGATGCCAAACGGTTTCGTCCGCAAACACAAATATGGAATCGTACCGATCACTGACAAGTGAATTTAGTTGAGAAGTGGCTCCGTTCGCTAGAAAGACAGGATATGTCGCAGAATCTGTCGAAATGATAAGCTCCATTTTAAAACTCCTTTGCTTCTGTTCGCCTTGCTTCGACCGATTCCTTCAATTGTTGTAAATGATCGGCTGGAAACGTATCAAGTAAAACTTGTGCTACTTCCCACGCAATGACATGTTCAGCTACTACGGAAGCAGCTGGAACTGCACAGGCATCTGAACGCTCGATACTCGCTTTAAACACTTCTTTTGTTTCAATATCAACGCTCTCAAGTGGTTTATATAAGGTAGGTATAGGTTTCATTACACCTCGAACAACAATCGGCATACCTGTCGACATGCCCCCTTCTGTTCCACCGAGGCGATTGGTTTCCCGCGTATACCCTTCTGATTCGGAATACCGAATTTGATCATGGACTTGACTTCCTGGAAGGTTCGCCATTTCAAATCCTAATCCGAGTTCAACACCTTTAAAAGCATTAATGCTCATCATCGCAAATGCTAAGCGTGCATCTAGCTTTCGATCATAGTGTACATAGCTTCCTACTCCTGGTGGTAATCCTGTGACACGTACTTCCACTACACCACCAATGGTATCACCAGCTTTTTTAGCAGCATCAATTGCAGTTACCATTTCTCCCGAGGCTTCTTCGTCTAAACAATAAACCGCACTGTCATTTGCTCTGTCAGCAATTTCTTGAGCTGTTAAAATTTCCGGAATCGACCGGTCTGCATGAATGCCCCCAATTGTCGTGACATAGCCCACAACATGGATATCAAGTTGCTCAAGGAGCTGTTTAGCGATGGATCCGGCTGCAACTCTTACTGTCGTTTCACGCGCGGATGATCGTTCCAGTACATTACGTAAATCTCTGTGTTGATATTTAATGCCCCCTACTAAATCTGCATGACCTGGACGAGGTCTGGAAATTTTTCGTTTAATATCCTCCTCAGTCATGCCTTCTTCAAGAGGCTCGCTTCCCATTATATGGGTCCAATGTGTCCAATCATCATTCGTGACCTGTAAACAGATCGGTGAACCAAGACTCTTTCCATGACGAACACCTGAGGTGATTGCAATCAAATCTTTTTCAATTTGCATGCGTCTGCCTCGCCCGTGTCCACCCTGTCGTCTCCGTAGAGAATCATTCAGTTTTTCAGTAGATATCGATAATTGGGAAGGAATTCCTTCGATAATTGTTGTTAATTGAGGGCCATGAGACTCTCCAGCAGTTAAGTAACGCAAAATCACTTTCTCCCTTCAACTCGCTAAAGTATATGTTTCTCACTATAACACATAATGGTATCCTTTCGAAATGCTAAAACGTTGAAAAAAACAAAAAAAGACACCCTTATGGATGCCTTTTAAGTGGATTAGTTAATCCAGTCGTTTGAAGACTTTGAGTACGATACTAATTCTTCTTGGTTGAAGAAAAGACCGATTTCACGTTCTGCAGACTCAGGAGAATCTGAACCATGAATGATGTTTTTTCCAACGGTTACAGCGAAATCACCACGCACTGTTCCTGGAGCTGAATCTTTCGGATTTGTCGCACCCATCATAAGACGTGCTGTTGAGATGACATTTTCGCCTTCCCAAACCATTGCAAATACTGGGCCGGAAGTGATGAAGTCAACAAGCTCACCAAAGAATGGACGCTCTTTGTGCTCACCGTAGTGTTGCTCTGCTAGTTCAGTAGGGATCTGCATTAATTTTGCACCTACAAGTTGGAATCCTTTGTTTTCGAAACGGCCAACGATCTCACCGATCAAGTTGCGTTGTACGCCATCAGGTTTTACCATTAAAAATGTTTTTTCCATTTTTGTCGCTCCTTAAAAAATCAAGTTTCACACGTTTTAAATCGTACCATTGTCGCTTATAAACTTCAATTAAAATTTCCGTTTACTCATGAATAATGCGATGTTTTGTAAAGACCGTTTAGCACTCGATTTCGGAAGGCTTTTTAGTTCTTCCATCGCTTTTTCTAAATACAAATTACTGATTCGCTTCGCTTTTGCGAGTCCCTCTGAGGAACGAAGCTCCTGAAGTAATTCTTTACGTGTACTTTCGGATGTGTCGCCTAAACGAACTTTTTCTATGAGTCGACAGACCCCAGGTTCTTCTCGCGCCAATACAACAGGTAATGTAATATTGCCTAGCAACAAATCGCTACCCGCCGGTTTTCCTAATGATTCATCTGTAGAAACGATATCTAGGATATCATCAACAATTTGAAAAGACATGCCTACATAATATCCGAAATTTCTTAGATGAACACGCTGTTTATCGGGGACAGAGGCTGCCAAAGCACCGAGCTCACAGGAAACGCTAATTAGTAAGGCTGTTTTCCGGCGAATTCGTTTGAGATAATCCTTTACCGATAAATCATAGGAGCGTTTATCTTCTACTTGTTCGATTTCACCTAAACAGAGCTCTACCATCGTGTCTGATAAGAGTTCATGAGCGTAGCTATTATCGATATGAGATAACGAGGCGATGGCCTTGGAGAAGAGAAAGTCTCCTGCATACATCGCCATGCGATTGTTCCACTCCGCTTTAACTGTCGGTCTTCCACGACGAGTGTCCGCATCATCAATCACATCGTCGTGTACAAGTGAAGCCATATGAATCAATTCAACAGGGACTGCCACATGTTTAATACGTTCAATCGTAAAGTCGCCAAACTTCGCAGAGAGTAACACAAAGACAGGGCGGATTCGTTTTCCACCTGCTTGCAACAAATGCAACGCGGCATCAGTTAAAAGAGCAGAATCAGAAAGAACGACTTGTGCAAGCTCTGTTTCTACAATATCTAGTTCTGGTTTTAAATCAGCATATAATGCCTTTAACTTCAACTTGTCCACTGAATACCATTCCTAACTACTTATAGCCAATATGACGTGCAGCTGCACCACCGCTATAAGGTTTACTCGTTACATTTTTAAGTCCTACATCTTCAAAAAGGGCAGTCAACTGCTTTCGATCAGGAAAGTCTTTTTGTGATTCTTGTAGCCAAGAATATTCATCGTAACTCTTCGCAAACAATTTGCCAAAAATCGGCATAATGAACCGGAAATACATACGGAAGAACGTATTGAAAAACATGGAATCCGGTTGAGATGTTTCTAAACAAACAACCATTCCACCGGGCTTTACAACTCGGTGCATTTCACTCAGCACTTGTTTATAATCTGGAACATTACGCAATCCAAATCCGATGGTCACATAATCAAATGTATTATCTTCAAAAGGTAATTCCATAGCATTGCCGTGAATCAATTCGATGGTAGGTGTGGTTGCTGTCTTTTCACGACCTACAGACAGCATGTTTTCACTGAAATCAAGCCCTACTACATGTCCTTCTGGTCCTGTCTCTTTTGCAAGAGCTAAGGTCCAGTCAGCTGTTCCACAGCATACATCTAATGCTTTTGAACCTGGCTTAACAGCCATTGCACGCATCGTATCTTCTCGCCATTTTTTATGTTGCTGAAAGCTGATAACGGAGTTCATAGAATCATAATTCGATGAGATTTTTTCAAATACTTCATGAACGCGTTGTTCTTTTGTTTTTACCATGTGGTTCACCTTCTATCTTGCAAAATCTGCGAATTCACTACTTGATGGATCTGTTCTTTAATAAAGTCCTTCAAGTCAGCATCGAACTCATGTAATGTGCTAATCGTCATTTCAATTTGATGAATACAGTCATCGACTAACTTCGTCTCTTCGAATTCATTGTTTTCAACAAGAGCGGCAAGATAACTTAGCTCAGTTGCTAGTTCAATATAGCGTAATTCTCCTACATGCTGAAAGAGAGCACGAGTGGGAGCAGACGCAATTATTCGGACTGAAGCTTCTTTACCCTGAGAAGATAACGGTTTTTGATCATAGAGTACCGTCTTCGCTTCTGTCATCAGGCGAATCGATTCTGTCAACTTGGAAATGAGATCAATTTCTTGATGTTTGGCTAGCAGCTGATAATACTTTCCGCTGTAGTAATCGCCTGCAAGGACACGTAATTGTTGTTCTTTACTTGGCGTGCCAGACACATTGACATGATCGTGACTTGCTAACGCTAAATAAATGATCGCCGTCGCATAATACGCAACATTTCTTTGTGAATTCCGTTGCTGTAAGAGGGGTAAAAACAAAGAAACCATTCGTAGATTATTCAGTTCTGGTTTTCCCGTATGAGCGACAAGAGTTGGATGATAAATTTCTCTCCCTATCTCTTCCCTCCATACGTGAATCATTTTTTCTAGTTCATGCATCTTTACTGCCCCACAATTATTTTGATTTGGCGTCACTCGTCATTGTTCCATGTGCTGTTTGAATTTCAGCTTTTCCACGAATTTTCATTGCAGAGGTATGATCAGTAAATTGGGCAATCATGACTTCTCCACTGTCTAATTTTTCCGAGTGATGAAACTTCGTATCGGTTCCTCTTGTCAGTCCAATGACATGGACACCATCTTCTAATGCTTTGATAACGATAAATTCGTTCGGATTCATCTGGACCGCTCCTTAAACTAAAGTTTAGTTTACCATACCATGTACATATGTAAGACGTAATTTAGGACATTTGTATGAACGAGTGAATTTCAGCTCGTTTGACATCGTCTGTTTCGTAAACGCCACGTGCAACTGCCGTAATTGTCTTTGCTCCTGGCTTTTTAATTCCTCGCATTGTCATACACATATGTTCTGCCTCAATCACTACGTATGCGCCATAGGGATTTAACATTTCCATGATACTATCCGCTATGGTCGACGTGATCCGTTCTTGAAGTTGTGGTCTGCGGGCAGTCGTCTCTACAGCACGTGCTAATTTACTGAGTCCAGTCACTACCCCGTTACGAGGAATGTAAGCGACATGTGCTTTTCCGTAGAAAGGGACAAGATGATGTTCACACATGGAGTGAAACGGAATATCTTTTACAAGTACAAGCTCTTCATGGTCTTCGTGGAAGATGGTTTTGAAATATTCTTTAGGATCTTGATGCAGACCTTCAAACATTTCTGAATACATTTTAGCGACACGCTTTGGTGTTTCAATCAAACCTTCACGTCCAGGATTTTCTCCAACCGCTTCTAATATCATGGTAACTGCTTTTTCTATTTTATGTAAATCTACAGATGTCACGTAGAATCCCCCTCAATCATTCATCATTAGAATCTTATCACACGGGGCATGGAAGGGGAAATTCTATATCTCAACTTCAGACAAAATCAAGTTTTGATAGAGCCTGCTCCACATCTAAATATAAAAAAGGACAGTCCGCAGTGGACTGTCCTATGTAAACCATTATTTTACCGCGTCTTTAAGTGCTTTACCTGGTTTGAAAGCTGGCACTTTAGAAGCCGCAATTTCGATTTCTTTACCAGTTTGTGGGTTACGTCCTTTACGAGCCGCACGTTCACGTACTTCAAAGTTACCGAAACCAATCAATTGAACTTTGTTTCCTTCTGCAAGAGCAGATTGGATGGATTCAAATACAGCATCAACTGCTTTAGAAGCATCTTTCTTAGAAAGAGAAGCCGATTCTGCTACAGCGTTTACTAATTCTGTTTTATTCACATCATTCACCTCCTCTCAAGGAAGATACATTCAATCTGTTTGTAGAGTATCACAACGAAAATGGGGTTGCAACTGTGAAAATGTTGATTTTACAACGTTTTCGGCATTTTTACAGGAAAACGATGATTTGTTAAAGAATACATTGACAAAATATTAAATCAATTAGTTTCCATAATATTATTATATAACATCAAAAAAGAAAAGCCTTAACCACGGCTTTTCTTTAGATAATAAATGTCACGAGACCTTTTTCTTCTTGTTTGACAATTTTTTCAATAGTTTTTATCAATCGATTTTTAACTGGACTTTCAAGTCCTGACGTTTTCATCTTGATTCCTTCTTGCAACACATGTATGAGCGTTGTGCCAAATAATTGGGTCTGCCACAGTTCTTGTAGATCATTTTCAAAGTTCTCCTGCAGTTCGTTTTTCAATTGTTGACTATGAAATTCCGAACCCAAAAGCGGAGCGAACTCTGAATTCATATCCACTCGAATCATATGAATTACTGGGGCTTTGGCTCTTAGACGAACACCGTGAAACTGATTTTCTCTAATTAGTTCTGGCGGGTATGGAACAAAATCTTCTTCTGTTGGCATCGCAATTCCATATCCTGTTTCAATTGCCTCTGTGATTCCCTGGGAAAATTTATTGTAAGTTTTCCCTGCATGATAAAACTCTCTCAGCAATTTCAAGTAATCGCTTTTTGTCTCGACTTCATATGGTAGCCACTTTTTACACGCAGCTTCGTATAGCGACTCTTCAGGTTGAAGCTGAATGATTGCACAGCCACTTGCTGGATCTACATCGATTAGATGAGCAGTTTCTACAAATTCTACCGATTTCACTTCATCTACGATAGCTTCTACGTCACGTAATTTGTGGACATGATCTGCACGATGATGAAGTATTTGTTGCACTGAGCGCATCATGTCATTTTCTTCATCGTACTGAAGCCATTCCGGGGCTTCCAGTTCAATCGTTTCAATCGGGAATTCAAATAGCAAGCGTTTCACAAGTTCATCTAAACGACTCTTATTCATATCACGCACAGATGCAGCTTCAACAGGGATTTCATAACGGTATTCTAGTTCTGCTATCAACTCTTGTGTAGCAGGGCTATAAGGCGATTCGGAGTTGATAAGCAGTAGAAATGGTTTTCCAATTGCTTTCAACTGCTGAACAATTACTTCTTCTGGTCCTTGCACTTGTTCGCGTGACAAGCCATTTACAGTGCCGTCAGTTGAAACCACTATACCTACCGTAGAGTGGTCTTGAATCACTTTATCGGTTCCTTGTCTGGCTGCTTGTTCGAACGGGATGGGCTCTGGATGCCAAGGTGTTTGAATGAGTTTATTATGGTTGCCGATTGAATCAATCATGTACCCCACACAATCCACAAATCGAATCTTCATTTGGAGCTCAGACCCTTGAACGAAAATGGATGCCGCCTGAGCTGGAACGAATTTAGGTTCCGTCGTCATAATTTCATTTCCTGCAGAGCTTTGTGGCAGTTCATCAATCATGCGCTTCCGTTCCATTTCATCTTCAATCGTTGGCAATACCAAATGCTCCATCAGTTTCTTGATGAATGAAGATTTCCCCACACGAACAGGACCCACTACGCCTATATAAACATCTCCATGTGTACGCTTCGCTAATTCGTTCAGGCTACTCATTGATCTCTCCCTTCATTGTCACCATATGAAAAAATGACTCACAGTAGACCTGTGAATCATTCGGGTAACATAAATATAGGTTCATTCTGATCATTAATGGTATAAGGTAAAGAATACGCTGGTACGATCGGAGAATCTTGCTCAAGGAGATAGCGAATATCAGTACCCGGCTCGATTGGATCATCAAGCTCTTGAAGCTTCCTATTAAGTTCAATTGAATAGTCTATATAAATCTGACCAGATCCAGTTGCAACGAGTGGTAGTTGAGTTGTTGAATAAGGACTCTGAACAGTAACCTCATTTCCATATCCCATGATCTCGTAATCTAATTTGTAGACACCCTCTGCGATCGTTTCTGCTATGGGAGCGTAGCCGTTAATGGTCCGACGGAAATTTAAATCTCTCAATACTTCTGTCACACGCAAATCGACAAGCTTCACTGTAGGAGTTTCTTCCACATCACGAATGACGTATTGATAGATTCCCCCTGCTTCAAACGAATTGGGAGGTACTTGTCCCATGAAAGCAGGAATGAGCTTCTGAAAATCAACCGGGTATTTAATATATTGGTCTACGCTTTGATCTCTCGTTTTGATGGGTAGTAAACCACCTGAGTCTTCTTGGAAACGATCAACTGCTTGTTGAACTTGTTCTAATTGCTCCGGATAAGGGTTCACATTATCTGGCTGGTAGCCACTCTGATATCCACACGCAGATAGGAATAGCATAGTAACGGCAAGGACAATAATTAAGCGTTTATTTTTCATGCCGCCGTCCCTCTTGTTGGATTAAAAATGATATAAACCATCGAAAGGAACCCAAGTACTAAACATAGCCATGCAATGATACGCAATGGGATGGCTATTACTTTATTTTGAATTTTAGTGTTTACAAAGAGCATGATAAGCATTGCAATAAACATGAATCCCATGGAACCAAATGAGACCCACATTTTGTCTAAAGAAGACATACTTTCCCTACTTTCTAATCAAACGATTTAAAATCTTCGAGTTCATGCTTTTTTGTTCGTAGCATCAACTGATCCACGCCTTCACGCGGTGACAACTCTTCAAATAAAACAGCATATAGTGCAGCGGTAATTGGCATTTCAATGTCATGCTGCTTTGACAACTGATAGGCTGCTTTTGTTGTTCGAACGCCTTCAACGACCATTCCCATATCCTCTAGCACATCGTCAAGACTTTTTCCTTGTCCGAGTAGATTACCCGCTCGCCAATTTCGGGAGTGAACAGATGTACATGTGACGATAAGGTCTCCCATACCCGTCAATCCAATAAATGTATAGGGTTTCGCACCCATATGGGCACCTAAACGACTGATTTCAGCAAGTCCCCGGGTAATGAGAGCTGCTTTTGCATTGTCACCATAGCCGAGACCGTCCACGATCCCCGCCGCAAGAGCAATCACATTTTTTAAAGCTCCCCCAAGTTCTACTCCAATCACGTCATCATTGGTGTATACTCGGAAATACTCACTCATAAATAAATCCTGTACAAGCTCAGCGGCTGATAAATCAGTACTTGCCGCTGTCACTGTTGTAGGGTGACGTAAAACGACTTCTTCAGCATGACTTGGTCCAGATAAGACGACGATGCTTTTTCTAAACTCTTGCGGGATTTCCTCTTCCATGATTTCAGAAATTCTTTTTAAAGAATCCGGCTCAATTCCTTTTGATACGTGAACAAAGAGTTTTGGAACGGACAAAATCGTAACAAATTGTGCAATTACTTCACGAAAGGCTTTTGTCGGAACTGCGAGGACGATCACATCACTATGTTGCATCGCTTGTTCAAGAGATGACGTCGCTTGTAAATTATGTGGAAGCAGTTGTTCACCTAAATACTTTTTATTCGTATGCTGCTTTGTGATTTCATCCGCTTGACCCTTACGATGAGACCAAAGCAACGTTTGGTGGCCATTTTCAGCCAACACAAAAGCAAGGGCTGTTCCCCAGCTCCCTGCTCCAAGTACAGTTACATTCTGCATCGTATCACCCCTTTACGTACGAGCCCGAGCAATAATTTTAATCGGTGTTCCCTCAAAATCAAATGCTTCACGAATACGGTTTTCTAAGAAACGTGTATAGGAAAAGTGCATAAGTTCAGGTTCATTGACAAACACGACAAACGTTGGTGGTCGAGTCGCTACTTGTGTCGCGTAGTAAATACGTAATCGCTTCCCTTTATCAGATGGAGCTGGGTTACGAGCTACCGCATCCTCTATAACTTCATTTAAGATAGATGATTGAATACGCATCGAATGATTTTCACTTACTTTTTGGATGACGGGGAAGACGGAATGCACACGTTGCTTGGTCTTCGCAGAGACAAATACAATCGGAGCATAATCTAGGAACAAAAAATGCTCACGAATCTGTTGTGTGAAAACATTCATCGTCTTATCGTCTTTTTCAAGAGCATCCCATTTGTTTACAACAATGATGACACCGCGACCCGCTTCATGAGCATAACCTGCGATTTTTTTGTCCTGTTCTTGAATTCCCTCTTCTGCATTCAAAACAACTAATACAACATCTGAACGTTCTATAGCTTTTAATGCACGAAGAACACTGTATTTTTCTGTATTTTCATAAACTTTTCCTTTTTTGCGCATACCTGCCGTATCAATCATGACGTATTCTTGATTGTCGTACGAATAGTGCGTATCAATCGCGTCACGCGTTGTACCAGCCACGTCACTGACTATGACGCGGTCTTGTCCTAGCACCGCATTGATTAACGATGATTTCCCTACATTTGGACGCCCAATAAGAGAGAATTTAATGACTTCATCCCCGTAATCGGCTTCACCCTCTTCAGGGAAGTGCTTCGCTGCCTCATCTAAAAGATCTCCCAGACCTAGACCGTGAGAACCTGAAATAGGAAATGGCTCGCCCATTCCAAGAGAATAGAAGTCATAAATCATATCTCGCATGTCCGGGTTATCTATTTTATTGACAGCCAAAACCACAGGTTTTTTTGTTTTGTAGAGGATTTTCGCTACGTATTCATCCGCAGCTGTGACCCCTTCACGACCATTTGTTAAAAAGATAATGACATCTGCCTCTTCCATCGCAACTTCCGCTTGCTGTTTTATTTGTTCTAAAAAAGGCTCATCACTTATCTCAATACCCCCCGTATCTATAATACGGAAATCATGGGTTAACCATTCAGCTGAACTATAAATTCGATCTCGCGTTACCCCTGGTGTATCTTCTACAATCGATACGCGTTCGCCTACGATTCGATTAAAAATGGTTGATTTTCCAACGTTCGGTCGTCCGACGATGGCTACTACAGGTTTTGTCATTTGTTTCATCCTTCCAACTTCATCTATGAGGTATTATACACGATTCTAAGACAAAAAGAAAAAACAGAGGTGCTCAAGCACCTCTGTGATCACTAGTCTTTATTAAAATCTTTGAAGCGGTCGCCAAGAACATCTGAAATAGAGAAACCTGTTGATTCTTCAGGAAGTTCATAATCAGAATACTCTTCACTCGTATTTTCTAGAAGTTCTTTAATGCTTAACGACAGACGACGCTCTTCCGGTTTTACATCAAGTACTTTCACTTCCACTTGTTGCCCTTCCCTCAACACCTCATGCGGAGAGCCGATGTGTTGGTGGGAAATCTGTGAAATATGAACAAGTCCTTCGACTCCTGGGAATACTTCGACAAATGCACCATAGCTGACAAGTCGCTTTACAGTTCCTGTAAAAACGCTACCTTTAGATGCTTTTTCTTCAATAGACTCCCATGGTCCAGGCAATGTCTCTTTAACTGAAAGTGAAATGCGTTCTGCATCTCGGTCAACAGATAAGATTTTCACCTTTACTTGTTGGCCTTCTTGTAGTGCACTCGCCACATTGTCAAGATGATCATGAGAGATCTGTGAAATGTGTACTAGCCCGTCAACACCGCCAATATCAACAAATGCACCAAATGATGCAAGACGTTGAACTGTGCCCTCGACAATGCTACCTACCTCTAAATTATCTAGCGTTTGTTGTTTCAAAGAAGATTTTTGTTCTTCCACCACTGCTCGGTGAGATAGAATTACACGGTTCTTCTCTTTATCTAACTCGACAATCTTGAACTCGAGGATTTTGCCTTTATAATCATCAAAATTCTCAACAAAGTGATCTTCAATGAGTGATGCCGGAATAAATCCGCGTACACCAATATCAACCACTAAACCGCCTTTAACGACTTCTTTTACTTCGGTTTCGATAATTGTGCCATTGTGGAATTTCTCTTCAAGACCTTCCCACGCTTGTACTGCATCAGCTTTACGTTTCGAGAGAACATAATTTTCTTCTTCTACTTTTGTAACCAAGAGTGTTAATGTATCGCCTACATTCACAACGTCAGATGCTTTTTCTACATGCAAGCTGGATAGTTCGCTGATGGGAACAATACCGTCGAAAGGTGCGTTGTCAATTTGGACAGTAATTGATTTTTCATCAACCTGTGCTACTGTTGCTTGAACAAGATCCCCTTCTTTCAGTACTGGGATATCGTTTACATTCATTTCTTCTGTCATGTGATTATCCTCCTCCACTACGTCTCTACCTTATTTTAGTCGAAATTGGTGGCAAATACAAAAGCTAGCCATTATCTACTATATGGAAGACAGGTAAAAACTATTCCATTCGTCATTAGGAAGACCGATGTTCATCCAGTAATTTTTGAATTTCTTGCATGATTGCCATAGTTACTTCGTCCGCACTTGCTTTCCGTTCTCGATAAGGTGTCATATCAAGAGGTTTACCATAGACGACTTTTAACCGTTTAAAAGGTTTGTAAGGACCAATAATGGCTGCTGGAACGACGTATGCCTCACCACGCAAGGCAAAGAATCCTGCCCCGGCAAGCCCAGGCTTTAGCTGGCCATCTGTCGACCTTGTTCCTTCTGGAAAAAGACCTACGACATTCCCATCTTTAAGTAGGTTGATAGCTTTTCGCATCGCTTCCCGGTCACTCATACCTCGCTTCACAGGAAAAGCGTTTAGTTTTGGAATCAAATGTTTTAAGATGGGTGCTTCAAATAATTCCTGTTTGGCCATAAAGTGAACAGGACGCGGTGCTAGAATTCCGATGACCGGTGGATCTAGCGCATGAATATGATTGGAGCAAACGAGTACCCCACCTGATTTTGGAAAATCATCCCGACCAATTACGTTAAATCGGTAAATGGGGGATAACGCAGTGAAAACTGCTCCTTTGGCGAATTGATATAAATTCATCCCGACTGCTCCTTTGCCTTTACTAGATTCACAATCTCTTCAACTACGTCTTCAATAGTAAGTGTGGTTGTATCTAAAAATATTGCATCTTCAGCTTGAATGAGAGGTGATGCTTCTCGTTCACTGTCCAATTTATCGCGGCGTAAAATATCTTGCTTTAGCTCCTCTACAGGAATATGTATTCCCCGTGATTTATTATCCTCAAAACGCCTTCTTGCACGCTCGTCCGCACTTGCCGACATAAATAGTTTAAGTTCTGCGTCCGGAATAACATGTGTTCCAATATCTCGTCCATCCATTAAAACACCTCCCGACTCAGCGAGTTTCATCTGACGGTCAACCATTTCCTTTCGTACAGCAGCATGCGCAGCAACTTCTGAGACGTTTGCTGTAACTTCTGGCATTCGAATTGCTTCGGATACATTTTGTCCGTCTAAGTAGACTTGTTGTCCAGCCGGTGAAGGTTCCAACTCAATACATGAACTCATTAATAATTCAAGTAGTGCTTGTTCATCCGCAAGATTTTTTTTCTGTTGCAATGATTTATACGTTAACGCGCGATACATTGCTCCTGTATCTACATAGGTATACTGTAGTTTTTCAGCTGCCAATTTAGCAATTGTGGACTTTCCTGCACCAGCAGGACCGTCAATGGCAATACGAATTTTCTTCATTTCATTTCCTCCACTTCATCAAAATTAGTTTATCATAAAAACTCCTCCAATCGAAATGCATTGGAGGAGTAGGTAAATTACCCTTTTATTTTTTCTTTCTTTATAATTTTACCGTCTTTAGCATCAACGTACATCCTGTATTGAGTCCCTGTTTCTGTTCGAATCACCCATTCATAACAAAGAACTTGATTCATTTTCGAATCTTCAATATATGCTAATCGACTACTTTCCAATGTCACGTGATCATCAAGAATATTCTTTGAATCAATTTCGAGGGGTACTGTGTCAGGTAGGTTTTCTTTTTGAATATATTCAATCGGTTGGAGTCCGAGAATCTCTCCCGTATCTTTAGCAAGTTTCAGTTGAATACTATCACTGTATACGACAGCTTGATTTGGCACTTGTCTTGTAAAGGTGAAGTGCCATGCGACGTGATTTTCGCGACTCGACGTCATCACCGTATCCTCGTAACCTAAGTGCGTCATTTTTTCTTTTGCAAGTTGTTGAAGCTCTGCAGGATCTTTTGATTTTTCCGTAAATGGCTGTTCAATTAGTGTGGTCAGGAGATGACCACCCACTTTAGAATAGTCGGCGAATCCTTTTTTCTTGTCTCCACTAAATTCAATATGGTAGAACGGGTACGGCGCATTTTTTTTACTTTCGGTAATTCGAATCGTGGCATTTTTAAATTCAGGGAAATCTGTTTTCCATTTCTCCACCACTTCATTTTCTGACAATGTCTCTCCATCTAGATTTGCCATCGCCTTTTTCTTAGCATAATCTGCTTCACTTGTGGAAGCAGGAAAGTCTGTTTCCGTATAACTCTTAACAAGTTCATTTAACTTTCTCATTTCTTCCAAGGATTTTTCTGACGCTTGTTGATGATAGAAACGGCTGAGTAGTTCTTCTTTTTTCTCAACAGATCCATTTGATCGCATCCACTCAGAAGTCACTACTTGTAAATTTTCTCGACTCTTTCTCATGGCATCTTTCCATGTAGAAAAATCTAACTCACCATCTGATGTCAATTTTGCAGCATCTCCAATTCGAGCGAGATAATTTAACCAATAGACAGATGCATCCTCTTCAAAAGGTAAGGTACTCATTTCATTTCTGATTTTATCCGTCATACGCCATATGCCTTCTAGATCATCTTGCGCAAGATCAGCCTTGGCAGGAAGTAATGCTCCGTCCACATGTTCACCGAGTTGTTCCATGCTTTCCCCAATGTTATAGACTTTGCTGGCATAGTTTGTTGAGACTGTTGATGCCATTGCTTCATATCGTGATTGTTGCCATAGATAAAAAGAGCCCAATAAGACCAATGCAGCAGTTAAGGCGACACCCCATTTTAAATTCATGATAGCCTCCTATGCACAGAAAATGTGCCTTCCGATTGTTTTGATTTGTGGACGTGTCCAAATCCATTTGCTTGTTGCAGTAACTGGATTAAAATAGTACAGTGCGTTTTCTGTTGGATCCCATCCATTAATGGCATCAATGACGGCTTCTCTTGCTCGATCATTTGGTGTAAGCCATATCTGGCCATCATCAACTGCGGTAAATGCACGTGGTTGAAATATAACTTCAGAGACGGTGTTCGGAAATTGCGGAGACTCGATTCGATTTAAAATGACAGCAGCTACAGCTACTTGCCCCTCGTAGGGCTCACCGCGGGCTTCTCCGTAGACCGCACTGGCTAACAATTTAAGTTCATGTTCTGTATATCCTGGAGGAAGTTGTGCGGTAGAGGGCTGGCGGTACGTTTTCTTTACTTGTTCCTCTAATGGTTGTCCCCCGTAATAAGTGAATTCTCTTCCACTTTGAATTTGCTTATGGACATATTCTTTGTCAAAATCTGAAAATCCCACCAACTTCTTTTTAGTGGCTGATCCTGCAACTCCATCAATGGGGAGACCAAACTCTTTCTGAAAGGCTTTTAAAGCTTCTGCTGTTCCTTCCCCAAAATGTCCATCAATCGAGCCGTGATAGTACCCTAAATACTGTAATCGAGCTTGCAATTCGATGACATCGTCTCCATAACTTCCTTTGACCAGTTGCTGATCAGTAAAAGCCGCAACTGAAGAATCATCGTATGCGAGTGAAAAAATCATCATGAGCGAAAAAGCAAAGACTATAAATTTCTTATGCACAGCGTGATACCTCCTTTTACAAATAAAGGTGTGCAAAATTAATAAAACTATACAAAAAAACGCTCCTCACTAGGAACGTTTTTTTGTTTTCTCTTCAAATAACGGATGATTCCCCATGCGGTACTCTCTTGAAAAAATATGTGCTTGTTTGACTCTTGATAGCGCAATTAACCAAAGAGCAAGCATAAATAGCGACCAAATAAGCCATTGCTCGGTTTTTGAATACAGTAGAGTATTGTAAAACGTATGTAAGATAAAAGGTGCAAAAAATGCTAAAGCAATCTGTGATTTGACATAATTAGTTGAAAACTGTGCTCTCCCTAAATAATAACCCATAACAACCCCAAATAGTGCATGACTGGTGACGGGAAGCATGGCACGAAACAACGCTTCATCTATGCCAAAACTAATGAGATATAAAATATTTTCCACCGTCGCAAAACCTAGTGATACACTCGCCCCGTAAAGAATCCCATCATATGGATCATCGAACCGGGTTTGCTTGAAAATCGCAATAAATAGCATCAGCCACTTTACGAATTCTTCAAGAAAGGCAGATAACGGTCCGCTCCAAAAACTCTGAGCAGTTAACGTTGTTTCTTCTTGGACAACATGTTGGATAAAGAGTACTGGAAACGTTAATACAGCTCCGTACATAAAGGCATATAACAAAAGCCTAGATGGTTCCGAATCGATATCACGACGAAGGTAAAAGTAGCTAAATAATGCAAGAGATGGTGCAATTGCAACTGATAGCAGTATAAGCAGATCTTTTCTCCTCCTCTCGTGGTACTATAATCATATCCTATCTGGAATTTGAATCAAAGGGGTGTTGTTATGAAATCATTACTCGTTTTACACACAGGAGGAACCATTTCGATGCATGCGGATGCTGAAAGTGAAGCGGTTATACCATCTGAGAAAAATCCTCTTTCTGCAGAATTATCAAAATTAGCTTCCCTAGCTGATGTGCATGAAAGGGAAGTATTTAACCTTCCTTCACCACATATCACACCATCCAATATGATGACGTTAAAAAATGTCATTGAAGAAACTTCGCAAGAAACCCTTTATGATGGAATCGTCATAACGCATGGAACAGACACACTCGAAGAAACTGCTTATTTTTTAGACTTGACTCTTCATCTTGACATTCCTATCGTCATGACTGGTGCCATGCGTTCATCAAATGAAATTGGATCAGATGGAGTCTATAACTTATTATCTGCTGCTCGAGTGGCATTACACAGTTCGTCAAAAAATAAAGGCGTACTTGTTGTATTGAATGACGAAATCCATACAGCTGAAAATGTAACCAAGACACACACCAGCAATGTCAGCACATTTCAATCCCCGTCTTATGGACCCATTGGTCATATTACAAAGTCGATCATCCATATCCACTATACACCTGTTCGTACACCACATTTACCTATTCAGGATTTGTCAAAGCGTGTTGCATTATTAAAGGTGTATGCTGGTATGGAGCCTGAACTAATTGAAGCAATCATTGAAAAAAACTATGACGGATTAATTATTGAAGGGCTTGGACAAGGAAACATCCCACCACTCCTTGTTCCGCTAATCGATGAGCTAAGAAGAAAAGATATTCCGGTTGTTCTTGTGTCTCGTTGTTTTAATGGAATCGCTCTCGATGTATATGGGTATGCGGGAGGAGGACGGGATTTAAAAAATCGCGGTGTTCACTTTGCACATGGGTTAAATGGCCAAAAAGCTCGTCTCGCTTTATTAGCTGCCCTCCATCAGCCGGACCCTCATGGTGCATTATCCCAGTTCTTTCATTATCCTACAGACTAACAAAAAACTCACTCGCTAGCGAGTGAGTTAATTTTTTGTATGGATAGCTTGTGCAATTTGTTCCCCATGAAAGCGTCCATTCTCTATAAAAATTTCATTCGCATTATTTCCTGCTGCCAGTACACCTGCTATATAAATACCAGGAACATTGGTTTCCATCGTATCTTCATTAAGAAATGGACGTCCTGATTCTTCGTCAAATGATACACCCATCTCTTTTAAGAACGCATGGTTTGGATGATACCCTGTCATCGCAAACACAAAATCAACTGGGTGAACGTACTCTTTTCCTTGAACAGTTATGAGGACTGCATTTTCTGTGATTGATTCAACAGTCGTTTCAAACAACATTTGAATCTCTCCGGACTTCACAGCACCCTCAAATTCTGGAAGCACCCATGGCTTGATAGACGAAGAGTAATGGTCACCGCGGTAAGCAACTGTCACCCTTGCTCCTGCCTTGTTTAATTCCAGGGCTGCGTCAATTGCTGAGTTTTTGCCACCAATGATGAGGACTTTTTGATTGAAATAAGGATGTCCCTCTTTAAAATAATGATACACATGCGGTAAATCCTCACCGGGAATATTCATAAGGTTAGGCTGATCATAATAGCCAGTTGCAATCACGATATTCTTCGCAATGTATATATCTTTCGACGATTGAACACGAAATGTACTATTTAGTGGTTCAACATGTTCCACTTTTTCAAAGGCGTGTACATTTAATTGTTTGCGTTTGACCACTTCACGATAATAAACAAGCGCTTGATTTCTCCTTGGTTTTCGCTCCTCTACTAAAAAAGGAACATCGCCAATCGATAATTTTTCACTTGTACTAAAAAAGGTTTGATGGGTCGGATAGTTATAGATTGCATTGACAATATTGCCTTTTTCTAGACAAACATAAGACAACCCTTTTTCCTGCACAGCGATAGCCGCCGCCAATCCACAAGGGCCACCTCCAATAATCACCACGTCATAGATCATTCTTTTCACTTCTTTCTGTCGATCTGAATCAGATGAATTTCACTTTCTGCTCCTATTCGAAATGGCAAAGCCGTGGTTCCGAACCCATTGCTAATGAGTTCATATCTATTATCTTTTGCCTCAAAAGAACCCAGAGGTTGAATCCCCCATTTCCCAAAACGGATTTGTCCTCCGTGGTAATGTCCAGCAATAGCTAAATCTACTGAAACCTCTTCTGGTATTTTTTTAATAAACGCAGGAGAATGCGTCATAAATACTGTAAAGGACGTATGGTCAAGCAAGGAAACTGCCTTTTGCATGTCTACTTTACCATTATACCCATCATCCAATCCAACGATTTGCAGCGACTTCTCGGGAATCTGCACCGAATCATTTTGCAGTATGGTTACCTGATATCTCTTTAATAAATCAACCAGGTTTTCCTCCCCTACTTCACGATCGTTATTTCCGAATACATAGAATAAAGGGCCGACTTGCTGTAACTTCATAAAGTTCGTAGCTGTTCTTGAAATTGGGACCCCTCGTTCTGTGATATCACCTATTAATAAAATCGCATCCACATGATTAGGTAGTTTCGATAAGAGTCGATCTGAGATGCTGCGTCTATGAATATCCGATATCACAAGTAGTTCCAGTGAACCTTTTCCTTTAAAAGAAGTGATATGGTGGGTTTTAATATTTTCTTCAATTGCCATCCTCATAGCATATACACTAAGAGCCAAAGATGACCTAACAAACCAGTTAATCATTATCAAGACCCCTTTTACATGAAAAAGAACAACTCGCCCCCGAAGGAGCGAGCAAGTTAAGGTAAAATTAAAACTTGTCCAACACGAATTTCGTTGGATGATAAATTATTTGCTGCTTTTATCCGCTCAACAGCTGACGCATCATTATAATAATTCATTGCAATACGGTATAACGTTTCCTGGGGTTGAACCGTGTGAGTACGTGAATTTTCAGGTTGAGATGGTTGCGCTACTGGCTCTTGCACTTCAGGTTCCTGAACCTCTGGTTGTTGTTCTTCTTGTTCTTCTTCAACTGGCTCAGGTTCTGGTTCTGGTTCCACTTCTTCTGCCGGTTCCTCTTGACTCTCTTCTTCCTCATCTACTGGTGGAGTCACCGGCTGCACATCTAGCTGAACAACTTGTTGATTGTCAGGAGATTCGTTGGCTGCAGGCTCATAGAAAAAGTATGCATATGCAAGAAGGAAGATAGGCAGAATTATTCCAATCGTAAAAAGTGTCGGCAGAAAATAACTGCGAGAGCCCGTCGCTTGTTTTTTCTTTACTTTCTTTTTTTGACGAGACCGTCGACTAATAGTCGAACCGTCTCCAATTTCTTTACGATGTTCATCTAATTTTTTTTGATAGTCGTTGTTCGCCATGATGCATGTCCCCTATACCGTTCTTTTGTCTAATTATGCCGAAAAATCTGCCGAAAGTAAATGAAGTTTATGGGAAGATTTGTTTTAGCCGATCTTTCCAGCTAAAGTGTGAGGGAGTTGGTGGACGGCTTTGACGTTTTTTTATCGCCATACGCGTCTCTCCACAACGATCACAACAAGGGTGCGGTTTTTCTTCTAATTTCCCATCAAACACATGTACTAACGCTTCCCTTAAACATCTAGAAGAGCTTATCAACTGATAGAGTGTATGAATCTCTAGACGTTTCTTTTGTTGAAGTTCATCAAATAATGAAACGATTTTTTCTCCAGGAAGTTTCGTTTTCCAATAATCTAAAATGCGCTGTTGTTGCTCAGGTAGTTCTACTTCAGGATGCTCCAAATAATAAAGAATATCTTCCCTCGTCGGTAGGTCTTGCATTGCGACAAACCGGCTCTTTTGTTCATCACTATGGATGTAATACATCGTTGCGAGTGAAGGAAGACTATCTCGAGATGCGCGGCCTATTTCTTGCATATAATTCGAAAGTGATGTAGGAATGTGATCATGAATCACTTGTCTAATATTTTCTTTATGAATACCCATACCAAATGCATTCGTCGCACATATCCATTCCAAATTCCCTAACATAAATTGTTGTTGTATCAGTCGGCGATCCTCTTGTTGCATCCCCCCATGATAGGCTGCCACCTGAACTCCCTGATTTCCTAGTTCTCGGGCAAGATTTTCCGCACGGACACGCGATTGAACATACACGATTCCGGGACCCTCATATGTAAGCACTTGTTCCGTCAGGAGATCTGTTTTTTCTTGCTCATTTTTTACTTCAATGGTTTCAAGAGCAATCGTTGGCCGATCCACACTTGAAACGACTTCAATCATCGCAGGGCTTTTCAGCAGTTCTTTAATTTCTTGGCGTGTCTTTGTATTTGCTGTTGCAGTTAATGCTAACAGTTGCTTGGAAAATGCTTGCCGAATCCACTCGACGGCACGCAAATAATCTGGACGGAAGTCGACTCCCCACTGAACAAGACAATGCGCTTCATCGAGTACAAAGTAAGCAATGTGAAGCGTCTGTATCGCTCGGCGAACGGCTTCATTTTGTAAGATTTCTGGAGACACAAAAATATACCTGTAACTTTGAATATGGGAGAGTGCATATTTTCGTTCATTGGCCGTTTGAAAGGAAGTAAAGGCTACAGTCTGTTTCATACCACTTTTTTTCAACTGTTCCACTTGATCTAACATTAAAGAAACAAGCGGAGATACAATGATAACCGTTCCACTAAAGTAACTGCTCGGAAATTGATAAAGTAACGATTTGCCTGTACCTGTAGGAAGAACTGCTAACACATCATTACCTCTTAGAAAGGTTTCAAGAACTTCCTGCTGTCCTGGACGAAAGCGAGGATAACCAAATCGGTTTTGTAATTCTTCAACTAATTTCAAGATATTATCTCTCCTTTCGCTAGCGCAAGACGAAGTTGGAAGTACGAATAGTGTGGCAACTGTTCACGAAGACTTTTTAGTTTATGGGTATCTAATTCCTTGCGTACGCAGAGGATCTCTCTTACCTGTTCTTCTGTCAGAATTTCATTGAATGAAAGGTCCGGTCGAGCAGACGCAATTTCTACAAAATGATCTTCTATCGTGCTTTCTTTTAATCGTCTAATCGAGGCAATTTCATGAAAGTTATGACCTTTTGTATACCATTCTAATGTTTTTCTTGCTGTCTCTGTCAATAGTTCACTTTTTGGGACAATGACTGCAATTTCGGATTCATTTTGAAGCAGGTATGTAGCAAATTCAGCAAGAAGGGATCGATATTTAAATAGCGCATCCAGAGGTCGTAAATTTAGTTGTTCGCCGAGTTGAGTCCAAGTTAGACCGGCTGATTCATATCCAGTTAATCGGTAAACAAATATCATTTTCACCTCTTCTTGCTGTCCAGTTTTTTCTAAGAACTCCCCAATAACTGTTTTTAGTTGAAGTGATGTCTTATCCACACCTCCCAACAGATGAATTAACCTCTTACAATCTCTTTGAATGATTTCATCCAAAATAACGGGATAATATGTAGGGATATGCGCTAAGCGATTCGATGCCACTTGAGTCAGCAGCAGCACCCTCTTTTCAAATTCACCAAGTACGGAATTCGTCGCATACGAATACATCGGTTCAATAAACGATTCCAATTCACGTTGCCCTCTTTGAGTAAGTTTAGGTTCGTCTTCGTTGGTCACCCAATAATTTGTAAAGAGTTGGTCGACTTCTTGTTGATAGACCTCTTTTGTTAAATCAGGCGCAATGCCAAAATAGAAGGTTGCCTGATAATAATGAATATCTTGTAAGGTCTGTCCTGATTTTTTTCCTCGCAGTATATAGTAAGGCGCCATACTACTTCGCTCACCGTTTAACTTTGAAAATAAATCGAGAAGAATTTGCTGAAAATACATAGGTCACCTCAAGTTCTGACGTTTAATGGTTGAAAAGCAAGGGAAGGAGCTTTAAAATGAAATCTAGCAAAGTATTGTTTAAAAAAGGAGAGACCATAATGGCTAAATATACAATTGTTGATAAGGATACATGTATCGCTTGTGGTGCGTGCGGTGCAGCGGCACCTGATATATACGATTACGATGATGAAGGCATTGCATTTGTTATTCTAGATGATAACATGGGGACCTGTGCAGTTCCAGACGAACTACTGGAAGATATGGAAGATGCATTTGAAGGCTGCCCAACGGATTCAATTAAAGTAGCGGATGAATCGTTTGATGGTGATGCGTTAAAATACGAATAGAGACAAAAGAAAAACTCGTCTAATGAGTAGACGAGTTTTTTTTAATTAGTTGAGCTGGTAAGACCGGCTGACTTTATCTAAATAAGGTTTCATTTTCTTAAACAACAAGACCATGACTAGTGTGATCAATGCGCCTTTAATTAAGTTAAACGGCAAGATACCGTATACAAGTGTATTCATTAATGCAGAACCTGTTTCCATCGGGAAGTTTAAGAAATAAGAATACATAGGTAGGAAGACAAAGTAATTTAATACTGTCATTCCGATAGCCATAGAAATGGTACCTGCTACAAGACCGATATACATTCCTTTTGATGAGGCTACTTTACGATAGATGATATACACAGGTGCTATAAAGAGAATCGATGTGACAAAGTTGGCCATATGACCGACCGGTACACCGGTTGGGCTTCCTGAGAAAAACCAATCAAGTACGTTTTTCAAGAAAGCGACTGCGATTCCGGCAACAGGTCCCATCGTGATTGCTGCTATAAGTGCAGGCACATCACTAAAATCAACCTTTAAATAAGCTGGCAATGCAGGTAGTGGGAATGCAAGCAGCATTAAGATAAAGGATAAACTGCTGAGCATCGCCACCGCAATGAGTTTGCGTGTGTTGCTTTTTGACATGACTTTCCGCTCCTTTTGCGATTCACTTCACAAGAGGAAAGGTTCGCCATTTATGCATGACTTATCTGTGTACAAAATAAAACCCTTAAACCAAAACGGTTTAAGGGAGAAAGGTACACTTAAATAAGCGTTTGTTGTCGCATAAACGCTGCACCTTCACCTTCTCCCATCCAGACTATACTGTCGGCTCTGGAATCACACCAGGATCTGCCTTTCGGCTCGCGGGCTAAACTTTCGTCATTACCGCCGGTCGGGAATTTCACCCTGCCCCGAAGATGAATCATAATAATTAAATTGTTACATACATAGTGTATGCACAATTATCATATCAAAGTGAGCGAGTTGTTGCAATATGTGTGCTTATTCTGTGGCAAGGATAATGGGATTGATCCCTACGATTGAATCTGATTCATTGGGTAAGGAATAAATCGTTTCATCCCAATTTTCTAGAATTAGTTGCTTATCCATCTGAGCAGCTGTGGCTAGCATGGATTCGATGAATAATTGAAGGGAATAACCGGTTAAGCTTTCCGAATTTAAAGTCTCTGCAAAGGTGACCACTACTTGTGTATCTGTTTCTTCTACAGTAAATTCAACGTTCTGGGGAATAGCAGGATCCACAACATTATACTCAGGTGCTGTCAGTTCATGCAAAGCAGCTTCAAAATTTGGATAACTGGTTCGACTATAAGGAACTAAATACGATTCACCAAGTGCATTCTGAGAGATATTAAATGCGTAGTTGCCCTGTGATAAATCAACTGGTTCAACGAGTGGACCTACTTGGTCCCAATCAAGCGGCTCACCAGCTTCATTTAAAAGATAAGCTTGATCAAACTCTGTTCCAAATACATCTTTTAAGGTGTTCATATATACTCCCATCGTGGCTGAAGCCATATCATAGGGGTGATCATCCGGAAGCGTAATTTGAAGTCCCTCTTCAGTCGCTTCGTACTCGCCTAATAGAGGATGTGTTTCAGAAAACCCTAGACCTTCCTCATCGACCAGTGATGCATAGGTCTTGTAGAGGTCCAAATTTGATACCGATAGTGTTCCAAAGTCTTGTTCAATTCGCTCATTCGGGATGAGTAATGAAATGGGAATTGCATATGCATTGTAATCCATCGCAAAAGGAAGCAAAGTATGTGTATCTAGTAAGGGATCTGATGATAAGAGAATGCGGGAATGCAAGCTGCTCTCTCCCTTACCCATAATGGACATGTCCGCTTGTTCCGTTTCTTGAGCGGCGCTCTCAGCGCTATCTTCCGCTTCACTCATCGCCTGGTCTGCCGTTCCCTCGTCCACTGCCATACTTTCAGTAGCTGCTTCATCATGTGTTATTGTCCCCATCATGGACTGGACAAATAAGACAAGGACAAATAGAGCGGAAACCGAAATGACGGCCGGAAGCCATGGTTTTGATTTCTTACGAGGTGGCTCCGTTTGTTGCTTTAACTTTTTTAACATTTCCTCTTTCGAACGTTGATCAGAAAGTGGAGGCATTTGGTGGAGGAGTTGTTCAATGTCATGATCGGTGTACTTCTTTTTTGTCATTTACATGTTCCTCCTCTCGTTCAGATGACATTGCTTGTCGCAAATGATGAATCGCACGATGCTGTGTCGTTTTTACTTTTGATTCTGTCCATCCAAGTGCATCTGCTGTTTCACTGATGGATAACTGTTGAAAATAGCGAAGGACAATCACCATTTTTTGATCGCCCGTACAATTGTTTAAATGATGTAACATCAATTGCATTTCGTCATTCAGTAAGGTGATGTCTGCAGGCTCCATTTCTCCAGAGGCCAATTGCATCGTTTCCCAATCGAATGAGTCAAATTGTCTTTTTTTACGGACGGCTTGTTTTCTGAAATGATCAATGGCTACATTTTTAGCAATTGAAAAGAGCCAAGTTTTTTCAGAACTTTTACCTTGAAAGGAGTCATAGGATTTTAAAACTCGTATATACACTTCTTGAGTCAAATCTTCTGCCACCTGTCTGTTTTGCACCAAATAGATCAGGAATTGAAACAAGTCCTGATGATACGAATCATAGATTCGGTGAAAAACGGAGTCTCTCATCTCTTTCCCCCCGTTCTATAGAGTAGTCGTTTGAATTTAAACAAAGTTACATTTTTCGAAGAAGAATTTCAAAAGTCGTCCCCATACCTACTTCGCTAAAGACCCGAATCTCCCCTTCATGACGATCAATGATATTCTTAGCGATGGCAAGTCCTAGACCGGTACCACCTTTACCGCGAGTTCGCGCCTTATCCGCTTTATAGAAACGTTCAAACACATATGGTAAGTCTTCTTTCGGAATTCCGTATCCGGTGTCTTCAATAGTGATTTTCACATATTCACTCGCATCGGTGACATGAACGTTTACTTTTCCACCTTCTGCAGTATGACGAAGGGCATTGTCTATCAAGTTGGTCAAGACTTGTTCAATTCGGTCTTCATCCACAAACAATTTGGTTTCGAAAGGTATAGTTGAAGTATAGGTGAGCTTTATATTCTTCTCTCGTGCCCGTTGACTAAACTTGGTCGTCATCCTTTCCACGCTTGCAGCAACTTGGACAGGGGATTGATAAATCCGTAAATACCCAGACTCTAAGCGAGCAAGGTCAAGTAGTTCCGTGACTAATCGACCCATACGATTCGATTCATCTGAAATTACACGAATCATCTCGTTTTTATCCTCCTCTGTTTCAACGACACCATCAAGAATGGCTTCACTATATCCTTGCAGCATAGCAATTGGTGTGCGGAGCTCATGACTCACATTAGCAATGAAATCACTGCGAAGTTTTTCTAACCGGTGTTGTTCTGTCATATCTCGAATAACAGCTACCGCTCCTCGCACGACATCTTTCGAATACAAAAGGGAAAGGCTTACACTGTAATAGTGAGCGTCCAGCTCGAATTCTTCTTCTAATTCCTCCTCATTTTCCAGCATATGTTCAAGCATATGATACAGCGCTGCTGGGAGTGGTTCATCTGATGATGCGCTCATAGGACTCCAGCGGCGAATCAATTCGTCAGCAGGTGGGTTGCTAAGCAATATAGAGGCGTCTTTATTAAAAGTGATCACGGCATCTGTCATTGATGATAAGATATTGGATAGTTGCTCTTTCTCTTGGTTAATAACTTCTACATGGTGTTTGATTTGCATTCCCATGCGGTTAAATGCAGCTCCCAGCTCCCCAATCTCATCTTTCTGAGATGACGGCACACGTGTCTGAAAGTTTCCTTTTGCAAGCTCATGCGCGCCTTCTCGCATTTTACGCAAAGGCGACGTGATTCGAGTGGAAAGGAAAAATGATAGGAGTGTCGTTAACACCATCGCTAAAAACCCAGACAAAAACACAATTTTTGTCGTTTGATTGGACGTATTGTTCACTTCTTTTAAACTTTGATAAATAAACACGGTACCATGAGGTGAAGCTTGATCATCAAGTGGATACGCAAGAACCAAGTAGTTTTCCATGCGGTTGTCTTCCGTTAAGGAAGGTAGCAACATCGTCCGAATTTCTGAAGTATCAGTGACGAATGCCCCTTCATACAACGAACTCGATTTAATTTTTTCTTCCGTCTCAACACTGCCTAGTCCTTCATGAATTCGAAACGTAATTTCTTCTTCTGATGAAAAAATCATGACGTTTGTTTCATCAGCTAAAATTTCCTGAATTAATGCCAGGTCCGGTTGCTGTTGTTGATTAACAATATTGGTGATAAGGCTTGCTTCTTGACGGAGTTTATCTTCGGCTTGCTGTGTGTGAAAGTCTTCTAGAAATTCGAGCATTAGGACGGTAACAATAAATAATACAAATAAGACGAGAAGCATAATGGTTCCCCATAGCTTCCCGACTACACTGTTCCATATTCTATTCATTGATGACCTCGAATTTATACCCGACGCCCCACACTGTAACAATCATTTTTGCTGCACTTTCAGAAACACGATTTAATTTCTCACGTAAGCGTTTTACGTGTGTGTCAACTGTACGTAAATCTCCAAAAAAGTCGTAATGCCAAACTTCTTTAAGTAGCTGTTCCCGATCAAATACTTTATCAGGAGATTTGGCTAGAAAATAAAGAAGTTCATATTCCTTTGGTGTCAAGCTGACTTCTACACCATCGGCAGTCACGCGGTGAGCATCGTGATCTATCGTTAGATGTGGAAACACCACGATATCTTTACTTACGCCTGGTGTGTTTGACGGAGCTACAGAAGCAGAACGTCGAAGAATTGCTTTTGTACGAAGGACAACTTCTCTCGGACTGAAAGGTTTCACAATATAATCATCCGCTCCCCCTTCAAAGCCTTCTACACGGTTCGCTTCTTCGCCTTTTGCAGTTAATAGCATAATTGGGGTCTGTTTAAGTTCGCGAATCTCTTTCATCGCTTCTAGTCCATCTTTAACCGGCATCATAATATCTAATAAGATTGCGTGAAAATCGTATTCGATTGATAAATCAATAGCTTGTTGTCCATTTTCTGCTTCCATAATTTCATAGCCTTCACGCTCTAAATACATACGTAAAAGTCTGCGGATTCTTTCCTCGTCATCTACTATTAAAAGCTTCACTGTTTCAGACATGTCGACACTCCTTTAAACTGTCATCTACTCTACTTCATATTGTACCGTACCAAACCGTGAAAGCAAACCTTGGTTGATAGAAGAAAAAGCTGCCACTTCATGATGTGACAGCTTTTTCCTTACGCGTAACTGTGAAGTCCCGCAATAATTAAGTTAACCGCAATTAGGTTGAACATGATGATGATGAAACCAATGAGAGCGAGCCACGCACTTTTCTCTCCGTGCCAACCTTTTGTTAAGCGAAGGTGAAGATAAACGGCATAGAATAAGAACGTGATAAGCGCCCACACCTCTTTTGGATCCCAGCCCCAGAAGCGTCCCCATGCCTCATGAGCCCAAATCATCGCAAAGATGAGTGCTCCTAAACTAAATAGCGGAAAACCTATCAATACCGAACGGTACCCGATCTCATCCAGTAAAGAAGAGTTGGTACGTTTTGTAAAGGGCTGAACGACTTCTGCTAAACGTTTGCGTAAAATCAAGCGTAGAAGTCCATAAATAAGTGTTCCAAATAGAATAGACCAGACTACCGTTGTAAGTTTTTGTGCATTTACAAGTGGTGGCATATCTACTAATGGTTGCATTCCGCCTTCCGTAATAACTTGTGATTCATTCATTCCGAAAAGAGCAGGCTTTACATACTCAATCGTCTTTTCTGAACCTTCTGCATCCACATACGAATAGTCAACCGGTTCATAAATAGCACTAAAAGTTAAATTGGATGCTACAAATCCAAGTACCAGCACTAGTACGTACATAACCGCTTCAATCCAGAACCGTTGTTTGGATTTCTTGGACATATCAATATTTTTCAAAAGATAAATTAGTCCAGCTACTGCACTGATTGCCAAGACTGCTTCACCAAGTGCAGCGGTAATAACATGAATCGTCAACCAATGACTTTGTAGGGCAGGGATAAGCGGTGAGACATCTGTCGGAAACATACTTGCATAAGCAATGATTAAAACAGCGAGTGGTAATGCAAATAAGCCAAGTGCTGAAATTTTATATATACCATAAATTAGAATGAATGCACCGACCACCATCATTCCAAAGGCAGCTGTAAATTCAAACAAATTACTTACTGGTGCGTGTCCAGCCGCAACCCATCGTGTGATAAAATACCCAAGATTGGCAAGGAAACCAAAAATCGTCAACCCATAAGCATATAATCCCCAGCGCTTGTTCATCGCTGATTTTTCTTTGTTACCGAATCGTACGGCTCCTCCAAAGAATAAAGTCGCGATTAAGTACGCAACGAATGCGACGTAAAGAAGCGTACTGCTCCATTCTACTAGCGTCATTGTTCTTCGTCTCCTTCATCAAAATCCATCGTCGCTTCCGGATCTTGTTGATCCACTACACGCGGAAGAGTAGTATGTTTTGAGAGCGCGTGAATATCTTTTTTAACTGCATTCCAGTTCTTGTTCGTATGTCCTGCAACTAGTACTTCCCCTGTTTCAGTTTGCTGAATCCAAATTCGTCGATGATTCCAGTATGCACCTTGTGCTACACCTATCATAAAGATAAGTCCTCCAAGCATCAAGATGGGCAACGTGAGATCTTTACGAATCGTTAAACCAGAGATGTCACGTGTTTCAGCCGCTTGGAAAGCAAGTTTATGTGTATTTTCACCAAATGGTTCAATCGTTTCACGTATCAACACAAAACTAGTTTGTGGGTCCGCATCGGGTGTATACATTCGGACAAGAAAAGCCGGATTGTTCGGTACCGGTGACTTCGACTGGGGTTCTCCATTTTCAAACCCTGTAAAATCTGCATAGTAATCAACCAGTTCAACTCGGTATCCATTCCCTAAATCATATTCAGGTTCCGGATTAATTAAATCAATCGTAAACTCTCCAAAGCTATCTGCTGTCTCTTTGTTCTGTAACTGGAATGTCATAGTTTTCAATTCGTCCAGTCGGAAATCCATCTGATAGACATTGTACGAGTCAAATTTGAACGGTTTATTAACAATCGTTGGGCCATTCTTAATTTCTGTTAACTCGCCCGGGTCACCCACTACATCTTCGTTCTCTCCCTTATATAAAGTGAGATTCGTTTGATAGTTGGAAGCAATTGTCCCTACACGTTCGATGGCATCCGAGAATACTTCGTCAGCGGATTCTGGATCATAGATGTCAAACAGAAAATCATCATTTTGTAAGTAATAACCAGGAGCACCAGGAACCGCTAACGTTTCACCTTCGCGCAACCACATCGTCTCGTCGACATACACACCTGGAATGACGCGAAGCATGACACCTCCAAGGAAGATGATGAGACCTAGATGGTTTACATAAGGACCCCAACGTGAAAATCGGCCTCTCTCTGCTAAAATAGCTCCATTTTCACGACGTACATTATACTTTAACTCTTTCAATTTCTCCTCGGCAGGAGTTAATACATCGATAGCAATGTTTTCACCTTTACCAAATAAACGTTGCCGCTGTAAAAAAGAGGTATGGCGTTTTACTTTTTGCTTTTTAAGAGATTTATAGAGTGGAATTACACGATCCAGGCTGGCAATAATCAATGAAATACCTAACATCCCAATCAAACCTTGGAACCACCAAGAACTGTATAGGTCAGATAATCCTAAATCATTATAAATTCTTCCGAACGTCCCATAGAGACGTTCATAATAGGCTGCTATCGCTGCTGGATTGTTCGTCGCAACCGGGATGTAGAATACTTGAGGTAAGAAGGTCCCAATGGCAGCAGCTAAGAGAATGGCTACTATAATCCACATACCAACTTTAACACTTGAGAAAAAATTCCAAATTTTATCTATGATTGATTTGTTATAGGTTTGTGACCGACGTGCCGAACCTTCATACCGCATATCAGCAATCGTTGTACTTTTCGCTTCATCACTAAGTGGACGACCACAGCTCTCACAAAGTTGAGTACCAATGGGGTTTATATGTCCACATGCACATTCAATCGATTTCATTTCAATAACTCCTTACAATGGCTTGATTTCTTCCATGAAATTCGCCACGTCTTGTTCCGTCATCTCACCCTTAATAATTCGAACAATTTCACCATTCGGATTAATTAAAAAAGTGGTTGGAAGCGGCCCAATATTATAAAGATCCATGACATTTTTTTTTCGGTCAATCACAACAGGGAACGTCATCCCGTATTGTTTGGTATAACTATTCACTTTAAAATCCGACTCGGCAATGTTCACAGCGATTGTTTGAACACCTTGCTCTTTAAACTTTTGATATTGATTATCAATATAAGGCATTTCTTTTGCACATGGTTTACACCATGTTCCCCAAAAATTCAAAAAGATTCCTTGTCCTTCATAATCAGAAAGCCGATGCAGATTTCCATCCATATCTACTAGTTGAAAGTTAGGAGCTTGATCTCCTACTGCTAATACTGCATTTTTATCTTTAGTAAGATTCACGTAAATCGTACTAATAATAGCTACGGCTAATACCGTCAATATGGCGGTGCGAACATAAAAACGTTTTTTCTTATTGAGTGCCACGTCTCTTACTCCTTTCACCATGAAACTCTTCGTATAAATTCTAGTATAACAAAGAATAATCCATCCTAAAGAGTGAGTTATGAATGCTTTGTGAACGACAAGAAAAGCCTATACACGATAGACTTTTCCTGGCAATTAAATATGTCCTACTTTACCTGTATCTGCGAGTACTCGCAATTGTTTCACTTCATGTGTCGTCAGTTTCCGGTATTCTCCAGCATTTAATCCATGGAGAGTTAATAAACCAAACTTCTCCCGTTTTAACTTTTGAACCGGATGGCCGATCGCTTCGAACATTCTACGAACCTGGCGATTGCGGCCTTCATAAATGATGATTTCCACTATTGATTTATCCGCTTTTTTATCTTCAGAAAGCATTTTCACTTTAGCTGGAGCTGTCTTTCCATCTTCTAACATAATTCCTTTTTGCAATTGCTTTATCTTTTCACGAAAAGGAATTCCTTTAACTCGAGCGACATACGTTTTCTCCACTTTAAATTTGGGATGTGTAAGTGCGTATGAGAAATCTCCGTCATTTGTAAGAAGAATCAGACCTGATGTATCGTAATCAAGTCTCCCTACTGGAAAAATGCGTTTATCTTCGATATCAATCAGATCAACTACTGTTTTCCGACCTTTATCATCGGTGGCAGCGGAAATAATACCACGTGGTTTATATAGTAAATAATAAACTTTCGTCTCTTTCTCGAGAAGCACTCCATTTACTTCTACGTCATCCGAATCAGATACTTTTGTACCTAACTCCCGAACCACTTGTCCGTTTACTTTTACTTTACCTTCTTCGATGAGTCCTTCTGCCTTCCGACGAGAGGCAATTCCTGCGTTTGCAATTACTTTTTGTAGCCTTTCCATTACTTTCCCTCATTTCATTCGATAAATCACTGGAAAACGCAGTGTCTGTCCTCCAGCTTGTATGGACCATTCTCCGACTTTCGATTGTTTAGACAAAACCACTGTATGAGAAATGGATTCATCTTCCTTTTGTAAATAGCGAAACGGCATGGGTACTGTCAAAATCACATCATGCTGCGCATAATAGGTACCTTCAATTGTTTGAAGCGTTGTTGAATCAAAGGCTAGGCGGCTTAACGAAGTATGTGAATTCCAATCATCACGAACATTTAACGTCGTCACAATTAGTCGTTTATCATCTTTTATGAATTCACTTATCAGTGTGCGACCTGCTACTGAAGTATACCCTGTTTTACCTGCAAAAGCTTTGTTTTCTTTTACTAGACGGTGTTTATTCATCCACAATACGCGTCTTTCTTTTGGCACATACTGCTTCATTGAAGCAATTTGACGAAACTTCTCATCATTCATTGCGATAGCAAAGAGCTTCCCCATGTCTGAAGCTGTTGTTAAATGTTTTGGATGATGTAGACCTGATGCATTCATGAACCAGGTATTTTTTACTCCCGCCTTCTTCACATAAAAATTCATTAGTGTAGCAAATGCGGCTTCACTTCCTGCCACATGTTCTGCAATCGCTGCGGCCGCATCATTTCCAGACTGAAGCATAGTACCGTATAACAGGCTTTCTAAACTCCACACTTCATTTTCTATTAAGTATACGGACGAACCTTCTTGTTGACTAGCAACTCGACTGATACGAACTTGATCCGATACATCAGCTTCTTGCAGTGCCACATAAACTGTCCAAATTTTTGTGATACTGGCAGGTGGCAACTGCAAATCTCCTTGGTCTTCATAAAGGACACGTCCCGAATGGGCATCTATAACGGCATAAGAACCAAAACTTATTGTTGGAAACAGAACGAGTCCTGCTAGGAAACAAAAAAGACTGACCCATTTCTTCAGGTCAGTACATGATACCCTTAAAAACACGTTGTCATCCTCTCTATACGAGTTCACCTTCGAATTGCTCTTGAAACTTTGATAAAAATAAATCCGTCTCCTCGTCCAAGTCCTCTTTTTCAAGCGGCAAGGGTGGTAAATCATCTAAACTTTCTAGACCGAAAACTTGCATAAACTCTGTCGTTGTCCCGTATAAAATGGCACGTCCCGTTCCGTCTGCCCTCCCCACTTCTTTCACAAGGGCACGTGCAACCAGTGTTTGTAAAGCACTGTCTGATTTGACACCGCGAATTTCATCCACTTCCACTCGAGTGATTGGTTGATTGTAAGCAATAATAGCAAGGACTTCGAGCGCAGCTTGTGACAAGGAGTGAGAATGAGCAGATTCCATCATTTTCCCTATAGTTTCTGCATTAGATTTTTTAGTAACAAACTGATACCTTCCAGCATATCGACGTAGTTCAAGTCCACGTGTTTCATCTCGGCTAAGTCGCTGTCCCATTTCAATTAAGTGGCTATGCAAAGTTTCTTCGTCTATAGTTAAATAGTTTTGAAGTTGTTCGCTCGACATGCCTTCGTCTCCTGCAATAAACAATAAACTTTCAATCTGACTCATCAAACTCGGAATCCATTTCATGTTCGGACACTTCCTCAGTTAATTCTATTTCAAGAGTGGTAAAATTATCCCCTTGGTTGACTTGAATCATTTGTCGTTTCATTAATTCAAGCAGGGATAAAAATGTTGCTACCACAACTGCTTTTTCATGGGAATCGAATAATTCTTCAAACCTTACTTTTCCATGTGCAGCTTTTAGTTTAGTTACTACATTATTCATTTGTTCTTTTATGGAAACTTCTGATCGGCTAATTCGAGTGGCGAGAGGTGCTTGTAATTGCTTCCGTTTTAACATCCGCTGAAATGCACCTAATAAATCATATACTTCATAAGACTGATCAAGAACCTGCGGGGCATCACTCTTTTCAACTTCAATAAGAGATGGAAGTTTTGTGAAGTGAAGACTTTGCCCATTCTCAAGTTCCTTTAACTCTCCTGCTGCTTCCTTATACCGTTTATATTCCAGTAGACGACGCACTAGTTCATCCCTTGGATCTTCTTCAAATGAAAATTCTAAATCGTCTTCCATTTCGATTGTTTCTGTAGGCAATAACATTTTACTTTTAATACTTACCAGTGTCGCGGCCATTACTAAGTATTCACTGGCTTCATTAAGTTCCAGGACTTGCATCGCATGTACGTGTTCCATATACTGAGAAGTAATTTCCTTCATTTTAATATCATAAATATCGATTTCTAGTCGATGAATGAGATGCAACAATAAATCGAGAGGCCCTTCAAACGCCTCCACTTTAATTTCATAAGCCATAAATTCACCTATATTCGCAGATTGACTACTATTATAACGGAAGTGATTCAACTATGCACCTAGCGAAATTACAGGCTTTCCAGCAATTCCTCTTTGAATTTCATATTACTCGAGATTATTTTGAGTGTCATGAAATATTTGAAGATCTTTGGAAGGAAATTGCCCCCAGACAGAAACAGCATGAACTCGTAGGGTTCATCTTATTAGCAACTGGTATGTATCACTGGCGAAGAGGAAATAATCAAGGGGGAAGTCGTTCATTTCAAAAAGCATATGCCTTATTAAACCGTACAGATGTAGAAAATAACTCTTTTCTCAGCAAGTTTGACCAGAACCAATTACTCCAACTGGTAGCAGCCAGTGGAGCCTCCTGTGAAAACGGAGAACCCTATCAGTCGATTTTATTACCGCTTCGTGATGAAACATTACAATTTTTTTTAAATTCTTTCCCACTAGAAAAGAAACCCGTTTCAAATGAGATTGTTCACAAGCATCGCCTGCGTGACCGCAGTGAGGTCATTAGCGAAAGAGAACGTGCAAAACAACAAAGACACAGCACTCATTGAGAGCTGTGTCTTTGTTGTTCTTGCCATTTTTCAAAGAGCTGTTCTGTTCGTGGAGATGGGATGAGGGACGAAGTTACTTGTTTTTCTAAACAACTAATTAGATGACATCCGATACCTTCTCCGCGATGTGATGGGCTGACGACTAAATGATGAATCGTAAACCCTTCCTCCCCTTGGTGACCCCCAATCAATCCAATAAAATCATCGTTCTCTTTATATAAAAACAATCTCCATTCTGGAAGTTGCTCATATTTGTCGATGATGGATTGCAAAATGTGATAATCTCCTTGGCTAAACATAAAAGACAGCAGACCCATAGCAATTTTCGATTGCCCGGGTTTATATGAGTAAATCATAAAAACTCCTTTATATTGATGCATTCGGGGCAATCCATACCCAGTACACGATGCCCCATCCAAGTCCCATCATAAGTAAAAGTAAGAATAATGTGATGTTGCGCCTTCTCATTATTTCTCCTCCGATTCATAAAGGGATAAATCGTTACGAACAATATCCTCATATACTTCACGTCGAATGACCAATTGTGATTGACCACCTTCAACAAACACAACAGCAGGTCTTGGTAACCTGTTATAATTACTCGCCATGGCATAGCCATATGCGCCTGTAGAGAACATAGCTAAAATATCCCCTGTTTGCACTTCAGGTATAGATAAGTCTTCAATTAATTTATCACCGGATTCACAGCATTTTCCCGCGATCGTTACGATATGATTTGTGGGTGCAGTCATACGATTTGCAACTTTTGCATCATATTTTGCTTGATAGAGAGCGGGGCGAATATTATCCGACATCCCTCCGTCTACCGCAACATAGTGCCGTGTACCAGGAATCTTCTTTTGGCTTCCAATCGTATACAGTGTCGTTCCCGCATCACCAACGAGAGAACGACCTGGTTCAATCCAAATTTCCGGAAGGGGAAATGCAGACTCATTGGAAAGTCTCTTAATCGCAAGAACCATTTCTTTCACGTAAATTTCAGGTGAAAGTGGTTCGTCTTCATCTGTATAGCGAATGCCAAACCCTCCACCCAAATTTAATACCGGGCATGTATATTGATACGTCTCGTTCCATTGTTGCATTTTTAGCAACAACTTCTCAGCAGCCGCTACAAATCCATTTGTTTCAAAAATTTGCGATCCAATATGACAATGAAGCCCCAGTACTTCGATATATTCATCATCGTAAACGAGACGGAAGGCTTCATCTGCTTGGCCATTCCCTAAATCAAATCCAAACTTAGAATCCTGCTGACCTGTCGTAATATAGGTATGGGTGTGCGCTTCGATTCCTGGCGTCACACGCAATAAAATTGCCATCCGCTGTTTTCGTTCTTTCGTCAACTGACGTAGTGTAAGTAGTTCATCAAAATTATCCACAACGATACAACCGATATTTGCATCAAAAGCCATCTCAAGTTCCTGATAGCTTTTATTGTTTCCATGAAAGTGAATCTTATCCGGTGGAAAGTCGGCTTTAAGCGCAGTATAAAGTTCCCCACCAGAAACGACATCCAAAGAAAGTCCTTCTTCTTTCATCACCTGATAGATGGCAATAGATGAAAATGCTTTAGATGCATAAGCCACTTGAGATTTGACATTTAATTCGTCAAATGTGTCTTTAAACTTTCGAGCGCGTTGTCTTACAAGGTCTATATTATAGGCGATGACCGGTGTGCCGTATTCCTTGGCTAACTCTACAGCATCCGCTCCTGCGATTGTTAAATGTCCTTCTTGATTGACTGGATAGTGCAGCGTACTGACCATTTGCATCCCTCTTGTTCTCCAAATTTACTACACACACTCTATCATATTGAGAAGTTGGTTTCAATGCAGCCATTCGTTAATTCGATGAAACAGGAAGCCAGCTCCGCATACGTTGAAGAATCTTTTTTTCCATTCGGGAAACTTGCACCTGTGACACGCCTAATCGTTCTGCCACTTCTGTTTGAGTGAAATCAGCGTAATACCTTAGACGAATCACTAATTGTTCCCGTTCCGAAAGACGGGTCAGTAATTCTTCCAAGAAAAAATGTTGAAATGCCTTTTCCGCGCGGTCATCTTTCATCTGATCCATCAGCGTTATTCCATCTTCTCCCTCTTGTAGTTGTTCGTGAAGGGATGCCGGATCACGAAGCGCATCAAACGCTAGAACGACATCTTCTATCTTCATATCTAACAGTTGAGAGATTTCATTTAGTGTTGGATTTCTTTCATGCTCTTTTTGGAAGGCTTCCATCTGTTGTTTGATTCGAATCGTATGATCTCGGATAGTCCGACTGACTTTCACCACCCGATCATCTCGTAAATACCGTTGAATTTCTCCAATAATCATGGGCACAGCATACGTTGAAAACTTCACATCAAAACGTAAATCAAATTTGTCGACTGACTTCACTAGCCCGATACAACCGATTTGAAATAAATCATCCAAGTCCGCTCCTCGATTACTGAACCGTTGAACAATACTCCATACCAGTTTTGTATTGTTTTCAATCATTTCTTTTCTGGCTAATTCGTCACCTTCTTTCGCGAGTGCTAACAGTTCTCTCATACGTTCATGACTCAGAGGTGATTTATTGGCCATTAGTTCACCTGCGAAAAAGAAGCCGTTGGTGTGAAGTGCTTGATAAGTTGAATGGTTGTTCCAAGGCCATTGCTTGAGTGGATGGTGACTTCATCACAGAAGCTTTCCATAATGGTAAATCCCATACCTGAACGTTCCTCATGTGCACGACTGGAGTAAAGGGGTTCCCTTGCTAATTCTATATCCGGAATACCTGCTCCTTCATCTCGTATTTCAACAGTCACTGTATGTTCTTCGATACGTGCAGTCACGTAAACCCAGCCATCCTCCGATTCATCATAGCCATGAATGATGGCATTAGTTACAGCTTCCGATAGCGATGTCTTAAATTCTGCCAGTTCTTCGACGAGTGGATCAATCGGAGCTAAAAATGCGGAAATAATTAATCGTGCCAAAGCCTCATTTTCACTTAAAGCAGGAAAGCGCACTTCTAAAGCATTGTTCATTTGTTTACCTCCTCAATTTTCAAGGTTTCTTCTGCAGTCACAATGTACGGACCAAGTCCAGCGTATTGAAAGATTTTTCGAATCGTTGGGCTCGCATGAACTATCATCGTTTGTCCACCAAATGGTTCCATCTCACGCATTCTTCCTAAAATAAGACCGATACCTGAACTATCCATAAAGGAAACATTTTTTAAATCCCAAACAATCATTCGTATAGGTTGAGTGACCAGGCAGAAACTAATTTCCTTTCGTAATAGTTTAATGGTGTGATGGTCAAGTTCCCCTTGTAATCGAATGATGAGTGTTTGATCTCCTATTTTTTCGATGATTGAATTCATTGTCATTCCTCCCTCTTATTAAATTAGTTTCGCATATTTTTTTAACTTTTCCTTCTTGTCGACAAAACTAGAAAAAACAACAAAAAAAACCACCAAATTCGACATTTGGTGGTTAGTCAGTGAACTATTTTGTGATGACTTTATAGACCAGTGGAGGAGCTTCTACTTTGTCGTCTGAAATTGTAAAGTTCGCTAGGAATAAGTTTTTTGCATCTGAAATATCTTCTGAATTTGCATAGAATGTGGCAAGTGACTCGCCTTGTTCTACTGCATCTCCAACTTTTTTGTTTAATATGATCCCAACAGCCAAATCAATTTCCGATTCCTTTGTCGCACGACCTGCACCAAGGAGCATGGCTGCTGTTCCTATTTCATCCGCTTCCATATATGTCACGTATCCTGAACGTGGAGCTTCGATCTCAAATGAATACTTTGCTTGTGGAAGAAGGTCTGGCTGAGCAACAATCTGGCCATTTCCACCTTGCCACTCAATAAACTGCTTGAAAATCTCTAAAGCGCTACCATCTGCGATAACGCCTTCGAGTATTTTACGGGCTTCATCAAGTGTCTTGGCTTTGCCACCAACAACAACCATCTGACTTCCTAGAAGTAAGCATAATTCGGTTAAATCTTCCGGGCCGTTACCAGATAGTGTGTCAATTGCTTCTTTCACTTCTAAAGCATTACCAATGGCATTTCCGAGTGGTTGGCTCATATCTGAGATAATCGCCATCGTATTGCGTCCTACATTGTTCCCAATACGGACCATAGCAGTTGCTAGTGCTTCAGCATCTTCTACCGTCTTCATAAAAGCACCTTCACCGGTCTTCACGTCCAAGACAATGGCATCTGCACCTGCTGCAATTTTTTTACTCATAATGGAACTTGCAATGAGAGGGATGGAATTGACTGTAGCTGTCACGTCACGAAGTGCATAGAGCTTTTTATCAGCAGGTGTCAAGTTCCCACTTTGACCAATCACCGCAAGCTTGAGTTCATTTACTTGTTTGATAAACTGCTCACTTGTTAGCTCAACATGGAACCCTTGAATAGCTTCCAGTTTATCAATTGTTCCACCCGTGTGACCAAGTCCACGACCACTCATCTTAGCTACAGGCACACCAACGGCTGCAACCAATGGACCTAAGACAAGTGTCGTTGTATCACCTACGCCCCCAGTGGAGTGCTTATCTACTTTAATGCCTTCAATGTCAGATAAAACAATTTGGTCTCCTGACTCCACCATAGCCATCGTTAAGTTGGCTCTCTCTTCGTCTGTCATATCTTGAAAATAGATAGCCATCATTAAAGAACTTATTTGATAATCAGGAATTTCTTCTTTTGTATACCCTTCAACAAAAAAACGTATCTCTTGTTCAGTTAATTCATAGCCGTCCCGCTTTTTTTCGATAATATCAATCATTCTCATGGTACATTCTCCTTACTGTAAGTCTTCTTTAAAGCTTGTTCCGAACGCGGTTGTTGGTGTATTGAAGATATCTGTAATCGTTGCTCCGATATCCGCAAAGGTTTGACGTGGTGCCAACTCTTTCCCACCTTCAAATTTAGGTGAGTACACAAGTAATGGCACAAATTCACGAGTATGGTCGGAACCAGGCATCGTTGGATCGTTCCCATGGTCTGCTGTAATGATTAATAGATCATCTTCTTTTAATAGACGTAATGTCTCTTCTAAACGCTGGTCAAATGCTTCGATGGCTTCAGCGTAGCCTTTTGGATCACGACGATGACCATAGAGGGCATCAAAATCCACAAGATTCAAGAAACTTAGACCCGTAAAATCTTTTTGAAGGACTTCGTGTAATTTATCCATGCCGTCCATATTGTCTTTGGAGCGGACGGCTACCGTGATTCCTTCACCATTATAAATATCATCGATTTTCCCAATGGCAATCACGTCGAGCCCTGCATCTTTTAGTTCATTCAGAGCGGTACGTCCGAATGGTTTAAGGGCATAATCATGACGATTAGTTGTACGTTCGAAATTGCCAGGCTCCCCAATGAATGGACGTGCGATCACACGTCCAACTAAAAATTCTTCAGACAACGTGAGTTCTCGCGCAATCTCACAAATCCGGTAAAGTTCCTCAAGCGGGACAATCCCTTCATGAGCGGCAATTTGTAAAACTGGATCTGCTGACGTGTAAACAATAATTGCCCCTGTTTCCATATGCTCTTTTCCAAGTTCATCTAAAATCTCTGTTCCACTTGCCGGTTTATTCCCAATGATTTTACGTCCTATTTTTTCTTCTAATTGCTGAATAAGCTCTTGAGGAAATCCATTCGGATAGACCTTGAAAGGCTGTTCAATATTTAAACCCATTATTTCCCAGTGACCAGTCATTGTATCTTTTCCAACTGAAGCTTCTTGCATTTTTCCAAAATAAGCAGCTGGAGTGTGAACTGGATCAATTCCAGGTAACGCATCGATGTTACCTAAACCAAGCTTTTGTAACTGAGGCGTCGTGAGACCGTTTACAGACTGTGCCGTATGAAGAAGTGTATGTGACCCTTCATCTCCAAACACTTTCGCATCAGGTGCTTCTCCAATTCCCACAGAATCCATTACAATAACATGTACGCGTTTAAATGAATGTGTCATGCAAATCCCTCACTTTATATTGATACTGTAATAGTAGCAGATAACTTGGTAAAAATACACGTCAGACCTCTTACTTTTTAGGCACGTGGATGGAATTCTTTATAAACCTCTTTTAACCGCTTTTTCCCTACGTGCGTATAAATTTGTGTGGTCGCAATTGCCGCGTGACCAAGCATCTCTTGAACAGCTCGCAAGTCTGCCCCGTTCTCCACTAAATGTGTTGCAAACGAATGTCTTAACAGATGGGGAGTCATTTCTTTTGTAAAACCGGCTGCGTTTGCATGCTGTTTTAATAATTTCGCAATTCCTTGACGAGTTAGTCGCTTACCTGCTTGATTAATAAACAATGCTGTCTCATCTCCACCTGGTTTAAACAGCTTTCTACGAGCAGTTTGCAAATAAAAGTCAATTCGGGTAATCGCTGTTTGATGGAGCGGAATGATTCTCTCCTTGCTGCCCTTTCCAAATACGCGTACAAAACCCATGGACAACTGAATGTCTTCTAAATTTAATTGCGTGCACTCTGAAATACGCATCCCTGTGGCATACAGTAATTCAATAATAGCGAGGTCTCTTACACCTTGAGCTTTGTCAGTAGATACGGCCTGGCACAAGGAATCAATTTCTTCGGTCGTAAGGTATTTGGGTAAATTTTGTTCAAGCTGAGGGTGCTCAATTTGGTGTGCTGGATCATGATCCGTCACTCTTTCCCTGATGAGGAATTGATGAAATGAACGGATAGCAGCAATTTTTCTTGCTACTGTGCGTGTCGACTTCCCTTCCCCTTTCTGCTTCCGTAAATGCTGCCCGATGGTATCCCGTTTCACATCTTGCCATGAGGAGATTTCCCATTTCTTTAAGTCCTCCGCATACGTTTCTAAGTCTGTCCGATAGGCTATGAGTGTATTCTCAGCTAATTGTTTTTCAATACGTAAAAAGTGTAAGTAGTCTTCGATAGCCTCTTTCACAAAATAACCCTCCTGGATTGAAAAAAGGATAGCTGAAATAGCTATCCTCTCTCGTTTATTTAGAATGACACCGATGGCAAATGCCATGGAATGTTAATCGATGATCTTTAATTTTAAAGTTCCATTTTGTTTCTACAATTTGTTCAACGTCTTCGAGTAGATCTTCTTGAATCTCATCTACAGCACCACATTCCATACAGACGAGATGATGATGAAAGTGAGCAGCCCCTTCTTGTCTCAAGTCATACCGAGAGACCCCATCACCAAACTGGATTTTATCGACGACATTCAATTCATTTAATAGTTCAAGTGTGCGATAAACAGTTGCAAGCCCAATATCCGAAGATTTGTTTCTCACAAGGAGAAAGACGTCTTCTGCACTTAAATGAGCTTCTTCGTTTTCTAATAGAACACGGACAGTTGATTCTCGTTGCGGCGTCAACTTATAGCCCGCACCGGATAACTGTTTTTTTATACGATCAATACGGCCTTCCATACGACGCCTCCTAACCTATCACTTAGTATACCAAAGGATATTTTCAAGTGACAAGTGTAACCTTTTATAACTGATAGTTTTTAAGAATGATTCTAAGAAGAAAATTAGTAAATAGTGATGAGGTGAAGAATGGTAAGTACTATATAGAGTAAAATCCACCCTTTACCGTTCGAATGGATGGCAAACCATAGGAAGATAAACTGACCGATAAAAAACACAAAATCAAATGAATACTCCATGATTCCATGTCGTTCAAGAATAATAGGACCTAGATATGCATGAAAACAGCTGTAACAAGCCACTACTATCTTAGCAAACCATGAGTAGATGGATGACAAAGGTACAAAAAATAGTGGCAGAAGAACAGCATACATAAGAAGCACACTCTCTTGACTTAAATCTGTCAGGAACTTGATTGATTCTGTAGAAAAAGAAGTCTGCTTATACAGCCAGTAACCACCTAGGCTGCTCATGATAAATACAATCCACCCTTGTAGGAAATGCTTGCTCATTTGTTCCCTCCTTTTTAGAGGATATGAACAATTTGTCATCCTTTAGAACTGATGAAGTCTCCACCACTGGATAGCAAAGGCCGTTTTCGCATCAAAGATTTCTTCGCTCTCGATTAACTCTTCTGCTTCACGGAGCGTAATTTCTCTTACCTCTACAAATTCATCTTCATCGAGGGTCTGCTCCGTTGCTAATTTCTTTAACCCTTGGGCAACATACATATAAATAATCTCATCCGCAAATCCTGGGGATGTAGCAAAACGCTGAATAAAATGTAAATTTGATGCCGTATACCCTGTCTCTTCTTCGAGTTCACGAAGGGCGGTATCTTTGGGTTCTTCTCCTTTTTCAATCTTGCCAGCTGGAATTTCCAAGATACTCCGCTCAAGAGCTTTCCTGTATTGTTCAACAGTCAGTAAACGATGATCATCTGTGATGGCAATAATAGCCACTGCACCAGGATGCTTCACAAGTTCTCTTTTCGACTGTTTGCCATTTGGTAAGCGCACATCATCCACTTGGAGAGAAATGACTCTTCCTTCATGTATTTTGGTTGTCGTTACGGTGACTTCTTCAAATTTATTACCCATTTGTTTCACTCCTCTTTGTGCTTTCTATCCCCTCATTGTACCATTAGGGAAAGGAGGCGATTCAATGAAGTATCGAAAATTGGGGAAAAGTTCATTATCGATGAGTGAATTAACGCTTGGAGGTATGTCCCTTCCAACTGATCCTACAGCAACAACGGAAATGATGGAATATGCAGCTTCGGAAGGAATCAATTGGATTGATACAGCAGATTTGTATGAGCAAGGAGCAAATGAAGAGCGAATCGGGAACGCACTTAACTCGTTTACGAACGATTTTCATGTCGCAACTAAAGTAGGGAATCGTTTTCAAGCGGGGAAAGAAGGTTGGACGTGGAATCCAGACCCGACATGGATTCGTCAAGCAGTTGAAAACAGTTTGACTCGTCTTCAACGTGAGGTCATTGATCTTTATCAACTCCACGGCGGTACGAAAGAAGATTCTTGGGATGACATCATAGAGACATTTGAAAGGCTTAAAGAAAAAGGGCTAATTCGTGAATATGGAATTTCTTCCATTCGGCCGAACGTGATTTATCCTTATTTCGAAAAAAGCTCTGCTGTTTCCATAATGATGCAGTATTCTGCTCTCGATCGTCGACCAGAAATGGTATTTCCGTTTCTAAACAACCATCAAATCGGACTCCTTGTACGTGGAGGCCAAGCCAAAGGCCTGTTGACAGATCAGGGGCTTCCAAAGCTTCAAAAAGTGAAAAATTATGGGGACTATTCGAACGAGGAATTAGAGCACCTTGTTGCTCATATGCATAAGAACTTGGATAATTTAGGCGCTGTCAGTCTTCATCAGATTCTACGGGAAGAACCCGTTACTTCTGTGGTAATCGGAAGTAGTAAAATGGATCAGTTAAAAGACTCTATCAAAAATTATCACACACGCGTGACTCAACAATCGATTGACCATTTATTAGAAATTTTACCTACCCAACTATATAAAGAGCATACCGACTAAGCGGTATGCTCTTTTCCTAGTATTTGGAACCTTTATCACCATGCTGACTTAGTAATTCTTCAAAAGACATATTCTTTTCACGCTGTTTCTTCTCAAACGCACGGCGCGCTTCTTCTTCTTGTTCTTTTTGGATCTCTTCTTCTTTTAATTCACGCTTCTTTGCTTGCAGCTTCTCAAAAATAGAATCTGATAATTGTTCTTTCAATGTAAGTCTATCATCTTTTGTTTCCTTCTCCCGAGTTACGTCCGCTCGAGTTCGATTATCCTTTTTCTTTTTTGCCATTGATTATTCTCCTCGTGTAACAATGGTTGCGACGCCTTGACCTCCACCTATGCAAAGAGTCGCCAAACCAGTTTTTGCATCTCTTTTTTGCATTTCATGGATGAGTGTGACGAAGATGCGTGTTCCACTTGCACCTATCGGATGCCCTAGCGCAATCGCTCCCCCATTGACATTTAATTTTTCCGCATCAAACTTTAGTTCTTTATCGACAGCTAATGCTTGCGCAGCAAAGGCTTCGTTTGCTTCGACTAAGTCCATATCTTGGACCGTCATGCCTGCTTTTTTCATGACTTTATTCACTGCTTCTACCGGTCCAATTCCCATAATGGATGGGTCAACTCCTGCAGATGCATTCGCCTTGATAGTTGCTAAAATAGGTAGACCGAGCTTCTCAGCCTTTTGTTTTGACATCACAACAACTGCTGCTGCCCCGTCATTGATACCGGAAGCATTTCCTGCTGTTATACTTCCATCTTTTTTAAAGGCTGGACGTAGGCCTGCTAGTTTCTCTGCTGTTGATCCTTTTTTCGGATATTCATCTACTTTAAATTCAATCGGATCGCCTTTTCGCTGAGGAATCTGAACAGGGACGATTTCTTCATCGAAGCGACCTGCTTCGATAGCTGCTGTTGCTCGTTGTTGAGAACGTGCAGCAAATTCGTCTTGTTCTTCACGGCTCAAACCATAATTCGAGCATAAGTTTTCTGCAGTGACACCCATATGATAGTCATTAAATGCACACCATAGGCCATCAGATATCATACTGTCTACTGCTTTTTGATTCCCCATACGATAACCATCACGAGCACCCATTAATAGATAGGGTGCTTGACTCATATTTTCCATCCCACCTGCAACAACGATTTCGGCATCTCCTACTAGTATGGCTTGAGTTGCTAAATGAATCGTTTTAAGTCCAGACCCACATACTTTATTAATCGTCATGGCAGGAACCGTTTGTGGAAGTCCTGCATGAATGGCTGCTTGACGCGCTGGATTTTGCCCAAGTCCCGCCTGCAGTACATTCCCCATAATGACTTCATCTACTTGATCCTTAGTAATTCCCGCACGACGTACTGCCTCTTCGATAACGATGGCACCAAGATTGGTTGCTGAAATATCTTTTAATGAACCTTGAAATGATCCGACGGCTGTTCTGACAGCGCTTACAACCACTACTTCTGTTGACATAGTGACACTCTCCTTTTTCTTCCCTTACTTGCGACCACTTCCCCGAAACAGGTAAACTATTCATAAGGGGGAATGGTTCCATGATTAGTTTACCAAATCGTGTGACAATTATCGAGGTCGGTCCTCGAGACGGGTTACAAAATGAAAAAAATAATGTACCTACCGAACAAAAACTAGCTTTTATTCATGCACTACAAGATGCGGGCATCAAGGAAATGGAATTAACATCTTTCGTTTCACCTAAATGGGTGCCACAGATGGCGGATGCAGCTGAGATAGTAAAACTTACAAAGAAAGTGGGCCGCCAATTTGTATTAACCCCTAATCAACGGGGAATGGACGCAGCGAAAGAGTCTGGTGCGAAAAGCGTCGCAGTATTTGTTGGCGTCTCCAATTCATTCAATAAAAAAAATATTAATAAAACGACGGATGAAGCGATGGGCCAATTAGAACAACCTATCAAAGAATTGATTCGAGAGGGCTATTTTGTTCGTGCATGTATTTCAACTGCTTTTTACTGTCCTTACGAAGGCAAACAACGCGTAGAAGATGTACTTGCTCTTTGTCAACGATTCATTGATTATGGCGTTCATGAACTTAGCGTAGCGGATACGATTGGCAAGGCTTCTCCAAAAGAAAGTCATGAGCTCTTCTATTTATTAAAACAAGCATTTCCTAATGTTCTTCTTACCGCTCATTTTCATGACACTGAAAAAATGGCGCTTGCCAATATTTTCGCTGCCCTCCAAGCTGGCGTCGATCGATTTGATAGTTCGGCAGGTGGACTGGGAGGGTGTCCATTCGCACCGGGTGCTACAGGGAATGTCGCTACTGAACGTGTGGTTCATATGCTGCATAGAATGGGAATAGAAACTGGTATCGATGAAGAAAAATTAAACGACGCATATCAGCATGTCGCTACCTATGTATCAAAGTAATTAGATTAGGGTAAGGTTTTTGTAAATAGACGTATCGGAGAGGATGCAGATGAGAAAACGAGTCATCATTTGGACGAGTGTCGTTACCAGTCTTCTTACCGCCTTAACTACTCTTCTTGGATTTGTTGCCACCAATCGATTGATGTATATCAAGCGGAAAGAAACTGATTTTATTTTAAACCGAGAAATTTCCGAGAAAAGGCTCGATCAGGCTTGGTATGACGCGATTAAAAAAGAAGATGTATGGATCGAGTCGAAAAATGGCTATCAACTAAAGTCTATTTTTATTCAACCACATGACACGAAGAATTATGTCATCATTTGTCATGGTGTGACCGAGAACAAAGTAAATTCATTACGTTTTGTGCGAATGTTTGAACGACTTGGATTCAACAGTGTGATTTATGACCACAGACGTCACGGAGATTCAGGTGGAAAGACGACAAGTTTTGGTTACTACGAGAAGATGGATCTTGAATCCGTGGTCGATGCGTTACGAGACCGAGTTGGTGAAGGAGGCGTGATAGGTATTCACGGAGAATCGATGGGAGCCGCTACTACACTCCTCTATGCTGGGTCGATACGAGATGATGCCGATTTCTATATTTCAGATTGTGCGTTCTCAGATTTTGAAAAACAAGTGCATCATGTCATGATGCAAACGATTCCTATTAAGTCGATGCTGACTGTACGACTTGCCAACATGTTTATGAAGTTGCGTGATGGTTACACTTTTCGAATGGTCTCTCCGATTGATGTGGTCGATCAAATTGAAAAACCGGTCTTATTTATTCATTCATGGCCAGATGAATTCATTCTGCCTTATATGGCACAGGAATTATATGATAAAAAACAGGGCGCTAAAGAACTTAAGATGTTTGACAAAGGAGCTCATGCGAAGTCGATTAATGAGAATCCAGAGGAATATGAAGAGACTGTCCATGATTTCTTAACTAAATATGATTTATTCGCGAAATAAAGCAGCTCGGCTTGAGCTGCTTTTTGCTTGTTTTACTGAATTCCTATCCTTAAGACACGACACTCTCTTTGACACCAAAATACGCCTCTTCCAGAAGAAATGTAGCAATTTTTTCGATTTCCGGACTAAATACCCGGTCTTCATCAATCGGTCCCACTAGTTTTCGGATAGTGCTTAGGCGCTCTGCTGTTCTTGGTGACATCCGTTCTACTCCTCGGTATTCTACTGCTTGAGCCGCGCAATATGCTTCAATCGAGAGTACACGACGCGCATTTTCCGTAATATCGCGTGCGTGACGGGAACCTATTGTCCCCATGCTGACGTGATCTTCCTGGTTTGCCGAAGATGGAATCGAATCGACTGATGCGGGATGTGCGAGTGTTTTGTTTTCTGAAACCAAGCTTGCCGCTGCATATTGCAGAATCATTGCGCCGGATTGAAGGCCAGGTTGCGGACTGAGAAATGCGGGCAGACCTTCATTTAACACAGGGTTCACAAGGCGTTCGATACGACGCTCCGAAATGTTCGCAAGTTCCGCCACTGCCACTTTTAGAAAGTCCATTGCAAACGCAATCGGCTGTCCGTGGAAATTCCCACCTGAAATGATCACTTCCCCATCTTCAAAAATCAATGGATTGTCGGTTGCGGCATTGATTTCAATTTCAAGCTTTTCTTTGACGTAAGCGAGCGCTTGCCAACTGGCTCCATGAACCTGCGGAATGCAGCGCAGCGAATACGCATCTTGCACACGCATTTCCCCTTGTTTAGTCGACAACTTACTGTCCTCTAACCACCAGCGCATACTCTCTGCCACTGCCACCTGTTCTTTGTAGCCACGCGCCTCATGAACTGCAGGATGAAAAGCGTCCATGACACCATATAAAGATTCAAACGTCATCGCTGCAATCCATTCACTCTGTAGCGCCAGTGTTTCCGCTTCGATGTAGGTGACGATTCCTTGTGCCGTCATCGTTTGCGTACCGTTGATTAGTGCGAGCCCCTCTTTCGCCGCCAGTTCAATGGGATCAAGACCGTGATTCTGCCAAACCGAAGAAGCCTCTATGGGCTCTCCGTCTTTCCAGTATTGACCTTCCCCAATGAGTACGAGTGCCAAGTGTGAAAGTGGTGCAAGATCCCCGGAAGCACCCAGTGAGCCTTGTTGCGGAACAACCGGATGGATTCTTTCGTTAACCATCATAGCCAACCGTTCTGCAACAAGTGGACGGATGCCTGAGAATCCTTTTAGCAAAGAGTTTAGTCGCAATACGACCATAGCTCGTGAGACAGATTCCGAAAATGGCTTACCGATACCGCAGGCATGAGACCGGATCAAATGTAGCTGGAGAGTATTCACGTCTTGTTCAGCAATACTAACATTACTGAACAATCCAAATCCCGTATTGATGCCATAAACAGTCTTGCCTTCCACTACGATGCGATCGACAGCTTCACGACTTTTGCGAACACGATCCATTGCAGCCTCATCCAAATGGATTTTTTCGTTTTCAAATAGGATTCTGCGCAATTGTTCTATTGTTAAATTGTTCCCCGTTAAAGTAATCATGTAACTCCACCCCTTTAAAAAAAGATGCGACAGCAGTCGCCATCGCATCTTTGATTACCTTCAGTATAAATTTACCCAAATGAAAGCTCAAGGATTTTTTTCCATAATTTAACAAGATACAGTGGTAACGCGTTAGCAGGTTAAAGAATAAAGTACGCGAATGGCGTGACAAAAATTAATGTCAGAATAACGCGCTGCACCCAGATAACCACTAATTGTGGGATTGATAATGGGATATCCGTTGCAACGATACAAGGAACTAATGCTGAGAAGAAGATAATTGAAGAAACAGATACTACTGCAATGACAAATTTAATCAATAATTCAGCTTCCACCACTAGTAAAGCCGGCAAGAACATTTCAGCGATGCCAAGAGCGCTGGCTTTTGCTACAAGCATCGGTTCAGGTAATTGTAGTGCCCATGTGAATGGATAGAATAAATAGCCGATCCAGTCGAATACAGGTGTGAATTCAGCTAATAGAAGGCCCAGTAATCCAATCGACAGGATGGTCGGTAAGATAGCCATAGCCATCAAAAAGCCATCTTTAAGATTCTGTACCACATTATCCATCAGATTAGGAGCCCGTTGAACCGTTTGTTTCGCTTCCTTCCAAGCAGTTGCAAAACGATTCCCTTCCACTTTCTGCTCTGGTTGCGGAATTGCATCCGGATGATAGTCATCTTTAATTTTTGATAAAGGCCAGATTCTGACCGTCACCATTGTCACAAGAAATGTAACAATCAACGTGACCCAGAAATAAGTCAACCACATATCCATAATGTTAAGGGTTGATGCTACAACAACCATGAAAGTGGCCGAAACTGTAGAAAATCCAGTGGCAATAATAGCCGCTTCTTTCGCTGAATATTTTCCTTCTTTATAAACTCGGTTCGTGATTAATAGTCCTAGTGAATAGCTGCCTACAAACGAAGCTGCAGCATCGATAGCAGATCGACCAGGTGTCTTAAATAAAGGACGCATGATTGGCTGCAGCAAGACTCCGATGAACTCTAGGAGTCCATAACCAACCAGCAGGGATAGAAACACAGCACCAATTGGAACAAGTAACCCAACAGGTATAACTAGTGAATTAAATAAAAACGGTCCCATGTTTGGTTCAAACAGCCACGAAGGTCCAAAACTGAAAACAATCATCACACCTACAACTAACCCTACTACTTTAAAAATCGAAAATACTTTATCTACATTGCTTTTTTTCCATGCTCCTGACACAAATGGATAGATGGCGCCTGCAGCAATTATTGCAAGTGCGTAATACGGTAAAACTCCGCTGATGTTTCCTCGGATGAGCGTCACCATGTGATCAAGCATTATTGAGCTTTTACCAGCAATCGTAACAGGCACAAAGAACATAAATGCGCCGATAAAACTGTATACAAAAAACTTCCACATGCCTGCATTGCTTTTCACTTTCTCGATATCGTTACCTTTAACAGCTTGTGTCACCATTTTCCCATCCCCTTTAATTGTATTATTTCCTCATCGCGACGCCCGTCATAAATTGCAGCCACGCATACACCCCTGTTTTGACTGTGGCTGAAACGTGGTTGTCTTTTTGTGGGTCCAAGCAAACAAAATCGATATGTTTCACTTTTTCCGCTTTACCAATTTCAAGCAACGCTTCGAACAATTCTTCAGACTTCATACCACCAGGTGTCGATGCAGGTACTCCAGGAGCCACACTGATGTCTAGCACATCCATATCGATCGTCGCGTAAATGCGATTCACTTTTTCGAGCGAGTTCACAGCTTTTCGAATGGTCTCAGTAAGACCAACCAGTCTGGCACCCTTCATCGTAATCATTTGGATACCGTTTTCATCGGCATACTCCACCAGTTCTTTCGTATTGAAATAACCATGTAAGCCGATGTTGACGACATCTTCTCCTTTGATGGTCTCTCCATCAATCAATTGGCGGATAGGTGTACCATTCGCCGGACCCAATTCTTTCGGGTCCCGCACATCAAGATGCGTATCGAGCTGCAGGATGCCAATTCGCTCATTTGGAAATGCTTTCTTTAAACCCCTAACGGCACAAGCGGTCGTCGAATGGTCGCCTCCGATCATACAGGTCAACTTGTTGTGTGCGAGACTCTCGACTGTATCTTCAATGCGTCGATGGGATTCTCTAATATCGGTCGTGTGCATCTGAATATCTCCGGCGTCACGCACGGTGACTTTCGTCAGATCGATTCGCTCATCCAGATTATACGTAGCGAAACCTTTCCACATTTTACGGAATGCCTCTGGATAATCCGAAGCTGCTGAGGCCGAGATGGATGAACGAGAAAGAGGGGCGCCAAATAAAATGACGTCTGCCTCTCCCTCCTGCTTGACCCAGTGATGCACATGTGCCAAATGATCCTTGGTCTGCCAGCTCCATTCCGGTTTCTTCATGTACGTCATCCAACCACCCTCTCGCCATTCTTCCAGACGGTTTGAACATGATTGACACCGAATAAATATTGCAGTTCCTGGTAGGTTTTCACTTTCCATAAAACAATGTCCGCTTGTTTGCCCACTTCAATTGACCCTACACGGTCTTCTCGCTTAATCGAACATGCTGCATTATACGTCGCAGCAACTAACGCTTCTGCAGGTGTCAAACGCATCGAGATACAGGCAAGATTCATGACAAGCGGCATCGAAACGGTCGGTGATGAACCGGGATTACAGTCTGTCGAGATCGCAACGGCTACCCCTGAATCAATCATCTTGCGCCCCTCGGCTGCTTCTTCCCGGAGATAAAGAGCCGTTGCCGGCAATAGGCAGGCAATGACACCGGCTTCAGCCATCGCATGGATGCCCTCGTCAGATGCTTTCAATAAATGTTCCGCTGAAATCGCGCCGACTTTCGCAGCGAGTTCCGCTCCCCCGTAAGACACGATTTCATCCGCATGGATTTTAGGCGTCAGGCCGTATCTTTTTCCCGCTACCAGAATACGCTCGGACTGTTCCGGCGTATAGACATTTTTTTCACAGAATACGTCATTGAATTCGGCAAGTTCAGCAACTTTCGGCAGCATTTCTTCTATCAGATAATCGACAAATTCATCTTCTTTTCCTTTATATTCGGAAGGAACCGCATGCGCCCCCATGAATGTCGGTACAAGGTCAATCGGATGTTCTGCGTTAAGTTTTTTCATCACTTTTAACTGCTTCAGCTCTGTTTCTAGATTCATACCGTATCCGCTTTTTCCCTCAACCGTTGTGACACCATGCTCCAAGAAAGAATCAAGACGTTTTGTTGTCTGCTCCACCAATTCTTGTTCGGTTGCTTCGCGCGTCATTCGCATGGTTGCGTGAATGCCACCCCCTGCATTCATGATGTCCATGTAGGAAACGCCTTGAAGTCGTTTTTCAAATTCACCTTCACGGCTTCCGCCATATGCAACATGAGTATGAGGATCAACAAGTCCAGGTGTCACCAGTTGCCCCTTAGCGTCGATAATGTCTGCATCCCCCGAACGATTCGCGTATCGTTCCTCAAGCTCTGCTGTGGTGCCAACTGCCGCTATTTTACCGTTCTCCAGCCAAACACTGCCGTCTTCTATCGATCCGAGTTCGCTCATTGCTTCCTTGGATCTCGGGCCCTGCTGTCCTTTGATGGTCGCGAGTTGTGCATGCTTGATCCAAACCGCTTTAAACATTTTTTATTTCCCACCTTTCATCATCGGAATGGTGACGCCTTTTTCACGTGCCGTTTTCTCGGCGATTTCATATCCAGCATCCACATGGCGCGCTACGCCCATACCAGGATCTGTAGTTAATACGCGTTCGATTCGTGCTTCCGCATCTTTAGTACCGTCTGCCACAATGACCATACCAGAGTGGATGGAATACCCCATACCAACACCTCCACCGTGGTGTAAAGAAACCCATGTTGCGCCACCCACCGCGTTGACGAGGGCATTCAGAATCGGCCAGTCAGCAATCACATCAGAGCCGTCTTTCATAGCTTCCGTTTCACGATTCGGTGAAGCCACGGATCCAGAGTCTAAATGGTCACGACCGATGACAATTGGCGCACTTAATTCACCACTTGCGACCATGTCATTGATGATCTTCCCGAAACGTGCACGCTCCCCGTAACCGAGCCAGCAAATCCGCGCAGGCAATCCTTGGAACTGTATTTTCTCTTGAGCCATTTTGATCCAGTTGCAAAGATGCGTATTATAACTAAATTCCCGAAGAATAACTTCGTCTGTCTTGCGAATATCTTCAGGGTCACCAGACAACGCCACCCAGCGGAAAGGCCCTTTCCCTTCACAAAATTGTGGTCTGATGTAAGCCGGTACAAATCCAGGGAAATCAAAGGCATTGTCAACGCCCTCGTCTTTAGCCACTTGTCGTATATTGTTGCCATAATCAAACGTAATTGCGCCTTTTTGTTGCATTTCTAGCATCGCGCGTACATGCGTTGCCATAGATGCTTTTGAGAGCTTGATATATTCAGCAGGATTCGATTCTCTAAGAGCCTCAGCTTCGTCGAGTGACATCTGGGATGGGATATACCCATTTAACGGATCATGCGCTGAAGTCTGGTCGGTCAAGACATCGGGTGTAAAACCCCGCTTAATCATTTCTGGCAATAAATCCGACGCATTGCCAAGTAAACCGATTGACAATGCACGACCTTCACTTTTCGCTTCTTCCGCTAAGCGAATTGCTTCATCTAATGAATGTGTTTTCACATCTGTATAGCGGGTCGCAATTCGTCGGTCAATTCTTGTTTCATCTACTTCAATACCAATGCAAACGCCGCCAGCCATTGTAACTGCTAGAGGTTGTGCCCCTCCCATGCCACCAAGACCCGCAGTAAGGGTGATTGTTCCTTTTAACGTCTCTCCGAAATGCTGCTTAGCAAGCTCTACAAACGTTTCATAAGTCCCTTGCACAATCCCTTGTGACCCTATATAAATCCAACTACCCGCCGTCATCTGGCCATACATCATGAGCCCTTTTTTATCAAGTTCATGAAATGTTGCCCAGTTTGCATAAGCAGGAACGATGTTTGAATTGGCAATTAAGACTCTGGGGGCATTTGCATGTGTCTTAAAGATGGCTACCGGTTTTCCGGATTGGACCATCAATGTTTCATCATTTTCTAGGTCTTTTAAGGAGCGAACAATGGCATCAAAACTCTCCCAGTTTCTTGCCGCTTTTCCAATTCCACCGTAAACCACTAAATCTTCTGGTCTCTCTGCAACTTCAGGATCAAGATTATTCATCAACATACGAAGTGCAGCTTCCTGTTGCCAGCCTTTTGTATGGAGTTTAGTACCCGTATATTGAACGACTTTATTTTCCGAAACCGTTTTCATACCTAATTCCTCCTTTGTCTATATTTTCATTTTATATGAACTATTCAGTTTTTTTGTTTTGATAATTTGCATTATTGTCGATTTTTTTTAACTAATTTGATTTATAGTTGGTTACTATTCATATATTTCACGTTTGAATTGGTACTTAATTGAAAAATGATAAAAAAAACGGCCACAACTGCTGGCCGCATTATTTCTAGTTATAGACGCTACCTTGCCGGTAGTCAGTTGGTGTCCGTTTTTCATATTTCTTATAAACCGCACTGAAGTACGATGCAGTGCTGAACCCACTGAGCCGCGCCACTTCTTCCATAGGGATATCCGTCTCTTTCATCAAACGATTCGCTTCCCGTATACGAATCCGGATTAACAGCTCACTAAACTTTTGCCCCATCTGCTTTTGAACACGTCGGCTTAATGTACTTTTATTGATGCAGAGTTGATCTGCACATGCGGACAGATTCCAATCGGGATTCCAATAATTAGCTTCCATCAGCGCAAGAATTTCCTCAGAAGCTGTTGTTGCGCCGTTCGCGCCACTCTTACTTGCAGCCGACACGACATGGATAATAAAGTTTAACGTGGATTGGACGATTCTGTAAACGACCGATCCTTTGACGATGATCTCAAACACTTCGTGATAACTCTGTTCCCATTGATCGTCATGTAGATGTGCTGATTTCATATAACGTCTCACCTGTGCCAGAACACTTGTCAATCGAATACGAATCATTTCTGGATCAGGGTAAGGACGTGAAAAAGAAAGAAATTCATTTTGCATCCACATTTGAATAGACTCGGTATCTTTCTTCTCAAGCATTTCAATCCAATGCCTCTGTTCTATAGGAGTCAAAAATGGATCGAGTGGCTGCCAATTGATCGTTTTATGTTCAATCACGGAAATGTCATAGCCTTCGTAAAAAATAAGTGATGTCATATCTTTTGTTTTCTTAAAGTAATCTTTCAGGTTACTTGCGCGATTCGCATTGACGAAAATGGATAAATCTCCTCTTATCTCGCGCTTCCACTGTTCATGAAACATCCTGCTCTCTTCGATGGTTGACTGTTCATCTTTTGTTAAAAAAGCCACTAAAACAAAATCTGAAAACGCAAATACTTCCACAACTTTATGAAAAGGATAGCTTCTTAAACTCTTTGTTAAGACGGGGTAATCTCCTTTATCAGCGAGAACAAAAGCCGCTAATGTGATAGGCGTCGTCGTTATTTCTCCGCTAAAAAAATCCTCATACTTTAGAGCATTTTTAGTCACGTCTTCATAATGCGTCTTTACATTACGCATTTTAAACCGGATTTGTTGGACCTGTTTGACTAGCAACAAAGGATCAAATGGTCGAAATAATAAATCGACTGCATTTCCTTTTAAGGCACGATAGGCAGTTAGAAACGTTCTATCGGAGGATAATCCTATCCATGGAACGCCTTGTTTAGATAGTCTTTCTTCGAGATCTTCGTCCCAAAATTCCATGTCCACGACATAACAATCTACAGACTCGTTTTCGCTAAACGAAACATTTACACCATTCATATGAGATTCTGCAATCCATTTCAATCCCTGGGCTTCCAGGTCATTTTGCGAAATCACGACAATATTCACAAAATCCCCTCCCTCTCACTCTTTTACCATCATACTACACTGCCGAAGTGCATTCACTTATGTAAACGTGATCGATATTTAGGTTACTATTTCTTTTAAAAAAAGACCGAAGACGGACTCAATTACACGGAGTCTATCTACAGTCTTTGTAAGCTGTGAATTATTTAAGTTTACCAGGCTTTTCTTGTACACGGTTCATTTGCGCCATCATTTGTTTGACTTGTTTTTCAGATGGTTTTCGTCCCATTTGGGCCATCATCATACGAAGCATTTGTTCATTGATCGGCGGATTGTCTTTTAGATATTTCATCATATATTGACGGGCTGCGAAAAATCCTCCAACAAGACCGAGAATAAGAGCAACGATAATCAACGTAATCGCTAGTGCTAAGTTCATGTATGTCATCCTCCTTTGCTGGCTAATCGACGTGTCTCAGACACCAAATATCAGTATACTATACCTTTCCTAGAATTGACTAGAGGAAGACAAAAAAAGAGCATCCGCAGACGCGCGGATGCATTTTATTTAGCGTAATGCTTTGTATCGGTTTGCTACGTTTTGTGCAGTAAATCCGAACTCTTCCATAATTTTCTCTCCGGGTGCACTCGCACCGAAGCGGTCGATTGCCAATACATCTCCATCAAAGCCAGTATATTTGTGCCAGCCATGTGAGGATCCCATCTCAATCGCAAGTCGTTTTGTCAATTTGCGAGGCAATACTTCTTCTTTGTAAGAAGAATCTTGTTGTTCAAAACGATCCCATGCAGGCATTGAAACCACTGAAACGTCAATTCCTTCTGCTTTCAACAGCTTTTGTGCTTCTATAGCTAAGCTTACTTCAGATCCCGTCGCAAGCAGTAATCCTTCTGCATTTTCAGATGGAGAGACAACATAAGCACCTTTCGCCACTCCTTCAGCAGCTCCAGAAACTGTACCTTCAAGAACAGGCAAGTTCTGGCGAGAAAGAACGAGTAATGTTGGTGTATCTGTAGATTCAACTGCAAGCTTCCAAGCCTCTTGAGTTTCTACTGCATCTGCTGGACGGATAACAGAAAGACCTGGCATAGCGCGTAGAGAAGATAAATGTTCTACAGGCTCGTGTGTAGGACCGTCTTCACCCACAGCTATACTGTCATGAGTAAACACGTAAGTAACTGGTAAGTTCATGAGGGCAGAAAGACGAATTGCTGGTCTTACATAGTCACTGAATACGAAGAAAGTTCCACCGAAAACAGTTAGACCACCATGTAACGCCATACCGTTTAGAGCGGCACCCATAGCAAATTCACGAACACCAAACCAAATGTTTTTTCCTTCGTATGAATCCGCTGAGAAATCTCCAGCTGACTTCATTGTCGTCTTGTTAGAACCTGCAAGGTCTGCACTTCCTCCAAAGAACGATGGTAAGTATTTCGCGATGGCATTAATTGCATCACCAGAAGCAGAACGGGTAGCCACTGAATCACCAACTTCATACGTAGGTTTCACAGCATCCCAATCAATTTGTTTTGTACCATTGATAGCTTGTTGTAGCTCATCTGCTAGTTCTTTGTTAGCTGATGCAAATTCATTAAATAAATTATTCCATTGTTGTTCTTCTTGGACACCAAGACGATCCGTTGCTTCTTTAAATGTTGTATAAACCATATCATCCACATAGAAGTCTTCTTCAAACGTCCATTTATATGCTTCTTTGACCAATTTGGTTTCATCTGCGCCCATCGGTGCACCATGTGCATCTGCTTTTCCTGCGCGATTAGGCGAGCCAAAACCAATGACTGTTTTCACTTCAATCACCGTTGGTTTATCAGATGTTTTTGCTTGAGTGATCGCTTGATCGATTACATCTACATCTGTACCGTCCTCAACATAAAGATAGTTCCATCCGTAAGACTCAAAACGTTTTTGAATCGATTCAGAGAAAGATTTATTTAAGTCGCCATCAAGAGAGATATCATTGCTATCGTATAATACAACCAGTTTATTTAATTTTAAGTGTCCTGCAAGAGAAATTGCTTCTGCAGCCACACCTTCCATCAAATCTCCGTCTCCACATAATGCGTATGTGTAATGATCAATGACGTTATGGCTCGTATTGTATTTAGCACTTAAGTGTGCCTCTGCCATTGCCATCCCAACTGCCATACCAATCCCTTGACCAAGTGGACCTGTCGTAGCTTCCACTCCGTCTGTATGACCAAACTCAGGGTGACCTGGAGTTTTTGAATCCCACTGGCGGAAATTTTTGATTTCTTCCATTGGTAAATTATATCCACTTAAATGTAGTAAGCTGTATAAAAGCATAGAACCATGCCCCGCGGATAGCACAAAACGGTCACGGTTGAACCACTGAGGGTTTGCTGGGTTATGACGTAAGTGACGTGTCCAAAGAGTATACGCCATTGGTGCAGCCCCCATTGGTAGACCCGGATGACCTGAATTTGCTTTATCGATGGCATCAATAGATAATGTACGAATCGTATTAATAGCTAATAAATCTTTTTCTGATTGCATGAATGACATCCTCTCGAATTTGATTACTTTCTTAGTGTAGTCAACCTTTTCTATTCTAGCAACTACTTCACTTAGTTTAGGCGATTATTCCGTTTCGCTTGTTGAACTTTTTCTGGTGTAACGTCATTTCCATCCGGGTCTACGACTTTTACGTTTTCAATTGTTTTTCGCATCGTCGAACGGAATGTTTCTAAATATTCTTTACGAAGCTTTGTTTGTTCTTTAGCTTCCTCTATAGATAACCCTTCAGCTTTAGATTTACGGGATAACTCACCAATTCGCGCTAATTTGTCTGGACTTAACATGGGTCAACCTCCTTTATCTCTTACTCACGATAGCATAAAACACAAAAACCTGAAAAGCAGATTGCCTTTCAGGTTCGTTTAACTCTATGCATTTTCTTGAGATCTTTGTTTATATTCTTTATATCGTCTATGAACCGTTGTTGTGCTGATGCCATGTCCCAGTGCCGTTAAACTTTTGCTAATTTCTTCATAGGTCATGCCAGCTATCCGCAAGCGGACAATTTCTTCTATAGGCACCTCAATACGCTCACGCCCCATGGGATTACCTCGAGACTTTAAATTACGTTCAGGATGATATCCATTTTGAACAGCTCGTTTCATGCCTCGTTTAATTTTCGCATTATGAATCTTACGCTGATATTCTTCAACGATAGAGAGAATTTCAAGAACCATACTATCCATATCGGATAAGGCAAGTTCGCCATTATGTTGTCCAGAAAGGACGAGTACGCCTTCTCTTTCCAAGAGATGTAGGATTGCCATTCGGGCATGTCCTCTACCTAAACGAGTTTCATCTTGAATAAATAAGGCATCTACATCATTTTCTTTTATATACGTGAGCAATTCAAGCAATCCTTCTCTTTCCACGTCGTAACCGGAATGTTGATCTGAATAGATTTCAAGAATTTGATAGTTTAATTGTAAGGCAAGTGTACTAAGCTCTTCTTCCTGTCGTTCAAGTGAAGTTTCTTGAGACTCTTTATCTGTACTTACTCGACAATAGATGACGCAACTTTTAGTTGTCATTCGTCAACACCTGCCAATTGTGTTGGTTCACCCAGATAATTAAACTTTTGATCACTAGGAATGACGAGCTCTTGTCCCTCTTTAATTTGGCTATCCGTCATAAAGTTTAGCTTCATAACAGAATCTATCCAATAAGAACGTTCGTTCTCATCCACATATTGCTGTGCTAGTGTCCATAATGTATCTCCAGTAGACACCGTAATATGATTGACTTGCTGGGATGACGACTTTGTATGTAATAGAGAAAAAGTAAGTAATAAAATAGCAAGTAATGTTAGTATGGATGAATTAATACGGATTCGTTTCATAAAAAACCCTCCCTAAGAATGTATGTTCGTATGAGTTAAAACAATCATAATACGAACACACGTTTCTTGTCAATCCATTTTAGAACCTATGTTTGCATTTCAATAGTCTAAATGCTATACTTGGACTATGAAATAAGGAACGTGATATGGAGGGGACAACAATTGAGAAAAGCTTCAAAACGACAAGAAGATATATTAGCTTTCATCAAAGATGAAGTTCGAAAAAAAGGATATCCACCATCCGTTCGTGAAATTGGGGAAGCTGTTGGCCTTGCCTCCAGTTCAACAGTCCACGGGCATCTCGCACGATTAGAAAGCAAGGGTTTGATCAGACGGGATCCTACAAAACCACGTGCCATTGAGATTTTGGAAGAAGATCAGCTCCAAGACATTTCACCAGCAGCTGTTGTTCAAGTACCGTTAGTTGGTAAAGTCACAGCAGGACAACCTATCACAGCTATTGAAAATATTGAAGAGTTCTTCCCTCTTCCTACAACATTTGGTTCACTCGATGATCAATTGTTCATGTTGGAGATTATGGGTGATAGTATGATTGAAGCTGGTATTTTAAATGGTGACTACGTGGTGGTTAAACAACAAAATTCAGCAAATAATGGGGACATCGTGGTAGCTATGACTGAAGAGGATGAGGCTACTGTTAAACGCTTCTTTAAAGAACAAAATTATTTCCGTTTACAGCCAGAAAATTCTTCGATGGAACCGATTATTGTCGATTCCGTATCCATTTTAGGAAAAGTAGTTGGCGTTTATCGCCATATTCACTAAAAAAGCATTCGCCACGTCGGCGAATGCTTTTTTGATTAATACATCTTTAAGTATTGCTCACGTTCCCAAGGGTGAACGGTCGTCCGGAACATATCCCATTCGATTTCTTTCGCTTCAACAAAGTTATCGTAAATGTGTTCACCTAACCCTTGACGAACTACTTCATTTTTTGATAACTCTTTGAGTGCTGCTTGCAATGTACCTGGAAGATTTTTAATGCCTACTTCTTCGCGCTCTTTTTCATTCATGTTGTAGATGTTGCGGTCTACTGCTGGTGGTGGAGTTAGTTTATTTTTAATTCCATCAAGACCTGCTTTTAAAATAACAGCCATTGCTAAGTATGGATTTGCTGCTGGATCCACAGAACGTACTTCGATACGTGTACTTAAGCCACGTGATGAAGGAATACGAATAAGTGGACTACGGTTTTGTCCTGACCAAGCTACGTATACAGGTGCTTCGTATCCAGGTACTAGACGTTTAAACGAGTTAACTGTAGGGTTTGTAATAGCTGTAAAGCCTTGCACGTGCTTTAATACACCTGCCATAAACTGCATAGCTGTTTCACTTAATTGCATATCTGCATTCTCATCAAAGAATGCATTCTCTTTCCCATTAAACAGAGATAAGTTAAAGTGCATCCCTGAGCCATTAACACCAAACAATGGTTTTGGCATGAAAGTGGCATGTAAACCGTGTTTACGAGCAATCGTTTTAACAACCAATTTAAACGTTTGGATATTATCACATGCTTCTACCGCATTCGCATATTTAAAATCGATTTCATGTTGTCCTGGAGCTACTTCATGGTGAGAAGCTTCAATTTCGAAGCCCATTTCTTCAAGTTCAAGAACGATATCACGACGACAGTTTTCTCCTAAATCCATTGGTGCTAAATCGAAATATCCACCGTGGTCATTTAATTCAAGTGTCGGTTCGCCTTTTTCGTCTAATTTGAAAAGGAAAAATTCTGGCTCTGGCCCCAAGTTGAATGAACTAAAACCGAGCTCTTCCATCTCTTTTAAAACACGTTTTAAGTTGTTTCGAGGATCTCCTTCAAACGGCGAGCCGTCTGGACGGTTAATGTCACAGATTAAACGAGCAACTTTCCCTTTCCCTGTAATCCAAGGGAAGACTACCCAAGTGTCCAAATCTGGAACAAGATACATATCCGATTCTTCAATACGAACGAATCCTTCAATTGAAGACCCATCAAACATCATCTTATTATCGAGTGCTTTATCTAACTGACTTACCGGAATCTCTACATTTTTAATGGTTCCGAGAATATCCGTAAACTGAAGACGAATATACCGTACGTCATGCTCTTTTACTAAGTTTTGAATGTCTTCTTTTGTGTACTTGCCCATTTTGTCACTCTCCTAAAATTTAATATCTTCCTTGATTGAAAAACCTTGAAAGGTCGCCTTGCCGTAAAGAGACACGTTGATTCAGCTGGGATTTCTTCAATTCCTCTTTCACAATAGAACGAAGCTCTGCATCTGAAATCGCGTTCGTGGAGGTGCCGGTAGGTTGCTTCTTCATTTCAAAGATTTGTTTGATGCCTGCGATGTTGACGCCACTTTGTAACAGATCTTTAATCTCGAGCAATGTATCAATATCATCTAAAGAGAACATTCGTTGTTTCCCTTCCGTTCGAGAAGGAAAAATTAACTCATTTTCTTCGTAATAGCGAATTTGCCGAGCCGTAAGACCGGTAAGTTGCATCACAATATTCATTGACAATAATGGCATACTTCTTCTCCACTGCTTTTCCATACCGCACCTCCTCTCTTTCGATACACTTAGTATATGCCATGTAAGCTAACCTGTCAACACGATGTTAGCTAATATAACACAAAAAATTATATAGAGAACAGTGAGCGTAGAATAGCTGTCTTTACATGTTCATAGGTGAGTCCACCTTGTACAAAAGCAATATAGGGGGGACGCAGAGGACCATCGGCAGTCAATTCGATACTCGATCCTTGTATAAATGTCCCTGCAGCCATGATAACGTCGTCCTCATACCCTGGCATATAGGCAGGAATGGGTGCGAATTGTGCATTGATCGGTGAGGAGGATTGAATTTTTTGACAAAACGTAATCATTGGCTCTGCTTCCTCAAAAATAACGGATTGAATCAAGTCCGTCCGTATCTCTGTTGAAGATGGAGATGCACGATACCCCTTGTCCTCTAAAGCCGCTGCTGTAAAATATGCACCTTTCACAGCTTGCATCACCGTATGAGGAGCCATAAAGAATCCTTGATACATGTCTTGAAGGGTATGTAAAGAGGCCCCCGCCTCTCCCCCTATACCCGGAGAGGTCATGCGATAGGCACATTTTTCAATAATTGCTGCATTTCCTACGATATACCCACCAATTTTAGCAAGACCCCCCCCTGGATTTTTAATCAAAGAGCCTGCCATAAAGTCTGCCCCTACTTCAGTCGGTTCTAATTTTTCAACAAATTCACCGTAGCAATTATCAACAAATACTAGTGTCTCCGGACTATGGTTTTTAACGAATTGTATCATTTCCTTGATTTCTGCTATGGTAAAGGACGGTCGGTTCGCATACCCTCTTGAACGTTGGATAGCAATGACTTTCGGGTGAGTCATGCAGGCATGCTTCACTTCTTCCCAGTCAATTTGGTTATCTGTTGTCAAATCAATATGACGGTATGAAATTTGAAAATCCTTTAATGAGCCAGTATCCTGCTCTCCCCCATCTACAATAGAGGCTAATGTGTCGTAGGGTTTTCCTGTTATATAAACAAGTTCATCACCCGGACGCAAGATGCCAAATAATGCAATCGTAATAGCATGCGTTCCTGAAATAATTTGTGGACGGACTAGAGCGGCTTCTGATCCAAACACTGTTGCATATACATTTTCAAGTGTGTCTCGACCTTCATCGTCATAGCCATACCCAAAACTCGGCTTTAAATGGTGCTCACTTACTTGATGTTGCCAAAAGGCATCAAGAACTTTTTGTTGATTGTAAAAAGCAATCGCCTCTGCCTGTTCATGTTGACTCTCAATGCGTTGCTCTATATACTTCGCAAATGTTAATTGTTCTTCTGTTAAATACGTTCTCATGATGAAAATCCTCTCTTTACATAAAATAAAGCCCGTCCAACTGGACGAACTTAATTAATTTGTTATAGATAGATCGATACGTTTCGTTGGTGCAAATGTGGAGATAGCATGTTTGTAAATTAAATGCTGCTTACCATCTGACTCTAATAGAACCGTAAAATTGTCATACGATTTTATCAGGCCTTTTAACTGAAACCCATTCAATAAAAATACCGTAACAAATACCTCATTCTTTCGTAATTGATTTAAAAACACATCTTGCATGTTTGCGTTTGCCATTGTGAATCCTCCCTTTCCCCTACTTCTTCATACTATTCGCTATTTATTTTCATTTCCCTTTAAAAACTCGTTGCAACGCTCTACAATTTTTACATAATCTTCTTCCGGGTGCACCCACTCGACCGGTAGTTTATTCCGAAAATACGTAAATTGTCTCTTGGCATAGCGCCGCGAATTCTGTTGAATCTCTGCTATCATTTCTTCATGTGTCAGACGGCCTTCCAAATGGGAAATGACTTCTTTATATCCGATAGCTTGAAAAGCTTGTGCATCTTTTGGCGTGCGCTTTAAAAGTTCTTTTACTTCTTCGACAAGTCCATTCGCAATCATTAGATAGACTCGTGTGTTGATTCGCTGATAAAGTTCTTGGCGATCTCGTTCTAATCCAAAGATGACAAATGAATACAACGTATCTTTCCCTCTATTTTGTTCCGCTTCTTGCTTATTCACTCCAGAAGCTATCACTCGTTCAAGTGCACGTACGACGCGCTGTTTATTATTAGGGTGAATCTCCTGTGCAGCTTCTGGATCCTGCTCACTTAACTGGCCCCACAACTCTTCACTCGTAAGTTGCTCAAGTTGTTGGCGCAATTCCGTATCCACTGCTTGTTCTACGAATTGAAAATCATAAAGTACAGCTTGAATATAAAGACCTGTTCCACCTACTAGAATTGGGACGTGACCTCTAGACGTAATATCTTCAATGGTCATGCGGACAAGTTTTTGATACTCCGCGACAGAGAAAGCTTCTGAAGGCTCTCGTAATGAGAGAAGATGATGAGGAATTCCTTCCATTTCCTCTGTTGTAACTTTTGCTGTACCAATATCTAATCCCTTATATACTTGAAAAGCATCCCCATTGATTATCTCTCCGTTGAATCGCTTTGCCAGTTCAATACTTAAAGCAGTCTTTCCGGAAGCAGTAGGCCCTGCGAGTACCAATACTTTTTGTTTCTTCATTCTTCCAGTAGCCACCTTGTAATTTCATCGTAGACCGAAATTCTTTCATGACCATTTAAAATTTCATGACGATGATTTTCAATTAACACGAGCTTTACTTGTTCCATGCCGGATTTGGCAAAGTTTTTTGCTACGTCTCGAACACCTTTGCCGTAATTACCTACTGGATCTTCTGCTCCAGCGATTAGTAATACGGGTAAGTCTTTACGCATTTTTTCTAAATTCGTAGATGAGTGTATGGTGCGTAAACCCGTTAACAGGTCTTTATACAGTTTATTCGTTGAAACAAACCCGCACAATGGATCTTGGTCATAGGCTTGCACGACTTCCCCATCGGTCGATAACCAATCAAATTCATGAGAGACATTAGGAATTCGTTTGTTATAAGAACCGAACGTCAACTTGTTTAACTGATTCCCAGGGAGTTTAGCTTTTTCACCTCTTGAAGAGACTTTTGCAAGTTGCAATCCAACAAACCCCATTATTCCAGGGTCTCCTCCTGTTCCGACAAGAACTAACTTGGAGACTCCATCGGGATATTTCTGAACAAAACGTCGTGCGATAAAAGAACCCATGCTATGGCCAAGAAGAATCAGTGGTTTATCTGATAAACGACCTTTCAAAAGGTGGATCACTTCATTGACATCATCTGTCACTCGCTCAAACCCCTCACCATCGGAGAAATACCCTAACGTACCTTGTTTCTGTCCCGTTTCCCCATGTCCTCGGTGGTCATGGAGGGAGACACTGTAACCTTCGCTGATTAAATGGCGCGCGAAATCATCATATCGACCTGAATGTTCCGCAAGGCCATGAAGGATATGGACATGTCCCATACCCCTGTCATTAGAATAAAACCGAGTAAAGATTTCATGACCATCTGTCATAGTAAACCAAAATGTTTCCATTTCTACCTCACCTCTGCTTCTGCGAGAAGTCGTTCAAGTTCTTCTTCACCACGCTGCTTTTGTTCCTCACTTAATTGCAATTCATCGGTGAGTAGTTGACTAACATCACCATAGGTGGATTTCACTTTTTGAATATCAAAATATAAAAGACCTGTGCGTCGAACAAAGTAATCGGCAAGAGAGGTTACCATCTCATTTTGAATGGTGTAATAAAGCATGATTTTATCACTTAGATTTAATGAGGGTACATCCCATTTTTCAACATACGGAATATACCCTAACGCAAGTTCACAATTCTTCCCTAAAAATTTCACTAGATGTCTGGCTTCACTCAAGGATAGTCCATAGTAAATTAATTGTTTTGAACGTTCATAGATATATTCATCGTAATCAAGCAATCCGAAATCTCCGCCAGATAGAGGAAGATGTTTCGTTTGAGATGGAGGAAGTTGTTTTGTAAAGAATGACTGCAATTGATCAACGGTATCTTCCGCCATTTTTCGATAGCCTGTCAACTTTCCACCAGCGATGGTGATTAGACCGCTGTCAGATTTCCAGATTTCGTCTTTACGAGAGATTTCCGATGCGGATTTCCCTTCTTCTGATATCAATGGACGTACTCCTGCCCACGTAGATTCAACATCTGTTGAGGTCAACCCGACATTTGGAAACAAAGAATTCACAGCATTTAGTAAGTAGGATACATCTTCTTTTGTCGCAAGTGGATGAGTTGGATCTTGATCATAGAAGGTATCTGTTGTACCAACATACGCTTTTCCATCACGAGGTACTGCAAAAATCATTCGTCCATCTGGTACATCAAAATAAATGGCTTGTTGAAGTGGAAAACGTTGTTGATCGACGACGATGTGGACTCCTTTTGTCAATTGAAGATGTTTTCCATTATCGATGGAATCTTTCTTTCGCACATTGTCTACCCATGGCCCTGTCGCATTGATCACTGCTTTCGCTTCAATCGTTAGTTTGTCATTCGTCAACTGATCCTCGGCAACAACTCCTGCAATCTGTCCATGTGTATAGATAAACTCTTCCGCTTTCATATAATTCAGGCAAACAGCACCAAGTTCGATTGCTTTTTTTAACACTTCAATGGTCAAACGAGCATCATCTGTGCGGTATTCAACATAATGTCCCCCGCCACGAAGTCCTTTTTCTTTTAACAGAGGCTCAAGTTGCAAGACTTCTTGTTTAGAAAGCATCTCTCTGCGTTCTTCTTTTTTAACCCCCGCTAAATAGTCATAAACTTTTAACCCTACGGAAGTAGAGAGTGGACCAAAATTCCCTTTTTTGTAAAATGGCAATAACATCCATTCGGGTTCTGTCACATGCTTCGCGTTATTGTATACAATTTCTCGTTCTTTTCCTACTTCACTAACCATTTGTACTTCAAATTGCTTAAGATAGCGCAAGCCCCCGTGGACCAGTTTCGTCGAACGTGATGAAGTTCCTCCTGCAAAATCCTGCATTTCAATTAAAGCAACAGTGAGTCCGCGTGAAATGGCGTCAAGAGCTATTCCCGCTCCAGTAATTCCTCCACCGATGACAAGTACATCGAACGCATATGAATCAAGCGTGTCTTTTAAATAGGTCCGGTCAAGATAGGATTTCATTTGGCTTGCCCCTTTCGTGTCATTTTAAATGCGCGAGCGGCTGCAACCGCAATTTTCCAACCTTCATATAAGGATTCACTCTGCTCTTGATCCATACGAGGTTCATATGTTTGTTTTGTCTTATGAAGCTTGACAATTTCGTCTGTAGATTCCCAGAATCCAGAACCGAGTCCTGCCAAGTACGCTGCTCCGAGGGCAGTCGTTTCATTTAATCGAGCTCTTTCTACTCCCGCTTGTAACATATCGGACTGGAACTGCATGAGAAAATCATTTTCTACAGCACCACCGTCGACTCGAAGTGTCTCAATCGATATTTCAGCGGCTTCTTCCATGGCAAGCAATACATCTTTCGTTTGGTACGCGAGAGATTCAAGCACAGCTCGAATAAAGTGTTCTTTTTCGGTTCCTCGAGATAATCCAAAGATGGCACCACGAACGTCTGAATCCCAATACGGAGTACCTAGCCCTACAAAAGCCGGGACAACATATACACCCTCTGTTGAATCAACACGTGCGGCATACGCTTCCGAGTCGGCTACGTTTCTTAGCATGCGTAGACCGTCACGCAGCCATTGAATCGCTGACCCAGCTACAAAGACACTTCCTTCAAGGGCATACGTCACTTTTCCATCAATTCCCCAAGCAATGGTAGTCAGGAGTCCGTCATCTGAAGCCACTGCCTGGTCCCCTGTGTTAAGAAGCATAAAGCAACCTGTTCCATATGTGTTCTTTGCCATTCCTTTTTCAAAACAAGCTTGCCCAAATAAAGCAGCTTGCTGATCACCTGCTGAACCCGTTATCGGGATTTTTTTTCCGAAAAAGACGGAAGGATCCGTTACAGCGAGTTCACCTGAACAATCTATCACTTCAGCAAGCATGGAGGTAGGAATTTGGAAAGTCTGTAATAATTCCTCATCCCACTTTACGTCATGTATGTTAAAGAGGAGCGTACGTGATGCATTGGAATAATCCGTGACATGCGTAGCATTCCCACTCAATTTCCAAATCAACCAGCTTTCAATGGTTCCAAAAAGAAGGTCTCCTTGTTCAGCGGCATCACGTGCCCCTTCCACTTCATTCAAAATCCATGCGATTTTACTCGCTGAAAAATACGGATCGAGACGCAGACCTGTTTTTTCGATTACCATTTCCTCGTGTCCCGCTCGTTTCCATTCCTCGATAATGTCATTGGATTGGCGAGACTGCCAAACAATTGCATGATAGATTGGCTTACCCGTTTTTTTGTTCCACACAACCGTTGTCTCTCGTTGGTTTGTGATTCCAATGGCTTGAACTTGTTCAGGCTGAGCATTTGTTTCAGTTAAAACAGACGCGATACAGGATAAGACAGAACCCCAAATTTCTTGCGCATCATGTTCTACCCAACCAGATTTTGGAAAATATTGTTTGAATTCTCGTTGTGCGGAATGTACGATTTCACCTTGCTTGTTAAAAAGAATTGCTCTCGAGCTCGTCGTTCCTTGATCAATCGATAGAATGTATTCCACCTGAAGCACCCCTTTACATAATTCGTTTGAACATCTTCTCTGTGTCATAACTTGAAAAATGAATCGCAACAGGACGACCATGTGGACATGTATAAGGTTGCTCACATGTGCGAAGATCTTCAATTAATGCATGCATTTGATCTTTGGTTAAATAATGATTCGCTTTAATTGAAAGTTTGCAGCTCATTAAAATGGCTGCCTCTTCACGTAGTTTTGCAACTTGTATTTGTTTCTGATCAAGCACCAGTTCAATCATTTTTTCAATGACGATGCGTTCTTGATTCTTTGGGAACCATGTCGGATATTCTCTCACGACAAAGCTCGCATCACCAAACTCTTCCAACACCACTCCAACAGCTTCTAACTGCTCCCTATTCGCTTTTAAACGTACAGCTTCATCTAACGTGAAATGAAAGGTTAAAGGCAGTAAAAGTGTTTGACGTTCATGATGATTTACTTCCCCTACTTTATCTCGGTAAAACTCGTACTTGATTCTTTCCTGTGCCGCGTGCTGGTCCAGTAAGTAGAAACCGTCCTCGGCTTGTGCCACGATATAGGTACCATGAATTTGACCCACAATTTCAAGATACGGAAGTTGAGGAGCACTCGGAACGATGTCTTTAGCAGATAACTCTTCGCTTAATCTCTCCTCAATTATTGGTGAGCTGACTTCTCTAGAATTTATCGGCTCAGGATCTTGATGAATACTCTCTTTTATTTCATGTACAGCTTCTTGTTGGCCAGATGGAATCGATTCAAAGAAGTTGGGTTGAGATGACACAGTCTTAGGTTTTGGTATGACAACCTTTGGAATCTCTTGTTCTCCGCGAACGATGTCACGTAGCGTCTTAGTAATCAAAAGTTCTAACTCTTTTTCTTTACTTAACCGGACTTGGTGCTTTGACGGGTGCACATTGACATCCGTTAAAATTGGGTCCGTTTTAATAGAGAGCAGAGTAATCGGAAAGCGTCCAATGGGTAGAAATGTATGATACGCCTCTTCAATTGCTCGGATGATGCCAAAGTGACGAACCCATCTCCCATTGATGAAGAGACTTATGTAATTTTTAGATGCTCGGTTTACTGTTGGTTGTGATGTAAGACCAGAAACCTCAAAGTCTTCATTCGATGAATGAAACGGGACCATTTGCTTCGCTGCTGCAACACCATAAACCGAACTTGCGACTTGCTGAAGATTTCCTCTGCCAGTCGTCTGAAGAAGTGTTTGTTCATTATGGGTCAGCGTGAATGCAACATCCGGATGACTTAAAGCAAGACGGTTCATTAAATCAATACTATGGCCCAGTTCCGTTTGAATCGTTTTGACATATTTTAACCGAGCCGGGGTGTTGTAGAAAAGCTGTTCCACTCGAAATATCGTGCCCTTCCGTAACGGTCCGTCAGCGGTTTCTAAAAGCTTTCCACCTTCTATTCGCACAATAGTCCCTTGCTCTTCGCCAGTCGACGTTTGCATAAAAACTTTTGACACCGCTGCAATACTCGCTAACGCTTCCCCTCGAAAGCCGAGTGAACGGATACGAAACAGGTCATGTTCAGATAAAAGTTTGGATGTCGCATGACGCGAGAAAGCGAGAAGTGCATCCTCTCTGTCCATTCCCACCCCGTTATCCGTCACTTGAATTTTCATGAGGCCTGCTTCTACAAGATCCACCTGTATGGATGTACTTTTAGCATCGATGGCATTTTCCACAAGTTCTTTCACAACGCTTGACGGTCTTTCGACAACTTCTCCAGCAGCTATTTTGTTGGATAATCGCTCATCCATAATGTGTATATTCGGCATGGATTATCTCCCTTTCTGCACTTCCTTCTGCATCTTATAGAGGACATTCATTGCTTCAAGTGGCGTCATTTCCATTACGTTCAATTGTTGAAGTTTTTCGACCACTGGATGGAGAGTCTGTGGCTTGTGTACCGGTTCAACTCGTTCAAAGTCAAATATAGACAGCTGCCTATCTTCTTGCTCTTCATATCCTGCAAGTAGTTCCCTCGCTCGTTCCACGATACTTGGAGGGAGTTCTGCAAGCTCCGCTACGTGAATCCCGTAACTCTTATCCGCCGGACCTTCTTTTACTTTGTGTAAAAACACAACCTTTTGATCTTGTTCTGTCGCAGCGACATGAACATTTTTCAAGTGATCAAGATGTCCTTCAAGCTCTGTTAATTCATGATAATGTGTCGAGAATAATGTGTTCGCGCCGATATGGTCATGGATATATTCCATCATGGCTTGAGCTAGACTCATGCCATCATATGTAGAGGTTCCTCGACCGATTTCATCAAATAATAATAGACTATTCGCTGTAGCTCCGTTAATGGCGTTCCGTGATTCCACCATCTCGAGCATAAACGTACTCTGTCCACCAGCCAAGTCATCTGCAGCTCCAATTCGGGTGAAAATCTTATCTGTGATTGGAAGAATTGCTTCCTCAGCGGGTACAAAACTTCCCATTTGAGCCATAATAATTGTAATGGCAATTTGACGCATATAGGTACTTTTCCCTGACATATTTGGTCCAGTAATCAGTAGCATATTCGCTTTTTCAGTTAAGATACAATCGTTGGCCACGTAATGCTGATTATTCATCATTTTTTCTACAATCGGATGTCGTCCTTCTTTAATGATCATCTCTCGATTAGTCGTAAAAGTTGGACGTGTGAGCTGATACCGATTTGCACAGACGGCAAACGCTTGTAGAACATCAATTTCACTCAAACCATCCGCCGCCGCTTGAAGGTCAGCCATGTAAGACTGTACTTTCAACCGGACTTCTTCGAATAATTGAGTTTCGAGTAGAAGCGCTTCTTCCTGAGCGTTCAGTATGAGTGTTTCTTTTTCTTTTAGTTCTTCTGTAATAAATCTCTCAGCATTGGCAAGGGTTTGTTTACGAATATAGCGGGATTCATCTGCTAAGTGCACAACTGACTTCGTCAATTCGATATAGTATCCAAAAATTCGATTGTACCCAATCTTTAAATTTTTCGCTCCAAGACGCTCTCGCTCTTTTTGTTCAAGTTCGGCTAACCAATCTTTCCCGTTCGTTGCCGCATAGCGAAACTGATCGAGCTTTTCATGATAGCCGCTTTGAATGACGCCACCTTCTTTTAACGTTAGAGGTGGTTGCTCAGCGATAGCCTCTTCCAAAAGCTCTCGACAACCTAAAACATCTTTTAACCGTTCACCAAGTATTTGAAGCTCGTGGTGTGTGGAATTTTGAAGCAATTGTTTCAGTTTTGGAAGTTGTTGCAATGTTTTTCGTAATTGCGCGGCATCTTTACCGTTTAACGTCCCGAAGCTCACTTTACCGAGCAGTCTCTCCATATCGTAAACATGTGTAAGCAGCTCTTTAATTTCTTCATGCAAAAGAAAATCGTCTAGCAGGGCTTCCACTTGATTCTGTCTTTTTTCGATAGCCAACCGATTCGCCAGCGGTTGATGAATCCATTGTTTTAATTTTCTCGAACCCATCGCCGTTTTCGTTTCATCAAGAAGCCAGACAAGTGTCCCTTTTTCGTCTCCTGAACGAAGTGATTTTAAAAGTTCTAGATTACGTTTGGATGCACTATCTATGCTCAGAAATTGTTGCTGTTCGTAGTATATAAAATCTTGTAAATGACTGAGGGACCGCTTTTGTGTGGTCGTTATGTAGGAAAGTAATAATTGAGCCGCAAGACTGTCTTCCTGCACTTCTCTCTCTGGTAGATTCGTATGAACTGCTAGAGGAAGATCAAATGATTCCCCCAATTCCTCTAAAAGGATGGCATCTGCTTCTCCAACAACTAATTCTTTAATGTTAAGTTCTTGGGCTTTCGCAAATAACGTCTTATGAGAACCAGACAATATCGTTGCGTAGGCTTCTCCAGTGGCGAGGTCCACATAGGCAAGTTCAATCGGGTCTGTCAGGACGACTGCTCCGAGATAATGGTTCTCAGAAGAGGCAATCGTTTTTCCTTCGAGTAATGTACCCGGTGTAATAACTTGAACGACTTCACGTTTCACAATTCCTTTCGTGTGTTTCGGGTTTTCAACCTGCTCACAAATAGCGACACGGTAGCCTTTTGAAACCAGTGTTTCAATGTAGGAAGCAGCTGAATGATAGGGTACACCACACATGGGAATACGTTCTTTAGCTCCAGCGTCTTTTCCGGTTAGCGTGATTTCTAAGATAGCCGAAGCTTTCTTCGCATCTTCAAAAAAGAGCTCATAAAAATCACCCAATCGGAAAAACAGGAACTCTTCCGGATAATCTTTCTTAATGGATAAATATTGTTGCATCATTGGTGTATAGGTCACGTAGATTCCTGCTTTCTTAACGGTTTCATGTAGTGTAAGTATAGCAGACTTTCCGGAGCGAATAAAAAAAAGGAACCTGTGAGACAGGCTCCAAATTTCTTAAAAAGGGGAAGAACTTTCTTCCTTGTCGTGAAAATCAAATGACTCTACACAAACTGTTGTTTCACCGACCACTTCAATAAGTACGGAATGACATGTCTCAACGCATACTTTACCGTCCTCTTCAATAACGGCTTTTTCACATTCTGGATCGTCAATCGATTTGATGTAGACTTCATCTTTAGATAGAGAGGCATTTTCATAGTGAACATTGACATGTTCCTTGTATGAAATCACTTCTGCATGGACCGCCGTCTTTTTTGAGCCTCCGTGCGCGTACCAAATATTTAATTCAAAATGACCGGAGAGCTCTACATCATTTTTCTGTTTGCGAGCTTGGTAATGATGATTCACAATCCAACAACCTAAGATTCGATTAGGTCTTTGAGGCAAGCTAAGAGTAGTTTTCGTCTCTACCTTCTCTTTTCCTTTCCCAATAATCGCCTTCGTAATTATATGGCGATAGCTTTTCACATACACGCCTCCTTCTCTTCAACGTATGCGTCAAATTGAAAAACGTGCACTCAAAATGAGTGCACGCTGATAAAATTATGCGGTTGCTGGTTTTTTATCAAATTTATTTTTTGTCATGAATTGGATTGCAAGCAAGATAGCGAAGATGATTAATCCAATTGTGTCAGAAAGACCTTCTGGATAAATCAGTAACAAACCGGCAATAATCGCCACAATACGCTCGTACCAAAACACCTTGCGATACCAATATCCAATAACCCCTGCACCAATTGCAATCATTCCCGAAATGGCTGTAAAGAGAACCCATATTATTTCCGGTATAGTCGTATCAATCATTAACAATTGGGGTGAGAAAACTATCATATATGGAATGATAAATGCCGCAATTGCAAGTTTAGCTGCATTGACACCGGTCTTGATTGGATCTCCACCGGACACCCCAGATGCTGCAAAGGCAGCAAGTGCGACGGGCGGCGTGATATCTGCCACGATACCGAAATAGAACACAAAGAAGTGAGCAGATAAAGCAATAACAAGTGGTACTGCTGCGCCTGCAGGCTCATCCATCATTAGCAATGTAATAATGGCCGGTGCTGCAATGGTTGACGTAATTACGTAGTTGGCTGTTGTTGGAGAACCCATACCTAAAACAAGGGAAGCAAACATAGTAAATACAAGTGTTAATAAGATACTTCCACCTGCTGCATCAATTAATCCATTCGCAAGTCCTAGCCCTAGTCCTGTCTTTACGACTACCCCAACAATCATTCCAGCGGCTGCAGTAGCGGCTGCAACAGCAAGTGCAGTACGTGCTCCATCCACCAAGGCATCTACAATGTCTCTGAAGCCCATTCGTGTAGACTTATCTAGAGCACTTAATACGACAGCAAGTACAATACCCCAAAGGGCCGCTTGCATCGTGGGAATTCCTACAAATAGCATCACAATGATGGCAAGTATAGGAACGAGAAGATATAACTTTTTCAACACTTCTTTCCGGTCAGGCATTTCTTCTGGAGGAAGGCCTTCAAGTCCAACACGTTTTGCCTCAAAGTGCGTCATTATCCAAATTCCCGCAAAGTATAGGATAGCTGGAATGGCTGCGGCTTTTGCAATCTCCCAGTAGGTTACGCCACCAATAAATTCAACCATTAGAAAGGCAGCTGCCCCCATGATAGGTGGCATGATTTGGCCCCCAGTGGATGCAGCAGCCTCGACCCCACCAGCAAACTCTTTTCGATAACCAAGCTTTTTCATCATCGGAATTGTATAAGAACCTGATGTAACAACGTTGGCTACTGACGATCCAGAAATAGTACCTTGTAATGCACTCGAGAAGATGGCTACTTTGGCAGGTCCCCCTGTCAAACGTCCAGCAAACGATACAGCTAAATCATTAAAATACTGTCCTACTCCTGTTTTAACTAGGAAGGCACCAAATAGCAAGAAGACGAAGATAAATGTAGCTGAAACACTAATAGGTGTTCCTAAAATACCATCTGTTGTAAAGAACATAACTTGAACGATGGTGTCGATGTCTTGTCCACGGTGTGCTAAGAATCCTGGGAAATAACGCCCGTAATACGCGTAAACAAGAAACACAGCAGCGATAATGGTGATTGGTAACCCTACAGCACGTCTTGCCGCTTCAAGAGTTAACAAAATGGCAAGTACACCTACAATGAGGTCCACCGTGGATAGACTACCTGCTCTAAATACGATATCATCATAAAAAATTGGCCAATACAATCCTACAACAACAGAAAGTAGAGCTAACAAATAATCGTACCAAGGGATAGAAGGTTTATGTACCCAGATTCTTCTGGCTGGGAAAAGTAAGAAAATTAAAGAGAGCGCAAAACCTAAGTGAATCGAACGCTGGATATAGGCCGTGAACTGCCCATTAATTGCTGTGTATAATTGAAATAACGTAAAAGCAAGCAATCCAAAATAAACGACTTTCCTCATGATCCCTTGATGGTCCCGTGTATTTGATTCGGGATCATATTTTGCTAGAATGGCTTTTTGTTCTTCTTCAGAAAGCGTTTCCACTTGTTCTTTATCTGTATTCTGTTTATTTTCTTCCATTCAATTGTTCTCCTTTCATTCTAGAAATCCAAGAATACTCTTTAATTTGAATAAGATAGGAACCACCTGTTGGCAATTCATTCTTCAAATCGAAGATTCTATTATCGTATACTACTTCAAGTTTTTTGTGAATGGATGAATTATACAAAGTAAAAGACTCCATTGTCTGACCAAATGTAGTCAATACCCATTTTCCGTCAATCTTTTCAAACGTTTGGGTTTTTTCAGCAGCACCAGGCATACCAATTGCCAAATCTTCATAGATCATTTGATAAGGCTCAATCTCATTCGTTTGTGTAACTCTGTAAATCTCCTTGACATCTGAGAGATGAATCGAATGAGTAAATGTGAGAGAGAACTCGCGGTGTTCATTCAGAGGAATATAATACTGCTTACAACTTTCAGGTCGAGTCTGTTTAAACTCGATAACTTTTTCAATAGGTACAAATAGCAATATAATGGCCAAAATGCCTGTCCAAATAAGCACTATTCCCTTGTGCATCATGATCATCACCTTTAGGGACATAAGCCCAAATCCTAAACTAATTTACGAGTTTCGGCTTATGGCCTGTCTCATAGGTTGGAAAAAGCAATGGCCGAAACCATTGCTTTTTTTATATCTTATTGTTCGTCGAAGTATTTCTGTGCGCCAGGGTGTACATCAATACCAATTCCGTCTAGAGCTGTTTCTGCTTTGATGAATGCACCTTTTGCATGTGTAATTTGGTCTGTATTGCCATAGATAGCTTTCGTAATTTCATAAACGAGGTCCTCAGGAAGCTCATTTGATACTGCAAGCATTGCAAGTACAGATACAGTCGGTACATCAGCCGTTAAGCCGTATGTTCCTTCAGTAATCACGTCTTCTGCATAGTATGGATATTTTTCAATGAGCTCTGCAGCTTTTTCAGCTGATACAGGAATAATATTAACGCCTGCTACTGCATTCAATGCTTCAACGGCCCCTGTTGGTGTTCCTGAAGTTATGAAAGCTGCATCAATCTGTCCAGCCTGTAAGCTTTCTTGAGATTCACCGAAATCTAGTGCTTGAGCATCTATATCTTCCATTGTCATTCCGTGAATTTCAAGAATTTGTTCCGCATTTGCATACGTTCCTGAGCCTGGTGCACCAACAGAAACTTTTTTTCCAGCTAAATCTTCAACAGATTCAAGACCTGAATCTTTTAAAGTAACGATTTGAATAGTTTCAGGATATAGTGCGCCAATTGCTGAGATTGTATCAATGGCGCCGTCTTCAAACATGAATGTTCCTTCTGTTGCATAAAACGCCACATCTGTCTGAACGAAAGCGATTTCTGCATTGCCATCTTTAAGAGCTGTCATGTTCGCTGCAGATGCTTGTGACGATTCTGCAGTCGTTTTAATCCCTGTCTCTTCGGTAATTAAGTTAGCGAACGTTCCACCTAGTGGATAGTACGTTCCTTGTGTACCACCAGTAACGATACTTAGGAAATCAAAATCCTCTTTCGTTTTTTCACCGGAAGATTCTCCACCGCCTGCTCCTCCACACGCTGCTAGTAGCAGCGCTGAAGCTGCAACAGCTGTGCCCAGAAACTTAAACTTTTTGTTCATGTTGTTTCCTCCCTTTTCTCTTATAGGTTTTGGACCCGCTATCATTTTACCATAAATAAAAGGCAGTGTGTCGAACTAACTAAGACACACTACCTAAGCTATTTACAATAGAATTATTGGTTTTTTTTCATAGCTGAACCCGTAACTCCTTGAAGAAGGTCGCCACCTGTGGATTCAATAATTTCATTTGTTACTTTATTTGAAATCGAATGTGCTACGAGTTGAAGAAGATTATTTACTTCTCCTTGCGATTGTTTGAATTCCTGTACAATTGGAATCGCATCGATTTCTGCTTCTACATTAGCGATTTTTGACTCAATAAGTTTCAAAGCTTTTTCTTTTCCTAGATGTTGAAAATTCACGGCTTGTTTTTGAAGACTTTTCAAACTCGCTATTTTTTCTTTTACTTTTTGATTTTCATTAATTTGTGCTTCCGCACGTTTAAAGAAATCGACTTCTTCTGTTTGGGCAATCATGCTTGCAATTTCATGTGCTTTTTCAATAATTTGTTGCTTTGTATATTGACTCATACGAGTTCCACCTTTTCTGTTTCTGCGATTTCTACAAATTCACCTGTCAGTGACCATGTTTTCGCATCTGTAATTTTAACAAGGACGAGCTTACCAATCAATTCTTTTGGTCCAGTAAAGTTAACCAATTTGTTTTTGCGCGTGTAACCAGCTAACACATCGGCATTTTTTTTACTTTCGCCTTCAACTAATACTTCGACAATCTGATCTTGATACGCAAGCATTGCTTGGGCAGACATATCATTCACCAATTTATTTAAGCGCTGAAGTCTTTGTTTTTTTACATCCATCGGTACATTATCTGTCATTTTTGCAGCCGGTGTGCCATCACGTGGTGAATAGATATAGGTATACGCAATTTCAAAACCTACTTCTTTGTACAAAGAAAGGGTGTCTTCAAATTGTTCTTCCGTCTCATTGGGAAAACCGACAATTATATCTGTCGATAGGGTCAGGTTAGGAATTCGTTCTTTCATACGTTTTACGAGATCTAAGAACTGTTCGCGTGTGTATTTACGCGCCATAATCTTTAAAATGTCAGACGAACCTGATTGAACAGGTAAGTGAATGTGTTCTACTAAGTTTCCACCTTGAGCGAGAACATCAATGAGGTGATCATCAAAATCACGTGGATGACTTGTTGTAAAGCGAATACGTGGAATATCAATCTTGTGAAGGTCACTCATTAAATCTGCTAATCGATAAGTGATGTCCTCAAAATCTTTTCCATACGCATTCACATTCTGACCGAGTAACGTAATTTCCTTATAGCCAGCTGCAGCAAGTTCACGTACTTCTTGAATGATTTCTTCCGGACGACGACTCCGTTCCTTTCCGCGTGTATACGGAACGATGCAATACGTACAGAACTTATCACAACCGTACATAATATTGACCCATGCTTTGATTTGGCCTTTTCGTTTTCGAGGGAGATTTTCAATAATATCTCCTTCTTTCGACCACACTTCCACGACCATCTCTTTAGATAGATAGGCTTCGTTTAAAATATGTGGCAGTCTGTGAATATTGTGCGTCCCGAAAATCATATCCACTTGATCATAGGTTTTTAATATTTTGTTCACGACGGCCTCTTCTTGGGACATGCATCCACACACACCAATCAAGACGTCAGGATTCTGGCGTTTTAAATGCTTGAGATGACCCAGTTCCCCGAACACCTTATTTTCTGCGTTTTCTCGAATAGCACATGTATTCAATAAAACCACATTCGCATCTTCTACAGTATCGGTAGGTTCATACCCCAGATTCATGAAAATTCCTGCCATGACTTCAGTGTCATGCTCGTTCATTTGACATCCGTAGGTTCGTATATAGAATTTTCGGTTTTGTCCCATGCCCCGGAATTGTTCGTCGATCTGAAAATCATTGTGGTATTGAATCGCTTCTTTCCCACGTTTTTTTGCATTTTTTAACGAAGGTGGCTGATAGACCGTTTGAAAATACTGACTGTAATCCTTTTCTTTAGGCTGTTTCACTTGAGAGCTGTGCAATCTTGATTCTTCATTCATGTACACGCTACCCCTTTCCTAACGATGTCATCCATTTATTATACCGAATATGGTTGATGATTGAAACCGTGTTCACAGCTTTGTGCCAATCGAAAACCGCCCCAAAATGGGACGGCTGGATGATTATAGGAATTCAGCTTGTAAAGATTCAAATTGCTCTTTTGTCATTGTAAGGTTTTCTTCAAATAATGGCGTTTGTGCATAGGAATTTAATTGTTCTTGGTAGGATGGTGTTTCTTTATCTTGATAAATGATTCCGGTCACGAGTCCTTCCGTCTCCATAACCACTTTCATCGCTTGTTCTCTGCTTGTGAAATCATAATCTTCACGCTCTGAGAGCTTCACGAGATTTTCTTTAAACCAATCGTACGTATTGATTTTGTTATAGGTTACACACGGACTGAACACATTGATGAACGAAAATCCTTTATGTTGAATACCCGCTTCAATGATTGCTGTTAGTTCCTTGATATCGGATGAGAATCCTTGAGCGACAAATGTAGCACCTGCAGATAAAGCCATCTCCATAGGTTTCAACGAAGGTTCAATCGCACCGCCTGGAGTAGATTTAGTTTTAAAGCCTGCTGCCGAGCGAGGCGATGTTTGGCCTTTTGTCAGGCCATAGATTTGGTTATCCATCACGATATAAGTCAAATCGATGTTGCGGCGTAAGGAATGAATCGTGTGACCCATACCAATTGCAAACCCGTCACCATCTCCGCCAGAGGCAATGACATGTAGGTCGCGGTTCGCCATCTTAAGGCCTTGTGCAATAGGTAACGCGCGCCCATGAATCCCGTGGAATCCATAGGAATTAATATATCCTGAAATACGTCCAGAACAACCAATTCCAGAAACGACTGCCAGTTCATGTGGCTCTATTCCTACATTTGCAGCTGCCCGCTGAATTGCTGCTTGAACAGAGAAGTCACCACAACCTGGACACCAATTCGGTTTGACATTATTACGAAAATCTTTAAAAGTAGCCATTTAGAGCATCTCCTTCACTTGAGTTTCAAGTTGACGAGGTAAGAATGGGGTCCCATCATAGCGCAAGACCGATTGAATCTTGTGATGCGCACCTACATTCATTTTTAAAATTGAAGCCAGTTGACCAGTCGCATTGTTCTCCACCACTAACACTTTTTTCGCCGATTGTACATAGTTCATCATCTCTTCTGCAGGGAATGGTTGAATGAGACGAATGTGTGCATGGTTTGTTTTAATGCCTTGATCGTTTAACGAACGTTGTAGCTCTTCAAGTACACCTCGTGTCGAGTTAAATCCAACAAGTAGTATATCTGCTTCATCATGTGGAGCGTTAGCATAGACAGGTAAATTAAAACGTATATTTTCAAGCTTTTTCATTCGCTTGTCCATCTGTTTCTTACGGTTACCTGCTGCTTCCGACGGTTTTCCTGTTTCATCGTGTTCAACACCTGTTACATGATGAATCGCATGTTTCATACCTGGAAGGACACGTGGAGACACTCCGTCTTCAGTCACTTCGAAACGCTTGAAGTATGACTTCTCTTCCGCTTCAGGAAGGGATTCTCCAGATAGCAGTTTTCCTCGTGTGACTTGAATTGATTCATAATCAAATGGTTCAACCGTTTGTTTCCCAAGTGAAAGTTGTAAATCAGATAAGAGAATAACCGGACACTGTAATTCTTCCGCTATATTAAATGCTTGAATTGTATCATAAAATGCTTCTGTACCTGTACTTGGTGCAATGACGACTTTTGGAATCTCACCATGTGTCCCGTAAATCATCTGCATCAAGTCAGATTGTTCTTGTTTCGTTGGCAGACCTGTAGATGGCCCCCCGCGCTGTGTATCCACAATGACAAGAGGTTGCTCAGTCATACCGGATAGGCCGATCGCTTCCATCATCAAGGACAATCCAGGACCTGCAGATGCAGTGAATGCACGTACACCCCCATAGTTTGATCCGATTGCCATTGTTGCAGCAGCAATTTCATCTTCTGTTTGGATGACGGTTCCACCAAACAGAGGGAGTTTCTTAATCAAGTATTCCATAATCTCTGAGGCTGGTGTAATTGGGTAAGCGGCCATAAAACGCACACCTGCTGCGAGAGCACCAAGTGCGATTGCATCATTTCCAATCATATAAAGACGACGCTGCCCGTCAGCTGGTTCAAGCGCGTACGCTCCTGCTTTTTCTGGAACAAGTTCAAGAAGCTGTGCATATCCTTGTTCGATAGCCAGCATATTTTTAGCGACGACTTCATCGCCTTTTTTCGCGAAGATTTCCTTTACAACGGCTTCAAATACCGTTTTATCTAGTTGAATCAGAGCGGCAGTTGCACCAATTGCCACCATGTTTTTCATTAACGATGTGCCTAGTTCGGACGCAATCGTCGTAAATGGAATGGCAATGACAGGCGCTTTAGAATCTTCCGGTTGAACTGGTTCAAACTTGGCATCAGCTAAAATGATGCCGTTCTCCGTTAATTCTTTGTAGTTCACGTCAATTGTTTCTTGATCGAATGCTACCAATATATCTAAATCGTCCGGAATGATACGTACTTCCGTTGGGCGAACTGTAATTTTATTGTTGGTGTGGCCACCTTTAATACGTGAAGAAAAGTGACGGTATCCGTACAAGTAGTACCCAAGGCGATTCATGGCCATTGAGAAAATTTCACCTGTACTCTCAATCCCTTCACCTTGCTGCCCTCCTACTTTCCAAGCAAGCTGCTGCAACATAGTAATCTCTCCTTAATCGTTCCAATGTTTAATCCTTCATTAGTTTATCATGAAGGTTCTGTTTCCTCTATGTATAGTCCTTGAAAATCCATAATTTCAGTCTAATGGCGGAGAAACCCACAGAAAAAGCAGAGGAATCCCTCTGCCCAGATTGCTATTTTCTTTTTTTCTCCACCAGTAACTTTAAAGCGGTACGTTCTTCTCCACCTATTTCAATGTCTGCAAACGCTGGGGAACAAGATAGGTCATGACCACTCGGTGCTACGTAGCCTCTTGCAATGGCAATCGCTTTTACTGCCTGATTCAGCGCCCCTGCCCCTACGGCTTGCATTTCGACGAATCCTCGCTCCCGAATGACCGCTACAAGTGCCCCTGCCACTAAATTCGGATTGGATCGTGATGAAACTTTAAGTGAGTCCATTTCTCTTTCCTTTCTCTAGGTCCTCGGGGTAATGACCCCTAGTTAAGAGTATGAAATGGGTTTCTAAAGTAGACTAATTCTGAAAAGGTGTATCTTCATTAATATAAATCCGCTCTTGATGGACGGCTTTACCTTGCTCATTCAGTTCTACAAAATATCCACTGATGATCGCTCTGCCTCTCTTCGGTACTTCAAAACGAGCTGGCAAATTGGTTTTAAATTTATATAAAACACTTTCCTTATCCATCCCAAGTACCCCGTCATAAGGACCGGTCATTCCCACGTCTGTAATATATGCTGTGCCACCTGGTAGAATCCGATTGTCTGCTGTTTGTACATGTGTATGTGTGCCCACTACAACAGAGGCACGGCCATCTAAATGCCATCCAAACGCAATCTTTTCACTTGTGGCTTCCGCATGAAAATCGACGAAGATATATGGACTGTTCTTCTTTGCTTCCTCAACCATGTAGTCAACCATTTCAAATGGACAATCATGCGGAGGTAAAAATACGCGACCATGCAAATTCATTACAGTCAACGTTTTGCCATTCTTTGTTATCGTGATTTCACCCTTTCCAGGTGCTTCTTTTGAGAAGTTTGCTGGACGTATCAAATAATCTGCTTCGTCGATAAAATCAAAGATTTCTTTCTGATCCCAGGTATGGTTTCCCATCGTGATGACATCAACTCCCATAAATAGCAGGTCATCATAGATGCGCTTCGTAATTCCTCTTCCAGCTGCAGCATTTTCTCCATTCGCAATAATAACATCCGGTTGATATTTTCGTTTTAAGCGTGGGAGGTAATCTTCTAATGCATCTCGACCAATTGAACCGACGATATCTCCAATAAATAAAATCTTCATGTATTCCACTCGCCTTCCTTCACTTCCATAAGTATAGCGTAACATTATGACACAAGAAATTTTTAGATTTTTCGTACCACAAAAAAATGCATGCAAGAAACTCTTGCATGCATCCCCTTTATTTAGCATATTCGACTGAACGTGTCTCCCGAATAACGGTCACTTTAATGTGGCCAGGATAGTTCAATTCTTCTTCAATACGTTTGCGAATGTCGCGTGCGAGGCGATGCGCAGAAATATCATCAATAATATCTGGTTTGACGATGATGCGAATTTCTCGACCTGCTTGGACAGCAAATGATTTCTCCACTCCGTCATATGACTCGGAAATTTCTTCGAGCTTTTGTAAACGACGAATGTAGTTTTCAAGTGTTTCACTTCTTGCACCTGGTCGTGCGGCAGATAAAGCATCTGCTGCGGCAACTAGTACGGCGATAACAGATGTTGGTTCCGTATCTCCATGGTGAGAAGCAATACTATTAATTACAACTGAATGTTCTTTATATTTCGTTGCAAGCTCGACACCAATCTCAACGTGGCTTCCTTCTACTTCATGGTCAATCGCTTTTCCGATATCGTGAAGCAGTCCTGCACGACGCGCGAGTGTCACATCTTCACCTAGTTCAGCAGCAAGTAGACCAGCTAGGAAAGCAACTTCAGTTGAATGTTTGAGCACATTTTGACCATAACTCGTACGGTAACGTAATCGACCTAAAATCTTAATTAAATCCGGATGTAAATTGTGAATACCGACATCGAATGAAGTTTGTTCGCCGACTTCACGAATGTATTCATCTACTTCACGTCGAGATTTATCGACCATTTCTTCGATGCGTGCCGGGTGAATACGACCATCTTGAACCAATTTCTCAAGAGCAAGTCGCGCCGTTTCACGTCGAATTGGATCAAACCCAGATAAAATAACCGCTTCTGGTGTGTCATCAATAATTAAATCAATTCCAGTAAGTGTTTCAAGGGTACGAATGTTTCGACCCTCACGTCCAATAATGCGGCCTTTCATTTCATCATTTGGTAGATTCACGACAGATACTGTCGTTTCAGCCACATGATCGGCAGCAAAGCGCTGAAGGGCAAGTGATAAGATTTCTCTCGAACGTTTGTCGGCTTCTTCTTTGGCACGTGTTTCGAATTCTTTCGTCATCACAGCAATATCTGTTGATAATTCATTTTCAACTTCCTGCATGATGAGTGTGCGTGCTTCTTCTCGCGTTAATGCGGAGATTCGTTCTAGTTGAAGCTGCTGTTCTTGTACGAGCTCTTCCACTTTACTTTCTTTTTGTTCAATATGCTGTTGTCTTTCGGCTAACGCGTCTTCCTTCCGTTCGAGACTCGCCTCTCGCTTGTTAACTGTTTCATCTTTGCGGTCAAGGTTCTCTTCTCTCTGCAATAAACGATTTTCTTGTTTTTGCAGTTCAGAACGTCTTTCCCGGATGTCCGCTTCAGCTTCTGTACGCAATGTGTGTACTTCATCTTTAGCCTCTAGAAGAGCTTCTCTTTTCAGGGCTTCTGCTTCCCGCTTTGCTTCATCTAGAATAAGTTCAGAGGACTGTTTTGCTCCAGTGACTTTGGAATCATTAAGTTTTTTAAGATACCAATACCCAACAACGGCACCGACAAAAAGACCAATCAAAGCGGAGATGATGATTTCAACCATGCAAACACCTCCTCTTGCTATTTGTTGTTTTCAGTCGGCTGATCTTCGTCTGCCTGTTTTCGTTTCGCATGAAAATAAATTGAAAATACAAATTCATTGTATCGATACAAAATACCACTGTCAAGTTGACAAAAAAGCGCTTGTCCGGAGACAAGCGCACTTCATCCTATTCTTCTTTTAACAGTAGTTCGAAATCCTCATCTTCTTCTTCCTCTACATTCGCTGCAATTGTATATGAACTTGCTGCCATTCCAAGGGATTGACGAATCTGAGAAGCAATCGTTTGTTTGATTGACTCATTATCTTTCAAGAATTGTTTCGCATTCTCACGACCTTGACCTAAACGATCATCATTGTATGCATACCAAGAACCACTCTTTTGAACGATGTCGAGGTCAGCACCCATATCGATGATTTCCCCTTCTTGAGAAATCCCTTCACCGTACATGATGTCGACTTCCGCTGTACGGAATGGTGGAGCTACTTTATTTTTCACGACTTTAATCTTTGTGCGGTTTCCCATGATATCTGTACCTTGCTTGATTGCTTCTGCACGGCGAACCTCTAGACGAATCGTGCTATAGAATTTCAAGGCACGACCACCTGGTGTCACTTCTGGGTTACCGAACATGACACCGACTTTTTCACGAATTTGGTTAATGAAAATAGCGATCGTGTTCGATTTATTGATTGCACCTGAAAGTTTACGCAAAGCTTGAGACATCAAACGCGCTTGAAGACCTACGTGAGAGTCACCCATCTCGCCTTCAATTTCTGCTTTAGGTACAAGAGCTGCAACGGAGTCAATGACAAGAATATCAACAGCACCACTGCGTACAAGTGCTTCTGCGATTTCTAATGCTTGTTCTCCTGTATCTGGTTGAGATAAAAGTAGTTCATCAATATTTACACCTAATTTTTGCGCGTAAACAGGGTCAAGCGCATGCTCAGCATCAATAAAAGCGGCTGTGCCGCCCGATGCTTGTGCTTCTGCAATAGCATGCAAAGCAACCGTTGTTTTACCTGAGCTTTCTGGTCCGTAGATTTCAACAATACGTCCACGTGGATATCCACCCACACCAAGAGCCGCATCTAATGCAAGTGAGCCACTAGAAGACGTTTGTATTTCACGGTCAGTCTTCTCTCCAAGTTTCATTACAGAGCCTTTACCGAATTGTTTTTCTATCTGTTTGAGAGCCATATCTAAGGCTGCTTTACGATCTGCCAAATGAAATTCCTCCTAAGAAATCAAATGTTGTTTCTATACCTACTATACTCCTTTCAACGAAAAAATACAAGAAAAAAGCGAACGTTTATTCGTATTTTTTCACACAATGGCAAATTTGTAATTTGAAGTTTTGTACAAAATAAAAAAAATGAAGAGAAATGTCCCTTCAGTCTATTTTTCATCGCTATTTTTATATAAAAGAAGCTGCAGTAAATAATGTATAGCAAACTTGACGGCGCGGATTCGGTTTGTATTGCGCATGCCAGATAAATGAAGTTCATAGCTTGTCACTTGATCTTCAAAGGCAATTCCGATCCACACAGTTCCTGCAGGTTGGCCCCCGTGAGCATCCGGTCCAGCAGCTCCGGTAATTCCGACACCGATATCGGATCCGAAGATGTTTTTTGATTGGGTGGCCATTTCTTCAGCTACTTGCTTGCTAACAACTGAGTACTGATCAATCGTTTGTTGGGATACACCCAAGTTCTCCACTTTCACTTTTTCGTTATATGTGACCATGCCACCTACCAAGACTTCAGCCATTCCTGGAATAGCTGCGAGTTCCGCTTGGAAAAGTCCTGCAGTCATACTTTCCGCTGCAGAGATGGTCAGTTCAGCATCTGACAACTTTTGCTTCAGTTTCAATGCAAGGGAATCATTGTTATAGCCATAGACATACTTCCCGACACGGTTCAAAATCTCGGCTTGCACTTCTTTGATTTTGGACCATGCATCCGCTTCCGTTTCACCGACGGCAGTCAAACGAATCGTCACTTCGCCATCTGACGCGAGAGGAGCAATCGTCGGATTCGATTGGGTATCAATGAGATCTTCTAGTTCTGTCTCCAGTTCCGCTTCTCCAATTCCATAAAAACGGATGACATGCGAGAAAATTTGCTGGTTTTTAAAGATTTGCTTCGCAACTAAAGGCTTTGCTTCAAATTGAAACATAGGCTCCAGTTCTTTCGGTGGTCCAGGCAATAGAATATACGTATGGGAAGATGACTGGTAGAACATTCCTGGTGCCATTCCGTGGTGATTGGCAAGAACTTCCGCTCCTTCAAAAACGAGCGCTTGCTTTTTATTATTCTCTGTCATCGGTCGATTGCGCTTTTCGAAGAACTCGGTAATAAACTGCATGGCTTTCTCATCCGTGACAAGAGATAAGCCTAAATGCTGGGCGATGGTATCTTTCGTTAAGTCATCCTTTGTTGGTCCTAGACCGCCGGAAAAGAGAATAAGGTCTGCTCGCTTTTCGGCTATCTGAATGGCATCGCGTAAGCGGTCCGCATTGTCACCTACAACTGTATGGTAGTGAATGGAGATGCCCATCTCTGCCAGTTGTGTTGATAGGAACTGCGCATTTGTATTAACGATTTGTCCAAGCAGCAGTTCTGAACCAACCGCAATAATCTCTGCTTTCATAGCATTGCCTCCTATTTCGAATCTAAGAGTACACGACGGTTTAGATAGAAATAATCATATCCAGACCATAGAGTGAAGAAAAGGGATATATAAAGCATAATGGTCGCAAATGGGAATCCAATCATTTCAAAACCGATATTCCCTAGGAGTAATGCACTGATAGCTACTATTTGCGTCCACATTTTAATTTTTCCAAGCTGATTCGCTGCGACGACCTCTCCTCCACCTGCAAGGATGAGACGTAACCCAGTTACAGCAAATTCACGGCTAATGATTAAAATAACTACCCATGCTGGGGCTAGATCAAACGCCACCAAAATGATGAGCGCAGCAGAGACCAACAATTTGTCTGCAAGAGGGTCTAAAAATTTCCCCATATTTGTGACGAGGTTGTGTTTGCGTGCAAGATATCCATCTATAAAATCGGTAATTGAGGCGAATATAAAGAGGACGGCACCGATGATATGTTCGACTGGCAACGCTGCCCCGAGTAAAGTCACGGTCCCAAAACCAAAATCAACAAGCATGAAGAGCATAAAAACAGGTATTAAAAAAATGCGGAACATCGAAATTTTATTTGGTAAATTCATGTGTGAAACTCCTTTCCTTAAGAAAACAGGCCTTGCCCGAAGAGGACAAGGCACATGTTTATTGTGTCCAGTTAATATAGAGATTTTCTGAGTTCATTCCAGTTTGGAATGGCAGAGGTTCATCATTAATAAACACTTTTGAGTTAGCTGTAACTCCCAGGCGAATTCGGTACACGCCAGGCTCTGGCGCCTCAAACGTAAATGGGCTATCCGCGACAGAGTAGACTCGTTCAGAAGGTATCAATAGCTCCCCTCCGAGGTCATTACGCAGGATTGACAACCAAGATTCACCAGTAAACTCGATACGGACAGTCAATGCCTCTGTACCCGTTACGTCTATATATGCATTTTCACCCTGCGTCCGCGTAGGAGTAATCGTCACAGTTGGTTCAGGCTCGACTGGTTCTTCTTCCACAGTCTCTTCCTCTTCTTCGATAGGTGCTGCTGGCTCATCTTCTTGAGGTTGTGTTTCCAGAACAATTTCACTGTCTTCCGCTTCCTCGACAGGAGAATCTACCGGTGCCCGTTGCGATAATACGTAAGCAATCGCAATGATGGCAATAACAAACAGTGCTACGAGTATCATAGGGAAGATTTCCATAAATCTTCCACCCGAGCGATACCCTCTTCGACTCACTGTCGCTGCATTCATTTGAGTTGGTGTTGATTTTTGAGCAGCAGGCAACTCATCTTTATAATCATTTAATAATTGCTCTCCGCTTAACCCCACCGCATCCGCATATTGGCGTACAAATGCACGAATGTAGAATGGGCCAGGCATGGAATCATAATTGCCTTCTTCTATACCAATCAAGTATCGTTTTTGTATTTTTGTTATGGACTGAACATCATCAATGCTTAATCCTTTTTCTGTTCTCGCTTGTTGTAAGCGAGTACCCAGTTCTGACACATTCCTCACCCGCCTTTCTAAAATTCAAATCCACCAAATCCACCGAAGCCTCCGAAATCATTGTTTCCTTGATTTCTTTCCATCATTTCATACGTGATTTCTTCATCAGGTGAATGGCGCAGTTCGATAATATAATCAAAATCATCAATTGTATATTCTGAATGCTGAACAAACATGTCTGGATGTTCGACGACTTTGATTGTTGGCATTCTCATCATTTCTTTTACGAGTTGGTGATGTCGCTCGTCACTTGATTTTCGTGTCACAATTCCATCTAAAATGAAAATGTTTTGTTGACTGAACTCGTCCCCCATCAACTGACTGCGCACGGTCTGTTTAATCATCGTAGACGATAAGAAAATCCATTTCTTATTCGCACACACACTTGCTGCTACGACAGATTCCGTCTTTCCAACACGTGGCATCCCTCGAATGCCTATCAATTTATGACCGTCTTGTTTATAGATTTCCGCCATAAAATCAACGAGAAGTCCAAGATCGTCACGGACAAATCGAAACGTTTTGCGATCATCTAAGTCCCGTTGAATATAACGTCCATGTCGCACAGCTAAGCGATCACGTAATTTGGGCTCTCGGAACTTCGTTAATTGAATCGTTTCCATCGTGGAGATGATATGCTCAAAGCGATCAATACTTTCTTTATTTTGCGCATTTAATAACATGCCGCGTCGACCTTCATCGACACCATTGATGGTTACAATTGTAATTCGCAGCATACCTAGAAGAGAAGCGATATCTCCCAGTAGACCTGGTCGATTGATTTGAATTTCATACTCAAAAAACCATTCTGTCGTCATGCAGACCCCTCGCTTTCTTATCTTCTTCTATCATAGCGGATTTTATGTACAGAGTGAAGAATCTATCCAAGAAGATTCCATCCACCATCAACAAAAATTGCTTGACCCGTTATGTATCGACTATCCTCCGATAGAAGAAATCTAACAGCAAAAGCAACTTCTTCAGGCAATCCTGCTCGTTGTATGGGTATTTCACTTATTGTTAGTGTTATATCTTCCTCTGATAGATGTTGATGGATGTTAGAATAAATGAGCCCTGGACTCACCATATTGACACGGATCGGATAAGTAGCCCATTCTTTCGCTAAGCTTTTCATCATGCCAATCTGACCAGCTTTCATTGTACTGTACCAAGCTTCCCAAGATGCCCCAAGATGCCCAAAAATAGACCCAATGTATACGACGCTTCCACCTCTTAATTGGTTCTCTACTAGCTTTAAAATTAGGTACGGACCTTCCATATATTGATTAAATAAGGAGTGTCTCTCCTCGAAAGAGGTTTCGCCAAACTCCTTATACACGGTCGTTCCATGAGCGAAGACAACTGATGACAGTTCAAAAATAAAGGACAGGTCCTCTTTGGTCAACGTTTCTAATCGAAATTGATGGGCACTGAACCATTGAGCTGGGTACTGTGTAGTCAAACGGTCTACCAGTTCTATTGCCTTACTTTCCGAATGTACATAATGAATATAGACAGAGTACCCTGAGGCAGCAAGCAGCTCTACGATTGCAGAACCGATTGCTCCTGTGCCTCCTGTAACAAGAACAAACTTATTTTTTTCCATTTGGTAAAATGACGAACTGCGTATGGGCATCCGTGCTTTGTAATTGAGAGTATGCTGCTTTTAAATCGTCAATTGTCAGCGATTCAAGTACTGGCAATACTTGAAACAGGTCCATTTCATTCAACCGATAGCGCGTGAACTGGTTGGCAATATATTCAATGGAATTGAGGGCACGTAAAAAGGTGCCAATCTTACGTTTTTTCGTACGTTCTAATTGATCAGTTACTTGATTGAACTCCTCAAACGGAGTAGTTAAAAAATGACGTATTGCCTTGATCAGTTCCTGAGGCTTATCAGTATCTGAACCAATCATCGAGAATCCGTAACTGCTTTCCATAGAAAAGTCTGCTGAATAGGATTCATCGATAAAACCGTTTTCATAAGCCGTTGAATAAAAGGCGGATGCTCGACCAAATAGAATATCGATTGTCACTTGCATGGCGAGTTCATACTTTAACATATCATTCCCAGTCAATTGATGAACAGGAGCTTTTATCCCGTAAATGACTTTAGGTTGAACAACGTCCATTTGTAGTTCCCGGTAAGGAACAGCCACATGATCGGGTTCCTCGGGTAGCAAATGTTGGACTTCCGGTTTATCAGTAAAATGTTTCGATTCTTGATTCTTTCGCACAAGTTCCATAAATGCATCTGGTTCAACAGCTCCCACTGCAAATAGCACCATATTTGATGGATGATAGAATGTTTGATGACACAAATACAAATGTTCCGCTGTGATTTCTTGAATCGAATCAACTGTCCCTGCAATGTCGATTTTTACGGGGTGATGATGATACATATTTTCAATCGCACCAAAATACAAACGCCAATCCGGCATATCATCATACATCGTGATTTCCTGAGCGATAATTCCTTTTTCTTTATTCACTGTCGCTTCCGTAAAATAAGGAATCTGGACGAAATCGATTAATGTTTTCGTGTGGTTCTCGATGTTTTCAGTTGCTGAAAATAAATAGGCGGTGCGAGTAAATGAAGTAAAAGCGTTCGCTGACGCCCCTTCTTCACTAAACTTTTGAAAGACATCGCCATCTTCTTTTTCAAACATTTTATGTTCTAAGAAATGAGCAATCCCGTCAGGTACACGGACTTCTTGTTGCCCCGGTGGAATAAAATGATTGTCGATTGAACCGTATTTTGTTGTAAAAGTGACATAGGACTTTGAGAAGCCATTCTTTGGAAGAACATAAACTTCTAAACCGTTCTCCATTTTTTCGTAATAGAGGGATTCATTTAGTTGCTCAAAATGTAAGTGTTCCATTTAGTTCTCCTCCTTGCCAGCTAAAAAAAACGTATGGACTTTCCGGATGTCTTTCGCTAATTGTTGAATGGATTCCTTTGAAACATTTTCCCACTTAGAAGCCCATCCTTCAATTGTGAATTCTGGATCGATTTCATGATAGGAATCATACACTTCAATCATCCCTCGAGCAGAGTCGCGAATTTCAAGCAGCTGATTTTTTAACATGGATTTTGTTTGAACAAATTCTAAATCGGAAATATGACCTGAACGGATTTCCTCAAGCTGCGCATCTATTAGTTTTTCCGCTTTGTCTTTTTGGGCAGGTTCAATTCCACTGTTCGCAAATAGCAAACCGTAAGAAGAAGCAAACGAACTTGATGCGTAATACGCGAGACTCTCTTTCTCCCGGACATTCGTAAATAATTTCGAATGCGGGTACGCACCGAATATTCCATTTAGTAATTGCATGGTCGGGAATAGTGGCGATGAGCCGGTAACAGGAGTCTCATACGCCATATGCAATTTTCCTTGTTTCATCTCTTGAATTTCAGTGGTTGACCCTTCAGCCGTTTGAATTGTATCTATGTCAGAATGGATAACGAGTGAAGTTCGCGGATCAAAACCTAAATAGGTTGGGAGCAATTCGTTCCATTGCTGTTCGTCAATATCTCCCACTACATAAATGGAAATTTTATCTTCCTGTATCATGGAATGATAAGCTTCTTTGAGATCTTCTAATGTCATTCTTTCAATACGCTCTTTGTTTCCTGAGGCGGACATCGAAGCCGGATGATTCGGACGAATGATTTCAAGAAGACGTTGCTGAGCGAAGCGTGCTTTGTCTTCATATAAAGAGTCTAACCGACTAATCACTTGTTTTTTTTCTCTCGTAAAAATAGAGTCATCGAATGCATCTGTTAAAAAGAGAGGTTTACGTACGATGGCTTGAAGCAATTCACAAACCGCCTCCGTTACTGACGAACCGTTTAAATAGGAGTCATTCACAAAATCAGCATTTAAATGAAGATAATGACGTGCACCACGTTTTGTGGAGTCTAAATAAATGGAAGCACCATATAATTCATCCAGAGCTTGTCTGAATGCGGTATTGGTTGGTGTAAGCTGATTACTGAACTGAAGTATATTAGAAAGCACTGTCCGTCGGCCTGCGGCTTCCTCTGTCAGAGGTGCCTCGAATTTAATGGAAAGTGTGATGGTTTTAAACTGTTTAGTTGGAAGTGAGTAGAATGTCACTCCTTCTGAAAGCTTGCGTGCTGTAAACAAAATGACTGCCCCTTTCTCTAACGTTTAGTGTACCACTAACGTCTTGCTACGACTATCTCTAGTCAAGAATTCCACTGAAAAAGGCCTCCTATACGGAGGCCCTGAAAAAAATTATCGTTTTCCTTTAATATACGGTTTTCCGATTGCTTTTGGTGCACTTGCTTTTCCAATAAATCCAGCAAGAGCCAAGATCGTCAAGACGTAAGGTAATATATCCAGGTAAACTGATGGCACTTGATCGATGAAATCAATCGAACCACCTACAATTTTCAATGATTGAGCAAGACCAAAGAATAATGCTGCTCCCATCGCACCAAGTGGATGCCATTTACCAAAAATCATCGCGGCAAGAGCCATAAACCCTTGACCATTGATTGTTGAGTGTGAGAACTCATAAGAAATGGATTGAGCGTAAGCAGCTCCACCGATCCCTGCGAGCATCCCTGAAATAACAACAGCGATATAACGCATACGATTTACTTTGATTCCCATCGTGTCTGCTGCCATTGGATGTTCCCCTACTGAGCGGAGACGCAATCCAAATGGTGTCTTATAAATAACAAACCAAGCTAAGATGGCAATCGCAATCGCTAGAATCGATGTTGCATAGACATCATTAAAGAACATCGGTCCAATAACGGGAATATCTTTAAGTACTGGTATATCAAAGCGAATAAATTGTTGTGACACATAGTCAGTTTGACCTTTATCGTAAATAAGTTTCACTGCAAAAATAGCGAGTGCAGCCCCAAGCATGTTTATGGCAACACCAGAAATAACTTGGTCCGCTCGGAAGGTAATAGAGGCAACGGCATGTAACAATGAGAAAATCCCTGACACGACCATTGCGGCAAGTAATGCGAACCAGATTGTGGCTCCGCCTAATTGCTCGGCAAATGTTAAGTTAAAGACAATCCCGACAAATGCGCCCATTACCATGAGGCCTTCAAGTCCTATGTTAACTACACCGGATTTTTCCGAAAAGACCCCACCGATAGCTACAAAAATAAGTGGAGCTGCATAGGCGATTGAAACAGGAATAATAAAGTAGAGTGCATCTAAAAAGGCGCTCATTTATTTCGCCTCCTTTTTCTTGCTAATTTTCTCGAGGAATAGGCGAATGACATAGCCCGATGCTACAAAGAAAATAATGGTAGCGATAACAATTGAAACAATTTCCACTGGAACACCAGCTTGGTTTGGCATGTTTAAAGAACCATATTTTAATGCACCAAAGAGTGTTGCTCCAAATACAACTCCGAGTGGTGTGTTGGCTCCAAGTAAGGCGACGGCGATTCCGTCAAAACCGATCCCAGTAAACCCGCCTTTAACGTTAGCGTATTGGAATGTTCCTAACGCTTCCATCGCTCCGGCTAATCCTGCAAACATACCGGCAATAACCATAGACATAATAATATTGCGACTTACATTCATTCCTGCATATTCAGAAGCATGTTGGTTAAACCCAACCGCTTTCAATTCAAATCCTGTTTTGGTTTTCTCTAAAATAAACCACATGACAAACACCATAACGAGGGCAACTATAATTCCATAGTGGAGACGAGAGAAATCTGTTAAGCCTTGTAGGAATGGTGATGCAAGAGACGCACTTTCCGCTATACGACCTGTGTTGTCTCCACCGTCTGAGATGGAACGAATGAGCGCATTTGTTACGTAAAGGGCAATATAGTTCATCATGATCGTGACAATTACTTCATGGACGTGCAACTTCGCTTTAAGAATCCCAGGAATAAGTCCCCAAAATGCTCCAGCAAGTGCTGCCGCAATCAATGCGAGTGGTAAGTGTACAATAGCTGGTAGGTCTGTAAATGTGACACCAACCCATGCTGCAGCAAACCAGCCTACGATTAATTGACCTTCTACTCCAATATTAAATAGTCCCGTGCGAAAGGCGAATGCAACAGCAAGCCCAGCTAGGATATAAGGTGTGATTTGACGAATGGTTTCACCCATCGCATAAATATCTCCGAAGATGCCATTCCATAATGCTACGTATCCTTTGATTGGATCATAGCCACTTAAAACCATTATGATAGCTCCCACAATCAAACCCAATACGACAGACACAGCCGGTACGAGGATATTAATCAGTCTATTCGACATGAGCTGTCTCCCCCTGTTTCGTTCGTTTCTTCTTTGCTTGTCCGGCCATCAACAACCCAAGTTCTTGTTCTGTTGTCTGTTTTGGATCAAGCGTATCAATAATGTATCCATCATACATAACTGCAATACGGTCTGATACATTCATCACTTCATCTAATTCATAAGAAAGTAAAAGAACTGCTTTCCCATTATCTCGTTGCTCAATTAAACGTTGATGAATGAATTCGATCGCACCAACATCTAGCCCACGTGTCGGCAATGCAGCAATCAACAAATCTGGGTCCCGATATACTTCTCGCCCAATAATCGCTTTTTGCTGATTACCACCTGAAAGTGAACGCGCTAAAGCATCTTCACCAGTCGTACGCACATCATAATCGGCAATAATTTTTTTAGCTAGCTCTGAAACTTTTGAGTAGTTCATAATTCCATTCTTAGCAATTGGTTCTTGATAATATGTTTGAAGTGCAATATTGTGACCAATTGGGAAATCGAGAACCAATCCATGTTTATGACGATCTTCAGGGATGTGACCAATTCCACTCTCCGTCACTTTACGTGGTTTGAATCCTGTAATATCGTTTCCATTTAGAGTAATTGACCCAGACTTTGACTTTCGAAGCCCCGTAATGGCTTCAATCAGCTCACTTTGTCCGTTTCCGTCAATACCCGCAAGTCCAAGGATTTCTCCTTTACGAACTGTCAAATTTAAATTTTTCACTTTGTCAATTCCGCGGTAATCTTGAACAACAAGGTCTTTAATGACTAGCGTGTCTTCACCTGGTGTAGCCTCTTTTTTAATTGTCTTAAATTCAACTTGACGCCCTACCATCAGTGAAGCTAATTCATCCGGGTTCGTCTCTGCTGTAACAACAGTACCAATTCCCTTACCTTTTCGAATAACAGTTACTCGGTCCGATACATCCATGATTTCTTTTAATTTATGAGTAATTAGGATGATCGATTTACCTTCTGCAATTAAGCGTTTCATGATTTGGATCAAATCATCAATTTCTTGAGGAGTCAACGAAGCAGTTGGTTCATCAAAAATGAGAATTTCCGCCCCACGAAAAAGCGTTTTCAAGATTTCAACACGTTGCTGCATTCCTACAGAAATATCTTCAATCTTCGCAGTTGGGTCTACATCAAGTCCATATGTTTCTGAAAGCTCTGTTATTTTTCGGGCAGCCACTCGTTTATCAATGACGCCACCTCTTGTTAATTCATTCCCTAAGATAATATTCTCTGTAACAGTAAAGTTTTCAACGAGCATAAAGTGTTGGTGAACCATACCGATTCCTAAATCATTCGCAATATTTGGGTTAGCAATAGAGACTTTTTCACCTTTCACTCGAATTTCTCCACCTTCTGGCTGATAGAGACCAAATAACACATTCATCAATGTGGATTTCCCAGCTCCATTTTCACCAAGCAATGCATGAATCTCACCCTTTTTTAATTGAAGGGTAATATTATCATTTGCAACGAAGTTACCAAACTGTTTACGGATGTTGAGCATTTCGATAACATACTCCACTGATCTCACTCCAATTCTATCTAAATAACACATGAAAGATTTTGAACACAAAAATCTTTCATCTATTATTTGGATTTTAGCTAAAAAAAGATCATAAAGACCGATAGATATCGGTCTTTATGATTCTTGCATTCACTTACTCTACAGTTTCAGGTACTACGATGTCACCATCAACGATTTGTTGTTTGAACTCATCGATTTGAGCCATGATGTCATCTGGAATCGCACCACGAGAATCTGCAAGGGCTACACCTTCTTCAGCTAAACCGTAAACTGTTGATTCGCCACCTGGGAATTCACCGTTCTTAGCCGCTTCAGAGATACGGATGACTGCTTCATCAACACGCTTCAACATTGAAGTCAATGTTACGTTTGTATCGCCAACAGCACCTTCATCGTACTGGTCAGAGTCAACTCCGATTACCCATACGTTTGCGTTCGCATCTTTGGTTTTACGCTCTTTCGCTTCTGCGAAAACACCGTTACCCGTACCACCAGCAGCGTGGAAGATAATGTCTACGCCTGAAGAATACATACGGTTCGCAGTTGTTTTACCAAGTGACGCATCGTCAAATGAGCCAGTGTACTGTACATCTACTTCGATAGATGGATCAACTGCTGCTACTCCAGCAAGGAATCCTGCTTCAAAGCGCTCGATTACTGGAATTTCCATTCCACCAACAAAACCGATTTGTTTTGATTCAGACATAAGCGCAGCAGCTACACCCGCTAGGAATGCACCCTCTTGCTCTTTGAAAAGAACAGATGCTACGTTTGGCTGATCAACAACTGCATCAATAATAGCAAGTTGTGCTTCTGGTTGTTGTTGAGCGATATCATTTACAGCAGCTTCCATTAAGAAACCAATTCCAAATACCACGTCAAAGTCACGACGAACTAAGTTGTTTAAGTTTGTTACGTAGTCAGCATCTGAAGCCGATTGAAGGTAATCATAACCACCATCACCCTGAGCTAGACCGTTGTCTTCACCGAACTGTTTGATACCTTCCCAAGCAGATTGGTTGAATGACTTGTCGTCTACTCCACCAATGTCAGTAACCATCGCTACAGAAAAATCAGCTGTTTCTTCTGTATCTGTGCTACCTTCACCAGCGTTACCATTTGTTTCTGGTGTTTCTTCATCCGAACCACAAGCTGCAAGTAAAGTACCTGCTGCCAACATTGCTGAAAGACCTAAACCGTATTTGCGTTTTGACACGTTAATTACCTCCAAAATTAGTTTCTTATTAGTAGGAATTGATCGTTACACCCGCTTACGAATCACATGGAAACTGAATTTGTCTGCTCGGAAATAGTTTTTCGAGTACAGAACCACTCGGTCTTGTTCATCATAATGAAGCTGCTTTAACACAAGAAGTGCTGTTTCTGGCTCACAATTTAAAGTAGGCGATGCCACGTCATGATACCCCATCGGATCAATGAATGTCACTGCGTGCGATACACGTAACTCCCCAGATTGTTCAAGAGCAGAAAAGAGAGAACCCTCTTGCCGACTCAAATAATCTTCCGGAAGATATTTAGCGGGAACTTTGTCGACACAATAGACGACAGGATCACCGTTAGCTGTACGTACGCGCTCAATAGTAACAATCATATCTTCTTCTGAGCAATCAAATCGCTGCACGTCTTCTTCTGTTGGAAGCGATTGCAAAGAACTTAAATAAATAACTCCAGGCTCCATTCCTGCTTTTTTGATCATGGATGAAACACTGGATAACTGTTCAATGCCAGAAGTGAAGACGGGCTTTGAGTTCACAAATGTACCGACTCCGTGTCTTCTGACAATCACATTCTCCTCTTCGAGTAACCGAAGAGCTTCTCGCAAAGTTGCACGACTTACGCCGAGCATTTTTGCAAGTTCGAATTCAGAGGGAAGTTTTTCCTTCTCTTTGAATACTCCATTGTCGATATCTTTTTTGATACGATCAATCACCTGCAAGTATAAATGTCGCTGGTCAAGCTTAATTGACACTTAAAACACCACCAATAAACAAAGAGATCAGACCTCTGATGTAAAACATTCCTACTAATCAGTCATACTATACCATTTAAAAACTTAAAAATAAATAGTTTTTTCAGATCAAATGCAAAACTCTTAATCTTTTTGTAACCTTTTTGTCATACTTCTTCATTTTCATATGTCACACGATTCATTAGAACTTGGCGTGGTTTTGACCCTTCGTACGGTCCCACAATTCCTGCAAGTTCTAATTGATCAATAATCCGTGCCGCCCGAGAATAACCTACACGGAACCGTCTTTGAATCATCGATACTGAAGCTGTCTGCATCTCCATAACAAGTGTAGCAGCGTCATCAAATAGGTCGTCTCTTTCTTCTTGTGAAATTTGTTCTTCTGATTCTGATGGAATCATCTCTTCCACATAGTTTGCCTTCTGCTGTTCAATCACCGCATCTACGATTCGTTCCACTTCTGCATCCGAAACAAATGCTCCTTGCACACGTACCGGTTTTGAATTTCCAGACGGATGGAATAACATATCTCCTCGTCCAAGCAATTTCTCTGCTCCACCCATATCTAAAATCGTACGAGAATCGATAGCAGATGATACGGCGAACGCAATTCGAGAAGGAATATTGGCCTTAATAATACCGGTAATCACGTCGACACTTGGGCGCTGTGTGGCAATGATCAAATGGATGCCTGAAGCCCGAGCCATCTGAGCGAGACGGGTGATGGAATCTTCTACATCATTGGATGCAACCATCATAAGGTCTGCTAACTCGTCCACAAACACCACTATATAAGGAAGTTTGGCGTGTTGTTCTTCGTTTTCGCTATTCCATTTGTCCACGAACTGGTTATAGCCTTCCATATTGCGTGTACCCGTGTGTGAAAACAAATCATAACGGCGTTCCATCTCAGAGACAATTTTCTTAAGGGCTTGCGACGCTTTACGTGGGTCCGTTACTACAGGAGCCAGTAAATGAGGAATCCCGTTATAGACATTTAATTCCACCATTTTCGGGTCAATCATCATCATCTTGACTTCATGTGGCTTTGCTCGCATCATCAAGCTCACAATAATACCGTTCATACATACACTTTTCCCAGACCCTGTAGATCCTGCGACAAGCATATGAGGCATTTTATTCAGTTCTGCGATGACAGCATTCCCTGTAATATCGCGGCCAAGGGCTACGGTCAGCTTCCCAGAGTTTTCTGTTTGACTTTCTTCAAGAACTTCACGCAAACTCACCATTGCGACTTCTGAATTTGGAACTTCGATTCCGATGGCTGACTTTCCAGGAATCGGTGCTTCTATCCGAATGTCACGAGCGGCAAGGGCAAGGGCTAAATCATCACTTAGACTGACTATTCGGCTTACCTTCACTCCAACGTCTGGCAATACTTCATATTTTGTAACCGCCGGCCCTAGGTGAACTTGTGTGACCTTCGCTTTGACACCGAAACTCAAAAACGTTTGTTCCAACTTTTTGGCATTGGACTGAATGGCGCCTAGCTCTGAACTTTGATCGGCATGAGGAGAAGGTGTTAGCAAATCCATAGATGGCAGTATGTATGCTTCATTCTCCGCTTGTTCTTCTGCCAGATTTATCGCAATATCAGGTAAAGGTTCTTGATCCACTTCAGCTGTCTCTTCCACTTTCGGCTTTGGTTTTGGTCGCTCATTAAACGCGGAGATAATCGGTTCTCGATCGACCTGTTCTTCGTGAGAAGGTGTCTGAAGCGGCACGTCCACAAGTACAAGTGGTGATTCGACAGTAGCTACTTCTTTTTTCGCTTGATGTTTTGGTATTGGCTTTGGTTTGGACTTTCTCTCAACGAATTGTTGCTGAATTTTTTCATAAGCACTACCAGATACGGTAGCTACCTGTTTTCCTGCCCATGGTAAAAGAGCTCTCCCCGTAATCAAAATCAATCCGATGCTTATAAGAATCCAAGCAAATAGCACGGCTCCTCCCTCCGCCATCAATCCACGGCTGAATGCATACAATACACCACCAACTAATCCTCCGCCCTTATTAGCAGTCGCTGTATCACTAAAAAGAACATTCATCGTTTCTTTCATGACCGACGCGTCTACATCGAATCCGACTTCTTGACGTGCCGTAAACATGACATGATGACGTATGATAAGAATTCCTGAAACGACAATTATACTCCCACCAGTGATTCGATTGGTCCACTTCGGAATGGACTGCTTAATCATCATCCATAAGGCGAACAGAATGAAAAAGAAAGGCAATACAAAGTGAAGGTCCCCAAAGAGACTCGTACCGATAAAGTGAAGTCCTCTACCAAGTGGCCCGTATTCAAATATCGCAATAATGGCTAGGCCTATTAAAATTAGTCCAAAAATTTCAAATAGCAGCGGATGCAGCTGCTGTTTTTTGCGTTTCTTCGTTGATTTCGCTTTTGCTTTTCTCGACACGCTGCTTCCCCCTCTAATTGTGATAAAAAGGGTTCCCTCCCCGAAAGGTGGAAACCCTCATTCATTTTAATATTCCATAATGATAGGAATGATCATTGGTCGACGTTTGGTTTGTTGGAATAGATACGAATGTAATGTATCACGAATTTCTTGTTTAATATTCGTCCACTCAAACGAATCTTTTTCCGTGTATTTCTCGACCACTGTCTTTACTTTCTGTTGTGCTTCTTGAAGTAACTCTTCTGATTCCCGCACATAAACAAAGCCACGAGAAATTACTTCAGGACCGGAAGCAATTTTCCGCTTCTTACGGTCAAGAGTGACAACCACAATAAAGATTCCATCTTGAGATAATAGTTTACGATCACGGAGGACAATGTTTCCAACGTCCCCGACACCAATTCCATCAATTAAAACATTTCCAGCAGTAACACGACCACTCATGCGAACTTTGTTGTTTTTAAATTCCACAATATCGCCTTTGTCTGCTATAAAGATTTGCGATTTATGAAGTCCCACTTGCTGTGCAAGTTTCGAGTGCGCAATCAACATGCGGTACTCTCCTTGTACAGGGATAAAGTATTTAGGCTTCAATAAGTTGATCATCATCTTTAAATCTTCTTGACTGCCATGACCTGAAACATGAACATTTTTAGCAGACGTTAATACTCTCGCGCCAGCCTTCGCAATATTATTCATGCTGTGATACATGCTTACTTCCATTCCTGGAGAAGGAGTGAATGTAATTAAAACGGTATCGGTTTGAATGATTTTGATTTCGCGGTGCTGCTTTCGTACCATTTTTTCAAGTGCTTCGAGCGGCTCTCCTTGTGTACCGGAAACGATGATTACGAGTTTATCGTCATCTACAGAACTAATTTCCTTCAGCGGAACAAGGACATCTTCCCCTACATTCATATAGCCTAAATCAATAGCGATTTTCATAATCGTTTCTAATGTTTTTCCTACTAAAGCGACTTTTTTACCTGTTTCTTGAGCTTTATCGAGCACTTGTTGGATACGAATAAAATTTGATGCATAAAGAGCAACGATGACACGGCCTTTTGCTCCATAAAATGTATCGGATAGTTGATTGGATACCACAAACTCCGATGTTGTATATCCTGGGCGTTCTGCTTCTGTAGAATCAGAAAGAAGCATAAATACTCCTTGTTCGCCAAGAGCAGCGAGCTTCCCTAGGTCAGGAGCGTACTTTCCTTGTGCCGATTGATCAAACTTAAATTCACTTGTATAGACAATCGGCCCTTCCGAAGTATGGAACACAATTCCCAATGTGTCGGGAATACTATGTGTTACATGGAAGAACGTCACATGCGTACGTTGGAAATTCATGCGACTTGAATTCGTCACTTCAAAAAATTTGACTGGTTGCTTTGGTTTTAAATCTTTTAAGTGGGTCTTTGCAAGAGCTAATGTTAATTTAGAACCATAGACAGGTGCCGAAATTTTCTGTAGCAAGTAGGCTACAGAGCCAATTGCGTCTTCATGACCATGTGTTAGAAAAATTCCTTTCACTCGGTCTTTATTTTCTTCTAAATACGTTAGGTCTGGAATGACAATGTCGATGCCGAGCATTTCGTTCTCTGGGAACATCAAGCCACTATCCACGACAAAAATCTCATCATCGATTTCAACTACGTACATTGCCTTTCCGATTTCTCCTACTCCGCCAAGCGGAATTACGCGTATTAATTCATTTACTGTTTTCAATTGATTTCCTCCTAAAATAAGTACCCGTACCTTCTCACTATTTTTCATTATAGCTTACTGCCACCGTTTTAGAAAGTACCACTACACCAAGAAAAAAAGACTGAGCTAAGCTCAGCCTTTCGCATTTTCAACGAGGTTATTCCATTGATCTTTAAAATCATCCCAAATCGAGTCAAATTGCTTCTTTTCATCCTCAGATAGACTTAGTAAAGGCAATCTTACAGCATCATGAAAACTTGCTACTTTAGAGAGGGCATATTTGACAACAGTCGGATTAGGTGATGTAAATAAAGCTTCAAATACGGGCAAGAGGAGCTGGTGCATGTGAGCCGCTTCCTGGACATTGCCCTGTTCAAACTTTTCTATCATTAGGGTCATTTCAGGACCCACTACATGTGCGGCAACTGATACTGTGCCACTTGAACCAATACTAAGTAGTGGAAGAGTCAGTCCGTCATCACCTGAATAGACTTGCAATGAAGAGGCGCTCTTTCTCATCACTTCTGAAATCTGGTTTAAGTTCCCGCTTGCTTCTTTCATCCATAAAATATGCGGATGCTGACTCAAGGTAACTGTTGTCTCAGTGTCCATATTGACTACCGAACGTCCTGGTATGTTATAGAGCATGATCGGCTTGGTTGCCACATCTGCAATCGCCGTAAAATGAGCAACCATACTTCGCTGATTCGGTTTATTATAGTACGGAGCAACAAGCATGGATCCATCAACACCTACTTGCTCGACTGCTCGAGTGAAATCAATGGATTGTTGTGTATTGTTGGATCCAGTTCCCGCAATGACAGGTACTCTTCCTGCTACATGTTGAACGGTAGCTCCAATTAGCTCTATTTTTTCTTCACCTGAGAGTGTTGGTGATTCTGCAGTCGTTCCATTGACGACGATGGCTGTTGTCCCTGTAGACAGTAGATGATCAATGAGTCTAGGAAGTTCCGTATAATCAATTGTAAGTTCTCTTGTAAACGGAGTTATCATCGCTGTCGGTAATTTTCCGAGGTTCATTCCTGCACCTCTTTTACGAGCCCAAGCTCAATCATTTTTTCGGCGATTTGAATCGAATTCAATGCCGCACCTTTCAATAAATTGTCTGCAACAATCCACAGGTGTATGCCTGTTGGTGTATGAGGGTCTTTACGAATACGGCCGACATAGACAGGGTCTTGATCTTCCGCATAAAGCGGCATTGGATACAATTGATTTGCAGGGTCATCTTGTAAAACAACACCCTCTGCCTCCGCTAAAACTTGGCGGATTTCATCTAGAGATAATTCTTTTTCTGTTTCGACATAAACCGATTCGGAGTGACCTGTCACTACGGGCACACGAACACATGTGGCCGCAATTTCCAAATCCGGAAGCTCCATAATTTTCTTTGTTTCATTCATCATCTTGAGTTCCTCAAATGTAAATCCATTGTCCTCAAATACATCAATCTGTGGCAATAAATTTCCAGCAATCGGATAATGCTTCTCTAAACTCTTCACTGGTAGGACAGAAGGATTAGGTGTCACTTCTCGCAATCCTCTACTTTCCTTTTCCAATTCATCAATGGCAGCTGATCCTGCACCTGAGACCGCCTGATATGTTGACACAATTACCTTTTTAACGCCTGCTTTTTTGCGAAGAGGTTCAAGTGCACAGACCATTTGAATGGTTGAGCAGTTGGGATTTGCAATAATTCCTGAATGTTGAGCAAGTGCTTGCGGATTCACTTCAGGTACGACAAGAGGCGTGTTCGGATCCATTCGGAATGCACTTGTATTATCTATGACAATCGCTCCGCGAGCAGCTGCTTCTTTCGCAAGGACTTTTGATACGGCTCCTCCTGCTGAGAAAAATGCAAATTGGACCCCTTCAAATGCTTCCGGTCTGGCTTCCTCCACAGTTACGGGATGTCCATTATAAGAAAGTTCAGTCCCTGCTGATTTCGCAGATGCTAATAGTTTGATTGATTTAACTGGAAAGTCCCTCTCGGCTAACTTCTCTGCTATTTTCCGGCCAACCGCTCCGGTGGCTCCTACAATGGCTACTGTATATCTTTTACTCACGTGTGAACTCTCCTTCCGTAATACATAATGGCGCTATTGTAACACAGGATGCATGAAAATTCATCCGGTTTGTGAAATAATTATTACTTATATTTGATTTAGTTATAACTAATAAATAAAGGCTGTAATTGCTTTCCATCTAACGCTTCTTCAACAGTTCTACTAATTTGATTAAAATCAGCTACAAGAGATGTCGGTTTTTTAATCGGGTCATCTTGACCAAGCGGTACAAGATACACGTGTTTCGCTCGCATTAGATTCATGAGATTCGTTCCATTTAACCCTAAGGCATCATTCGTAGAAACGGCAATTACGACAGGCTTACGATTTCGGAGTGTGGCTTTCGCTGCCATTAAGACTGGAGAGTCGGTCTGTGCATTGGCTAATTTACTGAGTGAACTTCCTGTAAGCGGGGCAATCACCATGCAATCAAGTGGAATGATCGGTCCAAAGGGTTCTGCATCTGCAATCGTGGATACTACGGACCGTCCACACAACCCTTCAATTTTTTGAATCCATTCTTCCCCCGTCCCAAATCTCGTGTTCGCATGAAGGACTGAATACGTGACGACAGGATGAACTTCAGCCCCTTCGTCAAGCAATTGAGTGATCATGGCTTCTAGTTCCGGAAAAGTACAGTGTGAAGCTGTCACACCAAATCCAATTCGTTTTCCACTAAGCGTTCCCACGCAAAATCCCCTTTCGTATCAGTAATCGTAGAAATTCAAACGCTGCATCTTCCGGATAGATTTTCCCAGGAAGTGATAGCAACGGATAATAATTCGCTTGCGCATCTTGCATCAGACACCCTGGTGCAGAGGCGAGGTCTAAAATGAGAGTAAGATTCTCAGCTTGTTGGCTCGATAACCAAGGTGCTGGAATTGTATTAATACATATAGAATTTTTAAAAGGTGCATCTAAATTTTTTGCATCAAATTGATGAAGCCTTGCTTCTGCTTGCTGACTTTTAGAGCGTGTACGTATGGACACATCAGCCCCTAAGAGATATAACTTTCGTGCCACTCGTTTTCCTACTCGTCCATAACCAGCAATATCAAAAGAGTAGCTTGCGATTCGCTTCTCTAAAGTGGGAATTAACCATTTTAAAAATGAATCAGCTGTCAGTTCCGCGTTACTCCATAGCCAATCCTCGTCTTCTGTATAGTGGAATAGCAATGTATTCGTTGTTCTGTGAAGTGGTTGTCTACTTCCTGACCATACATGTTTGACTGTACTAGGAATAGCAAGTTCATTTTGATTTACTAACTTGCCGATTGGTAAAAATAATAAGTCAATAGGCGCGGAACAATCGTCACTTGATGAAAAGTCTTCCCATGATTGAAAATAGGAAACATTCCCATAGGTTTGCAAAAGGACTGCTAAATGCTCATACCGGTCATCTGTTCCAATAATAACAATCTTCATGTCTCATCTCTTTCAAACAACACATATTCTTTTCCGATTACTTGAATGCTCTCCCATGGAACAAAGAAAAGCGTTTCCTGCTTTTTCGCACGCCATGATTTAGGACTTTTCACTTCAATGCCTTGCAATCGACCCGTGACTGGATCCACCACAAGTTCCGCTTCTTGAAGCAATCCATATTTTTTTCCATCCCGCATACCTGCCAGTTCCTTCTGAGTTAATTCGGATAAACGCATAAAACCCCCCTCCCGTTACTATATGCAGTAGCAGGAAGGGAGTTTCATTTAGCTCGGCAGGATAAGAGATTTCGCACTTTTTTGTATAAACAGCTGGCTCACTTGTTCAATATCATGGAGAGTGACCTGTTGATAACGGTTCACGTATTCATCTATCGACTTTTGATAGCCATAAAGAATTTCGTTTCGAGCCAGGCGGTTCATCCATGTCGTTGAATTTTCTAATGATAAATAGATGTTTGAAATAATTTGATCTTTGGCATTCTCAAGCTCTATCTCTGTAAATCCTGTTTCTAATAGGTGGTTCACGCTCTCATGGATAGCAGCCTCGAGTTCTTCTAACTGCTCAGGCGACGTTCCTCCGTAGATAGCAAAGACACCCTGATCAATATATGACGTATGGTACGAATATATGGAATAAGCTAAGCCCCGTGTTTCACGAATTTCTTGGAACAACCTTGAGGACATCGAACCTCCAAGCATCGTTTGCAGTAAAACTGTGGCATAGATTTGTTCATCCTTGACTCCGCTTGAAGGCCATGCGATGGTCAAATGGGCTTGTTCCACTTCTTTTGTATTTCTTACCTCAGTAGCATGAAAAAGAGCCGGCTGGAGAACTGATTTTTGGGGTTCCTCCCAAGAGACCTGTCCAAACACTTGTTCAAGATAAGGGATCATATCATCCTCGATATTTCCTGCAAGTGACACGATAATTCGGCTTGGGTGATAGGCATCCTTATAGAAAGCTAACACATCATCTCTTGAAAAAGATGCGAGTGTCTCTTTCGTTCCTAAGATCGAATGGCCAAGTGGATGATCTGGGTACATCGCTTCCCATAAATATTCATGGACACAATCATCTGGTGTATCTTCGACCATATGAATCTCTTCGATGATCACCTGCTTTTCTCGTTCCATTTCTTCCTCATCAAATACCGAGTTCCACAGCATGTCGGCTAATAAGTCGATCGCTTCTTTGGTATACCGGTCAAGAACACGAGTGTAATAACAGGTCTGTTCTTTAGATGTATACGCATTGCTATTTCCACCAATACGGTCAAATGCAATGGCTAGATCTTTCGCACTTCGCGTTTGTGTGCCTTTAAATAGCATATGTTCAATGAAATGAGCCATTCCAGCTTGTTCGGCTGTTTCATGACGTGATCCAGCCTCGATCCAAACTCCGATTGATACTGCACGTGTATGTGACATGGGATGCACAATGACCCGTACACCATTTTTAAGTATATGTTTTGTCATATTGTTCTTTACCCTCTCTAACGTTAGAAAAAGCTGCATGCCGGGGCATGCAGCTGGGACTTATTGTTGTTCTGCGCGTTCTTTTTCTTCTTTCAAGACGATTTTACGGGATAGATTGACGCGACCTTGATTGTCGATTTCAATAACTTTCACGAGTAGCTCGTCTCCCATTTTCAACACGTCTTCTACGTTCTTTGTACGTTCTTCTTGAATCTCTGAAATGTGCAACAAGCCGTCTTTACCTGAGAAGATTTCTAAGAAAGCACCGAATTTTTCAATGCGTCTCACTTTCCCCATGTAGTACTCACCGACGACTGCTACGCGGACGATGTCTTCGATCATCTTACGTGCTTTTGCAATCATTTCTTCATCAGACGATGCGATATAAATTGTCCCATCTTGTTCTGTATCAATTTTTACACCAGTTTCATCAATAATCTTGTTAATGACTTTACCGCCAGGTCCAATGACATCGCGGATCTTGTCCGGATTAATTTTGATGACATCAATTTTAGGAGCATACGCAGATAATTTTTCACGAGACGCCGGTAGTGTTGCAAGCATACTTTCTAAAATCTGCATACGTCCACTCTTGGCTTGTTCAAGCGCTTCTTGTAAGATTTCACGGGAAAGTCCGTCAATTTTAATATCCATTTGAAGGGCTGTTACCCCTTCGGCAGTACCTGCCACTTTAAAGTCCATATCTCCAAGATGATCTTCCATTCCTTGAATGTCAGTTAGTACTGTATAGTGTTCACCTTTTTTGATAAGTCCCATTGCAATACCAGCAACTGGCGCTTTGATTGGTACCCCTGCATCCATCATCGCAAGCGTCGATGCACAAATACTTGCCTGAGAAGTCGAGCCGTTGGACTCAAGAACCTCAGAAACTAAACGCATGGTATATGGGAATGTTTCTTCATCTGGAATGACGGCTTCAAGAGCGCGTTCACCAAGAGCCCCGTGACCAATTTCACGACGACCTGGCGCACGAATCGGTCCAGTTTCACCGACACTAAATAACGGGAAGTTATAGTGATGCATGAAACGTTTTGATTCTTCCACACCTAGACCATCGATGATTTGGACGTCTCCGAGAGGGCCAAGTGTACAAATACTTAACGCTTGTGTTTGCCCACGTGTAAACAGACCAGAACCATGCGTACGTGGAAGAATGCCCACTTCAGAAGATAATGGACGGATTTCGTCTTGTTTACGGCCATCTGGACGGATTTTTTCTTCTGTAATTAAGCGACGTACTTCTTCTTTAACGAGCATATCGACTGTTTGACGAACTTGTTTTAGTGTATCGTCATTTGCTTCTTGCGCTTCGAATGTCTCAATCACACGTGTACGAACTTCATTGATCGCTTCATCGCGCGCATGTTTTTCTGCAACAAGTACAGCAGTATTCACATCTGCCTCTGCCATTGCGCGAACTTGAGACACTATCATCTCATCCAATTGGTAGAGAGTAACTTCTGTTTTTGGCTTCCCAATTTCAGCCACAATCTCTTCTTGGAAAGCAATTAATTTTTTGATTTCATCGTGACCACACATGATCGCTTCTAACATGATTTCCTCTGAAACTTCTTTTGCTCCCGCTTCTACCATGTTGATTGCATCTTTTGTTCCTGCAACGACTAGATCCATTAATGAATTTTCCATTTGCTCCGTTGTCGGGTTGATGATAAACTCTCCATCTACATACCCTACTTGAACACCAGCGATCGGCCCTTCAAATGGGATATCAGAAACAGAAAGAGCTAGAGAAGAACCAACCATTGCCGCCATTTCAGATGAACAGTTTTGGTCCACGGACATAACAATCGAAATCACTTGAACTTCGTTACGGAATCCATCCGCAAATAACGGACGAATTGGACGGTCAATCAAACGACTCGTTAGAATCGCTTTTTCAGACGGACGTCCTTCTCGCTTGATGAATCCACCCGGAATTTTACCTACTGCATAAAGCTTTTCTTCATAGTTCACTGTTAATGGGAAGAAGTCAAGGTTCTTCGGTTGTTTAGAAGCCGTCGCTGTAGATAACACCGTAGTATCCCCATAACGAACTAAAACTGCTCCATTTGCTTGTTTTGCTAATTGGCCTACTTCAATTGTTAACGGACGGCCAGCCCATTCATACGTATACGTTTTCTTTTCGGTCATTAATTTGTTCTCCTCTCAACATCCAGATCCTTTATATGTACCCTCTTGTAGTGTATCAAACTATACAGCTACATGAGAAGAACTTTCTATTCGTAGAAAAACTCAACTCGCCAGATGACAAGTTGAGTTTTTGTAAGTGACTATTAAAATTAGCGGCGTAAGCCTAATTTTGCAATCAATTCACGGTAACGTTGAACTTCTGTTTCACGAAGGTATTTCAAAAGGTTACGACGACGTCCTACCATTTTGAAAAGACCGCGACGTGAGTGGTGATCTTTTTTGTGAGTACGTAAGTGCTCGTTTAAAGAGTTGATCTCTTCAGTTAAGATAGCAATTTGGATTTCTGGTGAACCCGTATCACTTTCGTGAGTGCGGTACTCATTGATCAGTTCATTTTTGCGTTCTCTTGTAATTGCCATGTTGGTTTCCTCCTAATAGTTAAATATCCCCTGTACCTGAGCAATCGTTGGAGAATCGAAAAGCCAAGATAAGGTTAAGTACAAGACGTACTAAATTAGTATAGCAGATTAGGGTCTTTCCGGCAAGGAGAGACTTCCTAACAAGGCAATCGCTTGTTCTTTATCGCGTTGAATTTGTTGTTTTAAAGCGTCGAGTGACGGAAACTTCTGTTCTTTGCGGATGGGCGCATACCATAATACCCGAACTTGTTCACCGTAAATATCATGATCAAAATCAAACAAATGGACTTCAATCGATAGTTTCTTGATGTCTTGAACGGTCGGTTTATAGCCCACATTGCAAACTCCGTCTACCCATTTATTTTGGACAAACATCCGCACAGCATACACACCATTTGCTGGAATATACTGCTCTTCATCTGTTGCAATATTGGCCGTTGGAAATTGAATCGTTCTTCCCCGTTTATCACCGTGCACGACAATTCCATCTAGCTGAAAAGGTCTTCCGAGTAGATCACGCACGTTATCTACATTGCCCTCTGTCAACTCTTTGCGTATTCGGGTCGAACTAACTTTGTCTTCTTCAAGTGTGAATTTTGGGATTGTCATCACCTGAACTTGGCCGGCAAGATAAGATGTCATGTGTTCCATATCACCTTTCCCAAATGCCCCGAATGAAAAATCAAATCCTGCTATAACGTGATGTACATTAAGCTTTAAGATAAACTCATCCATAAATGTTTCTGGTGATAGACGAGCAAAATCAGAGGTGAACCGAACAACAAAAACATCATCTACATCCATATCACGTAACAATTCTAGCTTCTGTTTCAAAGGCGTAATGTAATGAATGTCTGTTTTCTTCCCACTCAATACAACGGATGGGTGTGGATCAAAAGTCATCACAGCAGCACGTGTTTTTGATCGTTTTGCTTGTGACACGGCTTCTTGTATTAACTGTTGATGTCCTCTATGTAGTCCATCAAAAAAACCGATGGCAAGTGAATAACCTTGATCACAGTGCGATGGCATCTGCGTAGGGTATTGGATATCGTGTACCTTCATGATTGTTCCAACTCCGGACGTATAAACATTTTTTCAGGTTTCATGTAGCCTTCCTTTTCAGGATGATTGATGTAGACGGCATGAGCAATCCCCTGTTTTCCTACGACAATCTTATCATGAACGTCAAGGTCTGTGTGTGCAGGAAGTGTTTGTCCATTGGCAAATCCTTTTTCAAGCGACTGTGGAATTTCATAATATGGCCATTCCGTTAATGCCCGTTCAATAGGTTGTACAATTGACTGAAACTTATTTGATTGAACCAGTTGTTCCACTTCTGCAAGTGTAAATGCTTCTTTTGAATGAAATCCACCGGCTTCTGTGCGAACTAACTTCTTCATATGAGCAGGGACACCTAATTTTTCGCCAATTTGAACAGCTAACGTTCGTATATAAGTCCCCTTACTACAAGCCACTTCAATCTCAAATTCAATCGATTTTCCTTGCCATTCTTGTTCGGGTGAAAGCAAATCTAAACGATGAATCGTCACTTCTCGAGAGGGACGATCAATCACTTTTCCTTCACGCGCGTATTCATACAGCCTACGTCCGTTAACTTTGACCGCAGAATACATGGGTGGTGTTTGTATGATAGTGCCAGTTAGCTCAGCAAGAACATCCGCCAACTGCTCACGTTGAAGAGTTAATGACTCATTAGCCGTATCAATTATTTCACCAGATGCATCTTCCGTTGTGGTGGCGGTTCCTAGTGAAACAACGGCGCGGTACTCTTTTCCTTGCGACATCACATATTCAGCTACTTTCGTTGCTTGGCCTAGGCAGATAGGTAGAACCCCTTCGACATCTGGATCCAGTGTACCGGTGTGACCAATTCGTTTCATTTTTAAGATTTTTCTTAGCTTAAAGATGCAATCATGACTTGTCATGCCGGTTTCTTTCCATAGTGGTAAAATCCCTTCGAATGACTCCACGTTCCCACTCCTCTCATAAGAAAAAGCCTGCCTCTTATGAGGCAGGCTTTCCATTAGTTATTACTTTTTAATTGACGTAAAAGGTCATCAATATGATTTCCATATGCAATTGACTCATCAATTTGGAAAGAAAGCTCAGGAGTTTTACGCAAACGAATACGTGTTCCTACTTCAGAACGAATGATTCCCTTTGCTTTATCTAACCCTTTAAGCGCTTCTTCTTGTTTTACTTGTTGTTCTAGCACGGTCACATAAACCGTTGCTTGTTGCAAGTCACCTGTTACTTCTACGTCTGTAACTGTAACAAACTCGACTCGTGGATCTTTTACTTTGCGTTTTAAGATATCCGCGATTTCTTTCTTCATTTGTTCAGCCACTCGGTTTGCTCTCATTGCCATCGTCTCACCTCACCTATCGTTCGTCTATCTGGTACGTTAGGCATTCCCATTCTGAATTGGATTCAAGAAAGTTTAGGACCATGCGTAATTCACGTTCACTGTGTCGTTTGTCGGAAGAAACGATAGCGACACCTATCAAGGTTCGCTGCCACAGATCTTGATAATCCAGTTCTCCGACAGAGACATTGAACTTTTGTCTCGTGCGTTTAATCATTCGCTGGAGTACAGCACGTTTTTCTTTTAGCGTGTGTACATTTGGCAAGATAAATTCACACTCGAGGTAAAGAATCATTAGCGCTTAATTTCTTCCATGATATATGCTTCGATGATATCAGCTTCTTTCACATCATTGAATCCTTTGATCGTGATTCCACACTCATATCCACGTGCAACTTCTTTCGCATCGTCTTTAAAGCGTTTTAATGTATCAAGCTCACCTTCAAAAATGACGATGCCGTCACGGATGACACGTACACCACTATCGCGTGTAATTTTACCTTCCGTTACATATGAACCAGCAATGGTTCCAACTTTTGACACTTTAAATGTTTCGCGAACTTCCGCTTGGCCGATAATCTTCTCTTCAAATTCAGGGTCAAGAAGACCTTTCATAGCGAATTCAATTTCTTCGATTACTTTATAGATTATTCGGTGTAGACGAATATCTACGCCTTCCTCATCTGCTGCACGTTTTGCATTCGTATCTGGACGTACATTAAATCCGATAACGATTGCATTCGAAGCAGCAGCAAGAGAAATATCTGATTCTGTAATCGCTCCAGCGCCTGTGTGAATGATACGCACGTTTACGCCTTCCACCTCGATTTTCATAAGAGCGGCAGCCATAGCTTCCACTGTCCCTTGAACATCGGCTTTTACGATTAGATTTAGTTCCTTCATTTCCCCTTGTTTCATTTGATCAAACAAATTATCAAGAGTCACTCGAGTTTTTTCAGAACGCTGTTCTTGAATCGCCGTTGATGCACGGGATTCACCGACTTGACGAGCTGTTTTTTCATCTTCAAAGACAACAAAACGATCTCCAGCAAGTGGTACTTCATTAAGACCTGTGATTTCAACTGGAGTGGATGGACCGGCTTCTTTTAAACGACGACCCGTCTCATTCACCATCGCACGCACTCGACCGTAAGCATGTCCTACGACAATCGGATCTCCAACGCGAAGTGTTCCATCTTGTACAAGAAGCGTTGCGACAGAGCCGCGACCTTTATCAAGTTGAGCTTCAATTACTGTACCGATTGCTTTACGTTTCGCATTTGCTTTAAGTTCGGCTACTTCAGAGACGAGAAGAACCATTTCAAGTAACGTATCAATTCCGTCTCCTTTCAATGCTGAAATCGGTACGAAAATGGTATCGCCACCCCACGCCTCAGGAACTAAACCATGCTCTGTTAATTCTTGCATGACGCGGTCCGGATTCGAAGATGGTTTATCCATCTTATTGACAGCTACAATGATTGGCACTTCAGCCGCTTTTGCGTGGTTGATAGCTTCTACCGTTTGTGGCATGACTCCATCATCTGCAGCAACAACAAGAATCGTTAAGTCTGTCACCTTCGCTCCACGTGCACGCATCGTTGTAAACGCAGCGTGACCTGGTGTATCTAAGAATGTGATTTTCTTACCATTCTCATCCGTAACTTGGTATGCACCGATATGCTGGGTGATACCGCCGGCTTCGCCTGAAGTAACTTTTGAGTTACGAATGGAATCAAGAAGCGTCGTTTTCCCGTGGTCAACGTGACCCATGATCGTCACAACTGGTGGACGTTCTTTCAAGTCCGCTTCATTTTCTTCTTCGTTTTCAAAGTGCACTTCAAGGTCCGTGATATCTACTTTGATTTCTTCTTCTACTTCAACACCATAGTCTGCACAGATCAGTTCAATTGTATCTTTATCTAGCTCTTGGTTAATATTTGCCATGATTCCCAGCATGAATAATTTTTTGATGAGTTCTGCTGGTTCTCTACCTAATTTTTTTGATAGTTCCTGAACTGACAAAGACTCAGTGAACGTAATTTTTGTTGGTAATTCGCGCTCTTTACGTGGTACGGGTGGTTGAACTGGGGTTGAATTTTTCTTGCGTCGGTGTGGACGATTTCCACCCGGACGCCCTTGGAATCCACCACGGTTCCCGCCTGGACGGCCACCTTGTGCAGGTCCGCGGTTTTGACCTTGACCAGCTGGACGCTGTTGTGAAGAACCTGTATTTTGACCGCCTTGTGGACGGTTCTGACCTTGTCCGCTTTGTGGACGGTTCTGGCCTTGACCGCCTTGTGGACGGTTCTGACCTTGTGCCCCTTGTGGTCGGTTTTGACCTTGACCGCCTTGTGGACGGTTCTGACCTTGTGCCCCTTGTGGTCGGTTTTGACCTTGACCACCTTGTGGACGGTTCTGACCTTGACCACCTTGTGGACGGTTCTGACCTTGACCACCTTGTGGACGGTTCTGACCTTGTCCACCTTGTGGACGGTTCTGGCCTTGACCGCCTTGTGGACGGTTCTGGCCTTGTCCGCCTTGTGGACGGTTCTGACCTTGTGCCCCTTGTGGTCGGTTTTGACCTTGACCGCCTTGTGGACGGTTCTGACCTTGTGCCCCTTGTGGTCGGTTTTGACCTTGACCGCCTTGTGGACGGTTCTCGTTATTTTGTGGTCGTTGAGAAGATGTTGTATTTGCAGGTTTTGCTCCACCATTAAACTTCGCATCTAATTTCGACACTGTATCTGACTCAATAGTCGACATGTGATTCGTTACTTTAACATTTAATTTTTCAAGCTCTGTAATGACATCTTTGCTTGATTTATTTACCTTTTTGGCGTATTCATGAACTCTGATTTTCGTCATTCGCTCACCTCCGGTTATATTCGTTGATTAGTGATGCTAATTTTTTCGCAAAACCATGATCCATAATTGCAATGACAACACGTGCTTCTTTGCCAGTTGCATGGCCCAATTCGTATCGATCTCCAAAGACACCTAAATCAACGTGAAACGATGCACACTTGTCTCTTACTTTCTTTTCCGTATTAGCGGATGCATCATTCGCTAATATGACGAACTTGGCTTGTTGTCTTCTAACCTCTCTGATGACAAGTTCCTCACCAGAAACTGTTTTTCGTGCACGTGTGGCTAATCCCAATAAATTGATGATTTGCTGTTCGAGTGTCATTTGAGTTTTTCACGCTCAATAAACACGATTAGCTCTTCATAAACTGACTCAGGAATGGTCGTTTCTAATTGCATTCCGAGAGAGTTTTTCTTTTTCGCAGCTTCTACAGCTTCGCGAGTTTTTGATAGATACGCTCCTCGGCCAGATTTTTTACCAGACGGGTCTACAGATACTTCCCCTTCTTTGGAACGTACCACACGAATCATTTCTTTCTTTGGAAACATCTCGTTGGTTGCTACGCATTTCCGCATAGGGATTTTTTTTTGAGTTGCCATGTGCAGACACCTTCTTTACTTAATCTTTATAGAAATCGAAGTCTTCCGCTTCTTCAAAATCCACGAAATCTTCGTCATCTTGTGATTCATCATACGCACGTGGATAAATACCCATTTCGCGTGCATCTGTTTCGCTCTTGATATCAATTTTCCAACCTGTCAGTTTAGCAGCAAGACGTGCATTTTGACCACGCTTCCCGATGGCTAGTGAAAGTTGGAAATCTGGGACAACAACTGTTGTTGATTTATCATCATCGTTCACTTGAACATCCAATACTTGTGACGGACTAAGTGCGTTCGCGACAAATTGAACTGGGTCTTCAGACCACTCAACGATATCAATTTTTTCGCCACCAAGTTCATTCACGATGGTCTGTACACGGGCACCTTTTGCTCCTACACATGAACCGACTGGATCGACATCTTCATGATGTGCAACAACTGAGATTTTCGAACGATCGCCTGCTTCACGAGCAATTGATTTGATTTCAACTGTTCCATCATAGATTTCCGGAACTTCCATCTCAAACAAACGACGGAGAAGTCCAGGGTGTGTGCGAGAGACAAACACTTGTGGTCCTCTTGTCGTACGCTCCACTTTCGTGATAAATACTTTGATACGATCGTGTGGACGGTAAGTCTCAGAAGGAATTTGTTCGTTTGCAGGAAGAACTGCTTCGACTTTCCCTAGACCCACATAAATATTACGAGCATCTAATCGCTCGACAATGCCATTGACGATATCTTCTTCACGGTCTACATACTCTTCGTAGATTAACCCACGTTCTGCTTCGCGAACACGCTGTGTAACCACTTGTTTCGCTGTTTGAGCAGCAATACGACCGAAATTGCGAGGCGTGACCTCTTCTTCAATCACGTCACCCACTTGATAGTGAGGATTGATTTGATGCGCGTCTTCCAAAGATACTTGCAAACGCTCATCTTCCACTTCCTCCACTACATCTTTACGAGAGTAGACAATCATAGAACCTGTCTCCAAGTTAATGTCGACACGAACATTTTGTGCTTGGTTGAAATTACGCTTATAGGCAGTGACAAGTGCCGCTTCAATAGCTTCGATTAAAACATCCCGTTTAATACCTTTTTGTTGTTCCAGTGCGGTTAACGCATCTAATAGTTCACTGCTCACAGTGTTCACTCCTTATTAACAATTATGCTGAAAAATCAATCGCAAGACGCGCAAGCGCAACCTTTTCTACAGGAATCACAATTTTCAACTTTCTCGTTTTCACTCGGTATTCCACAGTCAGGCCTTCTTCTTTTGAATACGAAGTTAAGGTTCCTTCAAATTCTTTACGACCATCTAATGGTTCGTAAGTTTTGATGAATACATGAGAGCCTACAGCTTGAATGTAATCTTCTTCTTTTTTAAGTGGGCGTTCTGCCCCAGGAGAAGAGACTTCTAGGAAGTAGTTCTCCTTAATTGGATCTTTAGCATCGAGCATTTCACTGACACGCTCGCTTACACGTGCACATTGCTCGATATCAATACCACCACCTGGGACATCTACATAAATGCGAAGGAACCAGTCTCGACCTTCTTTTACGTACTCAACATCTACGAGTTCTAAATTCATTTCTTGTACAATGGGTGTAACCATCTCTTCGATTTGTTTGACGATATCTTGCATAATTTCCTCCTCACTTTTGGCCTTAAACAACAGAAAAGAGCGGGAAATCCCACTCTTTGCGCAAAAGTTATACAACATTCGTATCATTAGTATACCATATCTCGAGGTAAGACGCAAATTGTAGCTAAAATAGTGACAATTGATTGGCGTCCGGCATTCCTTCTAAGCATCCTAATGAATCGAGATAATCAATAATGGTTTGTGAGACCTTACCTCGCTGCTTTAAATCTTCTTTCGATAAGAACTCTCCGTTCTCTCTCGCTTTCACTATCTGCAACGCAACGTTTGTACCAAGACCCGGAACTGCGTTAAATGGCGGAATTAATGTATTGCCTTCAATTACAAATTCAGTGGCCTTCGATTTGTAGAGATCCACCTTCTGCATACGAATCCCACGTTCCGACATTTCAAGTGAGATTTCCAGAACGGTCAACAAGCTTTTCTCTTTCGGACTCGCATCCAGTCCCTTCGCATTGATTTCATTCAATTTCGCCCGGATTGTTTGGGACCCATTGATCATGGCTTGTAAATCAAAATCTGATGCGCGGACAGTAAAGTATGCTGCATAATAAAGGATCGGGAAATGGACTTTGAAGTAAGCAATACGCACGGCCATCAGTACATAAGCAGACGCGTGTGCTTTCGGGAACATATACTTGATCTTTTTACATGATTCAATATACCAACCCGGAACACTGTTCTTCTTCATTTCTTCTTCGAACTCAGGTGTTAACCCTTTTCCTTTACGAACGGATTCCATAATTTTAAAGGCGAGTGACGGCTCTAAGCCTTGATAGATAAGATACACCATGATGTCATCTCGACAACCGATAACGTCACTCAGTTGGCACGTTCCTGCTTGGATTAACTCCTGAGCATTCCCTAGCCATACATCTGTTCCATGAGAAAGCCCAGAAATCTGAACCAGCTCAGAGAAGGTTGACGGTTTTGTCTCTTCAAGCATTTGTCGAACAAACCGAGTACCAAACTCCGGAATTCCGAGAGTCCCTGTCTTGCAATCGATTTGTTCTTCTGTCACCCCAAGTGATTCTGTGCCACTAAAGATTTTCATCACTTCCGGGTCGTCTGTTGGAATCGTTTTTGGATCAATACCAGATAAATCCTGCAACATCCGGATCACCGTTGGATCATCGTGACCTAGAATATCAAGTTTCAACAAATTATCATGAATCGAATGGAAGTCAAAATGCGTTGTCTTCCAACTAGAATCTTGTGCATCTGCAGGGAACTGAATCGGCGAGAAATCGTAGATGTCCATATAATCTGGGACAACAATAATTCCCCCTGGGTGCTGCCCTGTCGACCGCTTGACTCCTGTACAGCCTTTCACAAGACGATCGGTTTCTGCACCGCGCATGATGAGGTTGTGATCACTCGCGTAGCCTTTAACATACCCATACGCTGTCTTTTCTGCAACCGTACCAATCGTACCTGCTCGGAACACATTGTCTTCACCGAACAGCTCTTTTGTATAGTTGTGCGCCGTTGGTTGATATTCTCCACTAAAGTTCAAATCGATATCGGGAACTTTATCTCCTTTAAAGCCAAGGAACGTTTCAAAGGGAATATCTTGCCCATCTTTTCGGTAGGCAGTCCCGCATTCCGGACAATCTTTATTCGGCAAATCATATCCCGATCCAACAGATCCATCCTGAAAGAACTCCGCGTGCTTACATGAGGGACAAACATAATGTGGAGGCAGTGGATTCACTTCTGTGATATCCGTCAGTGTCGCTACGAGTGAAGAGCCGACCGACCCCCGTGAACCAACCAAATACCCGTCATCCAAAGACTTTTTCACGAGTTTGTGAGAAATCAAATAAATAACTCCGAATCCGTGGCCCAAGATAGAGGTTAATTCTTTTTCAATACGTTCGGTCACAATCTCTGGCAGTTCCTCACCATAAATTTTACGGGCACGCGTATACGTCAGTTCCGTAATTTCCTCGTCGGCTCCTTCAATTTTAGGAGCAAACAGATCATCTTTGATCGGCTTAACGTCTCCAATTCGATTCGCAACCTCTTGCGAATTTTTCACGACAATTTCATAGGCGGTTTCTTTTCCTAGAAACTCAAATGCATCGAGCATTTCATTGGTCGTCCGGAAATGGACGTTTGGAAGTTCATGACGATTGAGTGGATTCGCCCCACCCATACCACTCACTAAAATTTTTCGGTAGATAGCATCGTTTTCTTCCCGGTAATGAACATTTCCTGTAGCAACGACTGGTTTGTTGATCCGTTTTCCAAGTTTTATCATTTTCCGAATGATATCTTCTAAGTTCCACTCATCTCGAACAAGCTCCAGTTCAATGAGATGCTGGTAGACCTCTTTCGGATGAACTTCCAGATAGTCATAGAATTTAGCGATTTGTTCCACTTGTTCAAGTGGTTTTTGCATCAACCCTTCAAACACTTCCCCTTTGTCACATCCGGAACCAACCAGTAATCCTTTGCGATACTTCTGCAGAGTGGAACGGGTAATACGCGGTACACGGTAAAATGTATGGATATGAGAGATACTGACTAAATGGAACAAATTCTTTAACCCTTCATCATTCACAGCAAGGATTGTGCAGTGAGAAGGGCGACCTCTCTTATAAGCATCGCCTTCTCCAATAAAGTCGTTTAATTGATTGTGATTTTGGATGCCTTTTTGTTCTGCTTCTTTTAACAGATGCATCAATAAATATCCGGTCGCTTCGCAGTCATAAATCGCTCGGTGGGCTTGGGTCAGCTCGATATTAAATCGCTTAGCTAGCGTCCCTAACCGATGATTCTTAAGTTCCGGATGAAGGAATCGTGCGAGTTCCAATGTATCGATGACAGGATGATCATTCTTGTCAATGCCCGTCTGACGATACGCTTCATATAGAAAGCCCATATCGAATGAGGCATTATGCGCAACGACAATTGCATCCCCAATGAATTCATGGAATTCGCGAGTCACTTGAGAAAGTTCCGGTGCATCTCGAACCATGTCATCGGTTATCCCCGTCAGCTCGATGGTGGTTGCCGATAATGTTTGGTGAGGATTGACGAATCGCTCAAACTTATCGATGATGTTGCCATCATGAATTTTAACAGCCGCAAGTTCAATGATTTTGTCATAGGTCGCGGATAAACCCGTTGTCTCCACGTCAAAAACAATATACATCGCATCAGGAAGCGTTTGATCAATAGGATCATAAGCAATCGGAACCCCGTCATGAACCAGATTCGCTTCCAGTCCATAAATTACTTTAATATTGTTCGCCTTTCCAGCAGCATATGCATCTGGGAAGGATTGTACATTTCCATGATCCGTAATTGCGACTGCAGGATGGCCCCATTTTGCAGCTTGCTTGATTAATTCTCCGACTGGCGTGACAGCATCCATCGCACTCATCGGGGAATGCATATGGAGTTCCACACGTTTTTGACCTTCCGGTGCGGTATCTTGTTTCACGAACGGTCTTACTTCTACCATATCTTGAGCCATCATAATTAAATCGCGGACAAAGGTATCATTTTGGACAGAACCACGTGCACGGATCCACATCCCTTTCTTCAGACGATTCATCATGTGCACATCTTCTTTATCACGAGAGAACATCTTCACTAAAATAGAATCCGTGTAATCAGTTACTTTCGCAGTCAATAATGAACGTCCACTGCGAAGTTCTTTAATTTCCACATCAAATACATATCCTTCTATCGTAAGGCGACGTTCCTCATCTTGAATACGTCGGATTGCTGTCGTGACTTCGTCGGGTTTGATTCCTACACCTAATTGGAACGGACCATCTGCCTCACTTAGTTGTGCAGCAGAAGACTCACGTTTCTGTTGATCTTCAAGAGCTTTACGGCTCAGTGCTTCTTCTTCAGCAAGTTTTTGTTCCATAAACTGCCGCTGCTGTTCAGCGAGCGCTTCTGTATTTTCTTCCATAATACAATCAAACCGTAATGATCCAAGACCGATTTTTTCATAGGCTGACGCAAGTAGTGGAAAATATTTACCTTGTAAAGTTCGTAGTTCTAGCTCTTGCGCGCATTTCACTTTCACCAGTTGCCCTTCGACATGTGGAATTTGTGAAGCAAGCAGTTGTTTCAGTGGAGGACTCATTTCTTGAAACGATTCGACCACATCCAACCAGTAGGCAGGAACAAACTCTGTAGCATCGGCAGGAGAGGTTAACTCAACAGAAAAATCGACGACCGCAATGCCTTGAAATCGTTCATTAAGCCGTCTTTTAAACTGACGAAAGATATCTCCAGATAGCGGTTGTTCACCTTTCAATTGAAAGTCCCAGATGCGATGTTTCTTATGGACTGTCAATTTAGCCAATTCGTATGTTTCAAATGCTTTGATATATGTATCTTCTTCGAGCTCCAATTGTTGCAAAAGTAACATCATCTTCATTTTGCCTGTTTGCACATTTCTTCCCCCTTTCATTGAAAAAGAAAGGAAAGTTCAGCTAGTGAACTTTCCCGACATGTATTAGAAGAAAAAGCGTTGTATATCGTTCCAGGTGACTACAATCATCAGTACCATTAGTAGCATGATACCGACAAAGTGCACCATTCCTTCTCGTTGCTTGTCAATCGGACGTCCACGTATGGCTTCAAAACCGAAGAATAAGAGACGACCACCGTCTAGAGCAGGAAGTGGAAGCAAATTCATGATTCCCAAATTGATACTCAACATGGCTGTCCAGTTCAACAAGTTGAAGATACCAAACTGTGCCACCGTTTCAGTAGCCTTATAAATGCCAACGGGTCCAGATAAATCATCAATGGAGAAGCTTCCCGTCAACAAGTTTCCGAGCAAAGTAAAAATTAAAACTGTGAAGTCGTATGTTTGAGTCGCTCCATATACAAATGATCCAAAGAAAGATTTTTCAAATGGCGCTTGTACACCGATTTGACCAATCGTTTCTTCACCACTTTGAATACCGTCTGGCGTAATCTCTGTCGTCACGGTTTGTCCGTCACGGTCGATTTCAAAAGATAACGCTTGATCCGGGCTCTGTTGAATCACTGTTACGAGTTCAGTCCATGTCCCTACTGCTTCACCATCTATCGCTATAATACGATCACCTTGTTGTAAGGCTGCTTCTGCTGCAGGAGTGTTATTTACTACTGTACTTATCACAGGTTCATCAACAGGAATACCTCGTAATAATGCAATGACCGTAAATAGAATAAACGCGAGAATAAAGTTAAACAAAGGTCCGGCAAAAATCGCTAGAGAACGTTGACCCACTGTCTTTGAGTGGAATTGACGGTCATAAGGGGCAATAAGTGATTCCCTTCCTGCTTCATTTACTTTGGCATTCCGAGAAATCGAATACTTTACGTGTGTTTCGCTCTCATCATAGCCTTCAATAAACATCTTATTCATTAAATCAGCTTTTTCGATTTCGATAAACTGCATATCTGGAAGATAGTTTTTTTGATTCAATACAATATAATCAACTTCGTCTTGTGCATTTAATCGAACACCTACACGGTACCCCGGTTGCAATTCTATAGCATCAAGATCTTCGCCCGCCATCCGGACATATCCACCAATCGGCAATAGACGAATCGTGTACACTGTTTCACCTTTAGTGTAGCCAAGCAATTTCGGCCCCATCCCAATCGCAAATTCCCGCACCATGATTCCTGCGCGTTTGGCAAAAATAAAGTGACCAAGTTCATGGAAAAAAACGATGGAACCAAAAATTAATATAAACGCAATTGCAGTTTCCAAGTTACCCCACCTTCATTTCAATCAGTGCTCTTAGTGTACCATGTTTTGAACAAATCTTCTTGTTTCATTATCTGTCGCAAGTATCTCTTCAAGTGACGGTGTGGCAATGATGGAATGTTGTTCCAGTGCTTTTTCAATCATCTCATCAATTGCTAGAAATGATATCTGTTTTTTAAGGAATAAATCGACTGCAGCTTCATTTGCTGCGTTTAAAACTGTCGTAGCAGTTCCACCAGCTTTTCCAGCTTGGATAGCTAGATCGAGCGCCTTATATCTTTCGTAATCCATTTTCTCAAAATGAAGTTTACCTATCTCCGTTAAGTCGAGTGATTTGCCACTCCCCATCGGAAGTCGGTCTGGATACGTGAGGGCATATTGAATGGGTACACGCATGTCCGGTGTCCCTAGTTGTGCCATGACACTTGTATCTACGAATTCAATCATGGAGTGAATAATACTTTCTTTGTGCAGGACTACTTCGATTCGATCATAAGGCATTGAAAAGAGTACATGGGCTTCGATGACTTCTAGCCCCTTGTTCATCATAGTGGCCGAGTCAATTGTAATCTTACTCCCCATAGACCAGTTCGGATGGTTGAGAGCATCCTCTACAGAAACCCCTTCCAGTTCCTTCCGCGTCTTATCCCGGAAGCTCCCACCAGAAGCAGTGATAACCAGTTTTTTAATTTGTTTTGGATTTTCACCATTCAGCGCCTGGAAAAGAGCTGAATGTTCGCTATCTACAGGTAGTATTGGCACATTGTACTTTTTAGCAGCAGCCATGACAAGATGCCCTGCAGTCACAAGTGTCTCTTTGTTTGCTATAGCGATCGGAATTCCTTTTTCGATGGCTTTTAAAGTCGGTTGCAAGCCTACACTTCCGAGAACTGCATTGACTAATACATCTGCACCAGACTCCGAGGCAACGGCCTCAAGACCCTCTGCTCCAGTTAATACCTGTGCAGCAGGAACTGCGTTCTTGACTGTTTGCACATCGCTTTCATTTGCGACAGATATAAGTGGAACGTGAAATTCAGATGCAATATGAATCGCTTGCTCCACATTTTGTCCCACAGAAAAAGCCACCAGTTGAAATTGGTCAGAATGGGCACGAATGACATCTAAAGTTTGTTGACCAATGGATCCCGTGGCCCCAAGTAAACTGATTTTCTTCATTAAATTTCTCCTGTCTGCGTCCCTTTAAGGGATAAAGTGTAAAAAGTGTAAGAGTGGTACGACAAATAGTAGTGAATCAAATCGGTCAAGCATTCCGCCATGCCCAGGAAGTAACGTCCCGGAATCCTTAACATGGTAATGGCGTTTGATAGCTGATTCTGCCAAGTCTCCAAATTGACCGATGATAGAAGCTGCAATCGTAACAAAAATTAATTGAAGCCATGTGTCGGCAAATGGGAAAACTACATTCAATAACACGGCAAAGATAATTGCAGCTAGTATTCCCCCGTAAAAACCTTCGATCGTCTTATTCGGAGAAATTTCTGGCCACAACTTTTTCTTCCCAAATTTCCTTCCGGCAAAATATGCCCCTGAATCTGTCGTCCACACAATAAGTAAGGCAAATAGTACATAGATTAAGTCGACTAGACGTGTTTCAATCAGATAGTAGAACCCGATTCCTATATACATCATGCCAAAAAAAACAAACGCTGCGTCATCATACGTAAATGTGTTTTTCACAAGTACTGCATACAGAAGCAACATAAAGACAAGGACAAATACGAGTGTCATCCGGTCATGGCCAGTCCAGCCGATGAGGGACGACTCATATTGTTGTGGCATTAGCATGATATAAAGATTTATAAGAGCAAGTGCTCCCGGAATCGAAACGAGACGAATCTGCTTCATCCGGAGAATTTCATAAAGCGCAACTGTAGCAATAAAATAAACGGCAAGTGTAAAAGCAATTCCTCCGTACAAGACGACGGGAACAAATAGTGCGAGCGCAATGATGGCCGTAATGATACGCTGTTTCATTTCGACTCCCCCTCTAGCCCGCCATATCTACGATTCCGTTTTTGAAACACTTGAATTGCTTCATTTAAACAGGCTTCATCAAAGTCTGGCCACAATACGTCTGTAAACCAAAATTCCGTGTAGGCAAGTTGCCACAACATAAAATTGCTCAGTCGGACTTCCCCACTTGTACGGATCAATAAATCGGGCTCCATCAAATGTTTCGTCATCAAATGTTCTGCTATACATTGGTCAGTGACATCTTCCGGTTCTAGCTTCCCTTGCTTCACCGCATGAGCAATGGCTTTCATGGCTTGAACAATTTCCGCGCGACTACCATAGTTAAGTGCGAAATTTAAGATGAGGCCTGTATTATCTTTTGTTTCATCCATTGCTTTTTGGACGGCTCTTTGCGTATGGGTGGGAAGCGAATCAAAATCTCCCATAATCTGAACGCGCACATTACGTTCAACTAATTCGGGTAAATACGTTCCTAAAAATTCTTCAGGTAATCGCATTAAGAATTCAACTTCTTTTTTAGGCCGCGTCCAGTTTTCTGTTGAAAACGCATAAAGCGTCAGTACTTTAACACCGAGGTCATTTGCATGGCGCGTGATCTTTCGAACCGTTTTCATGCCTTCATGATGACCTGCGATTCGGGGTAACGAACGTTTGGTCGCCCAGCGTCCATTCCCATCCATGATGATGGCGATATGTTCTGGAATCAGACCCAATCCGGTAAGTGGGTGGTCAGCTTCGTCAGGCTGACTTTGCTTTTGACTAAAAAGCTTTTTAAACATGTATAATTTCCTCCAAACGCTCGTATCAAGACATATATATCCTATCATACCAAATTTCATGTGGCATTGAGTTGGTTTTTTTTCTCCATTAACGGAACGTTTGGTGATAGGGAAGGTTCCTTGGGGTTGGGAGGAGGAAACATTCATTTGATTTTCTTTATTTTGATGTTAGATTAGCGTCCCGCACAGGAGGGAAGTGCAAACCACTTCAGTCGTGACGGTTTTCGCACTAGTGGAGGTCGAATTCGCACCAGTCGACCGGGTCCGCACGAGTGGACGCGTTTTTCGTACCAGTGGGCGTGAAATTCGCACCAGTCAAATCATCTTCCGCACCAGTGACCACAAACCACTAATAGATTAAACCATTCCCCACCCATCTCCACACGATTCACATCAATACAATTTGATTGCTATTATTCCAATCCACAAAAAAAGCACCCTCCAAAAAGGTGCTCGGAAACTTAGACTTCCATAATCTCGTTTTCTTTCGCTTTCGCCAGCTCATCGATTTTCGCGATATACTGGTCTGTCAACTTCTGCACGTCTTCTTGGAAGGTGCGAAGATCGTCTTCCGTGATGTCCCCGTTTTTTTCAAGTTTCTTAAGATCTTCATTCCCATCACGACGAACATTGCGAACGTGTACTTTCGCGTCTTCTGCTTCTTTTTTCACAAGCTTCGCAAGATCCTTACGACGCTCTTCTGTTAAAGCAGGGATCGCCAAGCGAATGACAGATCCATCATTGGATGGAGAAATGCCTAGATCGGATTTCATGATGGCTTTTTCAATATCCCCTAATGCCGTTTTATCATAAGGTTGAATAACTAGCAACCGAGCTTCCGGAGTAGATACGCCTGCTAATTGGTTGATTGGTGTCGGTGCTCCGTAATAATCTACCGTGATTTTATCAAGTAGAGATGCGTTTGCACGGCCCGCACGAATTGAAGCAATCTCACGTGAGAATGCCTGTACCGATTTTTCCATTTTATCTTTTGTTTGGTCAATCACTTGTTTCGTCATTATGAATTCCTCCTCACGACAGTCCCAATCGTTTCACCTAGTGCCGCTTTTTTAATATTACCATTTTCCATAATTGAGAATACAATAAGATCAATATCGTTGTCCATACATAACGTTGATGCCGTCGAATCCATTACTTGAAGGCCATTTTGAATAACTTCTAAGAAAGATAAGTTTTCATATTTTACAGCTGACGGATCGACTTTTGGATCTGCAGAATACACACCGTCCACATTATTTTTCGCCATTAAAATAACATCTGCTTCGATTTCAGCAGCACGTAACGCAGCAGTGGTATCCGTTGAGAAATACGGATTTCCTGTGCCTGCAGCAAAGATTACAACGCGTCCTTTTTCAAGGTGACGAATGGCTTTTCGGCGAATATACGGTTCCGCCACCTGGCGCATTTCAATCGACGTTTGTACACGGGATTCAACGCCTTGTTTTTCCAGCGCATCTTGAAGAGCAAGTGAGTTCATCACTGTTGCAAGCATTCCCATGTAGTCAGCTGTTGCCCGGTCCATACCCATTTCACTTCCCACTTTGCCGCGCCAAATATTGCCGCCTCCTACTACTACAGCTACCTCAATATCTAAATCTACTACGTCTTTCACTTGTTCCGCAACAGATTTAATGATAGTTGGAGATAAGCCAAAGCCTTGCTCACCGGCAAGTGCTTCTCCGCTCAGCTTCAATACGATTCGTTTATATGGTGGTGTTGTCATGTGTATCCTCCCAGATTTTGTCTTGAAAAATAGGGAACACACGAGTGTGTCCCCTATATCTATTTCGTATCTAATTAGTTACCTTTAACTTGGCTCATAACTTCTTCAGCAAAGTTATCTTCACGTTTTTCGATACCTTCACCAACAGCATAACGAGTGAATGAAACAAGTTCTCCACCAGTTGCTTTCACGAAGTCGCGAACTTTTTGATCTGGGTTTTTAACGAATGCTTGGTCAAGAACACAAACATCTTCGAAGTATTTGCTTAGTCGACCTTCTACCATTTTCGCAACGATGTTCTCTGGTTTGCCTTCGTTTAGAGCTTGCTCAGTTAATACTTTGCGTTCACGCTCTACTTCTTCAGCAGAAACTTCGTCACGTGAGATATATTGTGGGTTTAAAGCAGCGATGTGCATAGCTACATCTTTTGCTGCCGCTTCGTCAGTTGTTCCTTCAAGAACCGCTAAAACACCAATACGTCCACCCATGTGTAGGTAAGGTCCGAAAGCATCTGCGTCTGTTTTTGTTTTGATGTCGAAACGACGAAGGGTAATTTTTTCACCAATTTTAGCAACCGCATTTGAAATGTGGTTCTCAACTGTAGAACCGTTGTCCATAGTTGAAGCAAGTGCTTCTTCTACTGAAGCTGGCTCAGTTGTTAGTAAGTGAGTAGAAATTTCTTTTACTAACTGTTGGAAGTTTTCGTTTTTTGCAACGAAATCTGTTTCTGCATTAATTTCAACTAAAACTGCTTTGTTTCCATCAACTTCGATTGCTGTTGTTCCTTCAGCAGCAATACGGTCTGCTTTTTTAGCTGCAGATGAAAGACCTTTTTCACGTAGAAAATCAATAGCTGCTTCCATATCGCCATTTGTTTCTACTAGTGCTTTTTTACAGTCCATCATACCTGCGCCTGTTTTTTCGCGTAATTCTTTAACCATTTGAGCTGTTACTGCCATGATTAATTCCTCCTATACCGAATACTTTTCTTAAAAAAAGGTGATAAGTGGATGGGCCGCTTATCACCTGTTCGTTTTAATAATTACTCAGCTGCTACTTCTTCAGTAGATTCAGCAAGTTCTTCACCTTGTTTTGCTTCAAGTAAAGCATCTGCCATTTTACCAGTTAGAAGTTTTACAGCACGGATTGCATCGTCGTTTGCTGGAATTACATAGTCAATTTCATCTGGATCACAGTTTGTATCAACGATACCTACGATCGGGATGTGCAACTTGATTGCTTCTGCGACAGCGATACGCTCTTTGCGCGGGTCTACAACGAACATAACGTCCGGTAGTGATTTCATATCACGAACTCCACCTAGGAATTTCACTAAGCGCTCGTGTTCTTTTTTAAGTTGAACTACTTCTTTTTTAGGAAGTACAGCAAATGTACCGTCTTCTTCCATTTTTTCAATTTGCTTCATACGAGCAACACGTTTTTGAATTGTACCGAAGTTAGTAAGTGTTCCACCTAACCAACGTTGGTTGATGTAGTAGTTACCTGAACGTTCAGCTTCTTCTTTGATTGCTTCTTGAGCTTGTTTTTTTGTACCAACGAATAAGACTTTACCGCCTTCTTCGCCAACTTGACGCATATAAGAATATGCCTCTTCTAATTTTTTCACCGTTTTTTGAAGATCGATGATGTAGATGCCGTTACGCTCAACGAAGATATATTTCTTCATTTTTGGGTTCCAGCGGCGAGTTTGGTGACCGAAATGTACACCAGCCTCAAGTAGTTGCTTCATAGAAATTACTGACATGATATTTCCTCCTATTGGTTTAAACTTCCGCCGTTCTTCCTGTGATTAAACGACCCAGTGGGCACCTGCTTAACCATCAGAACAGCGTGTATAATCATACCGTCTTATAATGTACCATACTTCCAGAGCAGTCGCAAGCATTTCACAAAGTAAAAACCGAACGTTTTCACGTCCGGCTTGAAATAATTAAAGCTTCATATTTTCTAGTTCTTCTAAGAACTTATTGTTTAGAACTTTGATGTACGTTCCTTTCATTCCTAAAGAACGAGACTCGATAACACCAGCAGATTCTAATTTACGTAAGGCATTGACGATAACCGAACGAGTGATTCCCACACGATCTGCAATTTTCGATGCGACGAGTAAACCTTCATTTCCGTTTAATTCTTCGAAAATATGTTCAATTGCTTCTAGCTCACTATAGGAAAGTGAATTGATTGCCATTTGAACGACTGCCTTGCTTCGTGCTTCGAGTTCAATCTCTTCTGATTTCTCACGTAGGATTTCCATACCCACAACTGTAGCGCCGTATTCAGCTAGAATTAAATCATCATCACCGAACGCATCTTTAATGCGCGCTAAGATGAGGGTACCTAAACGTTCTCCACCACCATTGATTGGCACAATTGTTGTCAGACCATCTTTGAATAAATCTTTATTTTCAACTGGGAATGCAGTGAATTCACTTTCCACATCCAAGTTTGAAGAAGTTTCTGTTAGTTTGAAAAGGTTTTTTGTATAGACTTCTGGGAACTGACGATCCTCTAACATACGAATGATACGATCGTTATCAATTTGTTGATTAATATCAAACCCTAATAACTTACCTTTACGACTAACGATAAATACGTTACACTCAATTACTCCTGATAATGATTCAGCCATTTCTTTAAAATTCACTTGTTGTCCTGCAGATGCTTGCAACATCGAATTGATTTTGCGTGTTTTGTCTAATAGATTCATTGTGAACCTCCACTTTTAATTTTTTCTATTTATAAAATATTCTAAAGGTTTTTAATTGTTTTTGATACTAAAATGTATTAATTATAAGATGAATTGTGACAAATCTTTGTTTTTTACTATACTTTTCAGTTTGCTATCGACAAATGCAGGCGTAATATCGATATGTGCAGGTGCAATATCCGAAGCTTCGTACGATAAATCCTCCATCAACTTCTCCAATAGTGTGTGCAATCTACGCGCTCCAATATTATCTGTTTCCTGATTTACTTCAAAAGCAAGCTCTCCGAGACGTTCAATTGCATCATCTGTAAAGGCAATTTCAATACCCTCTGTTTCAAGTAACGCTGTGTATTGTTGAATCAAGGAATGATTGGGCTCTTTTAAGATGCGGACAAAATCTTCTTTTGATAACTTCTCAAGTTCTACACGAATTGGAAAGCGCCCTTGAAGTTCTGGAATTAAGTCCGATGGTTTCGCCATATGAAAAGCACCAGCAGCAATAAATAGCATATAATCAGTTCGAACTGCGCCGTATTTGGTCGTTACTGTTGAACCTTCGACAATCGGAAGAATGTCTCGTTGGACGCCTTCTCGAGAAACATCTGCTCCGTGGCCTGATTTAGCAGCAATCTTATCAAATTCATCAATAAAAATGATTCCATCTTGTTCTGCTTTTTCAATTGCTGCTTGATTAACTTCATCGGTGTCTAAGAGCTTCATTGCTTCCTCTGCTGTCAGCGCACGACGTGCATCTTTGACTTTCATTTTTCGCTTTTTCTTCTTTTTCGGTATGAGACTCGACAGCATGTCCTGCATCTGAGCACCTTGTCCTTGGTCTGCACCTGGCATCATGTCAAAGAAGGAAGGTGTCGTTTCTGTCACTTGAATGGTTACTTCTTGTTCTTCAAGTTCCCCTGCTCGTAGCTTTTCAGCAATCTCACTACGTTTTATGCGTACAGAAGAATCTTCTTCTTCTTCGGGTTCTTGTCGACCGCCGAGCAACGCTTCGAACGGATTTGTTGGTGTTGTTTTTTTCTTAAGAGAAGGAACTAAGTGTTTAATTAACTGCTCTTCCGCTAATCGTTCTGCTTGAGGTCGAACCATTTCCATTTTCTCTTCTTTTACAAGGCGTATGGACGCTTCCACCAAGTCTCGAACCATCGACTCAACATCCCGCCCGACATAACCTACTTCTGTAAACTTAGTCGCTTCGACTTTTATAAATGGCGCACGCGTCAATTTTGCAATCCGGCGAGCAATCTCAGTTTTCCCGACACCAGTCGGCCCAATCATCAACATATTTTTCGGAACAATTTCTTGTTGCATCTCTTGTGATAAAAGTTTTCGACGGTACCGATTACGAAGCGCAATCGCGATGGCTTTTTTTGCCTCTTCCTGACCAATGATGTATTGATCCAAGTAGGCTTTCGTCTGTTTTGGGGTCGTCTCTTTAACCATGATCGATAGCCTCCAATACAATATTATGGTTAGTGAAGACACAAATATCTGCAGCCGTTTCAAGAGCCGCTTGAGCAATCTCTTTGGCTGTCAGTGCATCCCCACTATATTTCTTTAAAGCACGGCCGGCTGCAAGCGCATAGTTCCCACCAGAACCAATCGCTAAGATGCCATCATCGGGTTCGATCACCTCGCCCGTTCCTGATACTAATAGTAATGTGTCTTTGTTCATGACAAGCAGCATGGCTTCTAGTTGGCGTAGCATCTTATCCCCACGCCATTCTTTCGCGAGCTCAACAGCAGCGCGTTGCAGGTTGCCATTATACATTTCGAGTTTCGCTTCAAACTTCTCAAAGAGCGTAAAGGCATCCGCTACGGAGCCTGCAAATCCTGCAACGACTTGATTGTTAAAGAGGCGGCGCACTTTTTTAGCAGTATGCTTCATCACCACTTGATTGCCAAGTGTGACTTGACCATCGCCAGACATGGCACATTGTCCTTTATGCTGGATCGCAAATATCGTAGTAGCATGAATTGACATGGAAAGTCCTCCTAAGCGCGCGGATGCGCATTTTTATAAACGGATGCTAAATGATCCTTTGTGACATGTGTATAAATTTGTGTGGAATTCAAACTGCTGTGTCCCAGTAATTCTTGCACCGTTCGCATATCAGCTCCACGATTTAATAAGTGTGTGGCAAACGTATGTCGAATCATGTGGGGGTGAATAGATTTTGTTAGTGTACTTTTCTTCACGACTTCCGTCAGAATATGGCGGACTCCCATATCGGTTAGTGGATCCCCTCTGTGATTCACAAAAACAGAGGGATGCTGCTTGTGCTTCATTAAGCGAGGACGTGCATCTTGTAAATAAGTTTCAAGTGCTTCTGTTGCAAAGCTCCCCATCGGAATATAGCGCTCTTTTCTTCCTTTCCCCATCACCCGAACAATTCCATACGGCAAGTCGAGTGCAGAAAGTTGGAGTGCAGTAAACTCACTAACACGCATCCCTGTTGCGTACAGAAGTTCCAATAGAGCCATATTTCGCTGATCAAGAGGCGTAGGCCCAGCAGCTGCGATAAACAATTGTTCAAGTTCTTCTTCGTAGAAGAATTTCGGCAATTTCTTCTGCTGCTTGGGGTGGTAGAGCGCTTGGAAAGCTTCAGTTGTTACATTATGCTCTTTTGAAAGAAATTTAAAAAAAGAACGAATAGCAGATATCTTCCGGGATATCGTCGTTCTCGCAAGTTGTGCATCGTAAAGTTGTGTCGCATACAACCTTGCATGCAAATATTCAACCTCGTCAAAACGAGAGACGGATTCGTTTGCTAAAAAAGCTAAAAAGTGAGTTAAGTCTGTATCATATTCTTTTACAGTATGTGGCGAGTAATTTTTTTCAAGCTGAATAAATTCAAGAAATAACTTTAGTTGCTGTTCACCCATATATGTCTCTCCTCCATAAGTAAAAGCCCCTAAGATTATATCAATCCATAGGGGCTTCCTGCAATTAAATCGATTCAGTCGTCACAAAATTTCGAATTGTTGTAAGTGCTCGATCGGCTAATTTCTCTGCTTTTTCTTTTTTATCACGAATTTTCTGTGGAAGATTCGGGAAAAGACCGAAATTGATGTTCATCGGTTGGAAGTTCTTTGAATCAGCTTCTGTAATATAACGAGCCATGCTACCGAGTGCAGTCTCCTTAGGGAACACCACAAGGTCCTCTCCTTTTACAAGGCGTGCTGCATTGATTCCCGCAAGTAGGCCGCTACCAGCGGATTCTACATAGCCTTCAACACCCGTCATTTGACCCGCAAAGAAAATCTGTTTGTTCGCTTTCAACTGATACGTTGGTTCTAAAACAGTCGGTGAATTAATGAAGGTGTTGCGGTGCATGACACCGTAACGTACAATCTCCACATTCTCTAGACCTGGAATAAGTTGCAGCACTTCTTTTTGTGGCCCCCATTTCAAATGAGTCTGGAAACCAACGATGTTATATAGAGTTCCTGCCGCATCATCTTGGCGAAGTTGAACGACAGCAAATGGCCGTTTCCCTGTTTTCGGGTCCTCAAGACCAACCGGTTTCATGGGACCAAACAGAAGTGTTTTGCGTCCACGTGTTGCCATGACTTCAACAGGCATACATCCTTCAAAGTAAATTTCTTTTTCGAATTCCTTAAGTGGCACTACTTCTGCTTCAATCAGCGCATTGTAAAAACGATCAAATTCTTCTTCTGTCATTGGACAGTTGAGGTAGGCGGCTTCTCCTTTATCGTACCGGGATTTTAAATACACTTTCTCCATATCGATACTATCTTTTTCTACAATTGGTGCAGCTGCATCGTAGAAGTATAGATAGTCTTGACCTGTCAGCTCTTTCACTTTCTCAGCAAGTGCTGGAGAAGTAAGTGGGCCTGTTGCAATAATTGTGATACCTTCAGGGATTTCCGTCACCTCACCCGGAATGATTTCAATATTCGGGTGATTGCGGATCGTATCCGTGACGCGTCCTGCGAAATCATGTCGGTCAACAGCTAACGCGCCACCAGCAGGCACAGCACTATTGTCTGCGGAATGGATAATCAACGAATCGAGCATACGCATCTCTTCTTTGATTACACCTACCGCGTTTGTGATTGTATTCGCACGAAGTGAATTGGAACAAACCAACTCTGCAAATTTATCTGTGTGGTGAGCCGGTGTTTGCTTCACCGGTCTCATTTCATACAATTTCACTTGAATGCCACGTTTGGCAATCTGCCACGCTGCTTCCGAACCTGCTAAACCAGCGCCTATTACATTTACTACTTGCGTCATGACAATGCCTTCTTTCTAACTTTGTACTTCTTCTTTATAGTCACAGGAAACACATTGGATCTGGATTCCTTTTTTCAATTTCTTTTCTACGAGTAATTCTTCACACTTCGGACATGGACGGTTGATCGGTTTATCCCATGATACAAAATCACACTCTGGGAATTGATCACAGCCATAGAAGATGCGTTTCGTTTTGCTCTTACGTTCCAGAAGTTGTCCTTTTTTACATTTCGGACATCCGACACCAATTTCTTTTACAATGGCTTTTGTGTTACGGCATTCTGGGAAATTGCTGCACGCCATAAACTTCCCGTAACGTCCAAGTTTGTACACCATCGGAGACCCACATATTTCACAATCTTCACCTGTAGGCTCATCTTTGATTTCAATTTTCTCCATTTCTACATCCGCATGTTTCACGTGCTTTTCAAAATTTCCGTAGAACTGGTCGATCAAATTGACCCATTCAATTTGACCCTCTTCAATCAAATCAAGGTCTTTTTCCATTTGTGCCGTGAATTCAATGTTGATGATATCTGGGAAAAATTCCACCATCAATTCATGAACAATTGTTCCAAGTTCGGTGGGAATAAAACGTTTGCTCTCTAGTGTTACATAGCCTCGCTTTTGAATGGTATCGAGTGTCGGCGCATATGTGGATGGGCGACCTATGCCTAGCTCTTCTAGTGTTTTTACCAAGCGCGCCTCAGTAAAGCGTGGCGGTGGCTGTGTGAAGTGTTGCTTTGGTTCAATGGATGTGGCTTTTACCTTCTCCCCTTCTTCAAGGTCCGGAAGTAATTTGTCTTTATCATCCACTTGATCATCTGATCCTTCTACATACACTTTCATGAACCCAGGGAATTTCACTTGAGAACCTGTTGCGCGGAAGATAACGCCTTGGTTTTCAAGGTCTACACTTACGGTGTCTAAAATTGCAGAAGACATTTGGCTCGCAATGAAACGCTCCCAAATAAGCTTGTACAGGCGGAATTGGTCTCGTGAAAGAATGGCTTTCACTTCATCTGGAGAACGAAGAGCGCTTGTTGGGCGAATGGCTTCGTGAGCATCTTGTGATTTCTTCGAAGTTTTCGCTGGAGCCGCAGTTGACAAGTAATCACTACCATACTTCTCTTCAATCAAACCTTTTGCTTCAGATTTTGCTGTATCTGAAATACGTGTGGAATCTGTACGCATGTAGGTGATCAAACCAACAGTCCCTTGTTTTTTCCCAAGGTCAATCCCTTCATACAGCTGTTGTGCGAGCATCATCGTCTTTCGTGCACGGAAATTTAATTTACGTGCCGCTTCTTGTTGAAGAGATGATGTCGTGAATGCAGGTGATGGGTTCCGCTTGCGTTCTTTCTTGATCACTTTATCTACTGTGAAGTTTTTACCTTTTATATTTTTCAGGACGGCATCGACATCTTCTTTCGATGAAAGCTTTTGCTTCTCAGAAGAAGTTCCGTAGAACATCGCATCAAATGGCTTCTTGTTTTTTTCAAAGAGCCCTTCGATCGACCAGTATTCTTCCGGTACAAAACTTTTAATTTCATTTTCACGATCAATGATAAGACGTAGTGCCACCGACTGTACTCGACCTGCTGAGAGGCCTTTCTTCACTTTCTTCCATAGAATAGGACTGATATTGTACCCAACGAGGCGATCCAACACGCGACGTGCTTGTTGTGCATCGACGAGGTCTCGGTTTAATGGTCGTGGATGCTTGAATGAATTGATGACAGCCTCTTTTGTAATCTCATTAAAAACAACTCGACAGTCAGAATCCGCATCGATGGAAAGCGCATTTGCTAAATGCCAGGCAATCGCTTCTCCTTCTCTGTCGGGGTCAGCCGCGAGATAAACTTTTTTAGCTTTTTTGGCTGCCGTTTTCAGTTCTTGTAATATGGGGCCTTTGCCGCGAATCGTAATATATTTTGGTTGGTAGTTATTCTCTACATCCACACCCATTTGACTGCGTGGTAGGTCAATAACGTGACCAACAGATGCTTTTACTTTATATTTTTTCCCCAAGTACTTCTCAATTGTTTTTGCTTTTGCTGGGGACTCGACAATGACTAGATAATCTGACATACATTGGCCTCCTCTAAATAGAAGGTAATCCGCTTCCGATAAAAACAAATACCTGAAGCAAAATGTATAACAGTTTTGCTTCGAATGCAAGGGTTTCCTTTTTTGGTGCGTCAGATCCGGTCTAAAAAATCCCTAAAATCTGTCGTGCTCTGGATGAGTTGTGCGCCTTGTTGTATCAGCAAATGAGGACCCATTGACAGAGGTGAAAAAACCTGTCCTGGAAACGTAGCAACATCTTTTCCTGCGTCAATCGCAAAATCCGCTGTCGACATCGTACCGCTTTTTTCGGCAGCTTCAGTAATAACGACTGCTTTTGAGAGTCCACTAATTAGTCGGTTTCGGGCAATAAACTGATGAGGCATGGGCGGTGCATTGGGTGGATACTCGGTGAGGACGAGGTCCGTTTCACATAATTTGTTAAACAATTTTTCATGTTGTTTCGGATAGATGAAATGAAAGCCGTTCCCGAGAATAGCAACCGTTGGAACGGGTAATGAGAGAGCTGCCTGATGAGCCATACCATCCGCTCCTAAAGCCATACCGCTGCAGATTCCGTACCCTCTTTCTCGGATGGCAGGAAGGAGCAGGTTGATGCAGCGCTCTGAATACGTAGAAGCCTTCCTTGCACCCACAATGGCGATATAGGGATAGCGTAAATGATGAAGATTCCCTTTTGCATAGACGACAGCAGGTGGGTCATGCAACTCTTTCCAATCGGACGGATAGTCAGAGTCAAAAATGGTGATGGGACGAATCTGTTGTTGATGATAATAGCGCTCAAAATTAAAATGTTCAACGCGTTTCCAGTCGCGTAAGAAATTTTCAGGCAAGAATGGTTTGATCATAGTTGGTGAGAGTAGATAAGTGTACAGAGGTTGAAGCTGTGGCCACGGTCTCGGATAGAGGCTGTGCAGGGCAAGCAAGGTTTGACGGTTCGACAATAAGCACCTCAGTTTGTAGGATTTGGGGATATAAAAAAGATACGGCGTCTGCCGTACCTTCTAGTTTAATGTGTTTTACAAGCGTCGTAAAGACCTGCTTCTTTGATTGCTTCAATCAGTGTTTCTCCGATAACTGATGGAGTAGCTGCTACTTTCATACCAGCATCTTTCATCGCGCTGATTTTACCTTCAGCAGTCCCTTGACCACCAGAGATAATTGCACCAGCGTGACCCATACGTTTACCAGGAGGTGCTGTTTGTCCACCGATGAAGCCGACAACAGGTTTCTTCATGTTCACTTTGATCCATTCAGCAGCTTCTTCTTCTGCTGTACCACCGATCTCACCGATCATAACGACTGCATATGTGTCTTCATCCTCGTTGAACTCTTTTAATACATCGATAAAGTTTGTCCCGTTAACTGGGTCTCCACCGATACCTACAGCTGTTGTTTGGCCAATACCAGCTTGAGTTAATTGGTGAACAGCTTCATACGTTAATGTACCAGAGCGTGAAACAACGCCTACGTGACCTTTTGTATGAATGTATCCAGGCATGATGCCGATTTTACACTCATCTGCCGTGATAACACCCGGACAGTTGGGTCCAACTAAACGTGTTTTCTTACCTTCCATATAACGTTTCACATTTACCATATCTAGAACTGGAATGTGCTCAGTGATACAGATAGCCATATCAAGTTCTGCATCAACAGCTTCTAAAATAGCATCCGCAGCAAATGGAGCTGGGACGTAAATAACAGAAACATTTGCGCCTGTTGCTTTAACAGCTTCTTCAACAGTATTGAAAACAGGAACGCCTTCGACTTCTGTTCCACCTTTACCAGGTGTTACACCAGCAACGATTTTAGTTCCGTACTCAATCATTTGTTTTGTATGGAAAAGAGCAGTTGAGCCCGTGATCCCCTGAACGAGTACCTTAGTATCTTTATTAATATATACGCTCATTTTATCTCCCTGCCTTTCTTATCCTACAAGTTTCACGATTTTTTGTGCGCCGTCTGCCATAGAATCCGCCGCAATAATATTTAGGCCTGATTCATTCAGCATCTTCTTACCTAGGTCAACGTTTGTACCTTCAAGACGAACAACAAGCGGTACTTGAAGCCCTACTTCTTTCGCAGCGATGATAACACCTTCCGCGATGACGTCACACTTCATGATCCCACCAAAGATATTCACGAAAATACCTTTTACGTTTTTGTCAGAAAGGATAATTTTGAATGCTTCTGTAACTTTTTCAGCAGTCGCACCGCCCCCAACGTCAAGGAAGTTCGCGGGTGATCCGCCGTAGTAGCTGATCGTATCCATAGTTGCCATGGCAAGACCTGCACCGTTAACCATACAACCGATATTTCCATCTAAAGAAATATAGCTTAAGTCATATTTGGACGCTTCAATTTCTTTCGCATCTTCTTCATCATAATCACGCATTTCCATGATTTCTGGATGACGGTACAATGCGTTAGCATCAAAGTTGAATTTCGCATCAAGAGCAATAACTTGATCATCACCCGTTACAACAAGTGGGTTAATTTCAACGATTGCCGCATCTTTTTCAACGTATACTTTGTAAAGACCCATCATGAACTTCACAGCTTTGTTCACAAGTTTCGCAGGGATGTTCATGTTGAACGCCATACGACGTGCTTGGAAGCCTGTAAGACCCACTACTGGATCGATTTCTTCGTAGAATAAACGCTCAGGAGTGTTTGCTGCCACTTCCTCGATGTCCATTCCGCCCTCTTCAGAGCCCATAAGTGTAACACGAGAAGTTGCACGGTCTAGAACAAGTCCGATGTAATATTCTTTTTGAATATCACTACCCTCTTCGATATAGATACGTTTTACTTCTTTTCCTTCAGGACCCGTTTGGTGCGTCACCAATACTTTACCTAAAAGTTCTTTCGCATAGTCACGGACTTCATCAAGCGTTTTAGCGATTTTAACACCGCCAGCTTTCCCGCGTCCTCCAGCATGAATCTGAGCTTTTACTACTGTCACGGCTGAGCCTAATTCTTTCGCTGCTTTAACTGCTTCTTCAGGTGAGAAAGCAACGATTCCGTTTGGCACGGCAACTCCATATTGACGTAGCAATTGTTTTCCTTGATATTCATGGATATTCATTGTGCGTCCTCCAATCGAACGAATTGAGTTTACTACCTTCCCCATTGTATAAAACCTGTCACAATCTGTCCACAAAAGTTGAATATTTGCAGGAAACAGCGAATTTTCAAAATTCTCAGCGCTTCTTGTCGAGACTTTTAATCGGTTCGAAGGAATGACGATGTTCTGGGCAAATACCTACACTTGCAATGGCCTCCAGATGCTGAGGCGTCCCGTATCCCGCGTGTTGATCAAACCCGTAATCCCGATAGGATTTATGCAGTCCATTCATATACTCATCTCGTGTGGTTTTCGCAAGAATGGAAGCCGCTGCAATCGACAAACTCTTTGCATCTCCTTTGATAATGGAATGACATGGCATGTCGACCGGAATCTGCATGGCATCTGCCAAAACATAATCTGGTTTTATCTCTAGTGACTCCACAGCTTTTTTCATCGATTGTTTCGTGGCTTCATATATATTGAGTCGATCAATCTCTCCCGCTGGTTGGATATGTATAAAATAACTGAGTGCGTGCGTCCGAATGATTTCAGCAAGTCGTTGTCTCTTTTCTCTGGATAACTGCTTTGAATCGTTCACGTCGATAAAAACAGTTGTATCGGCTGGCAAGATGACTGCTGCTGTAACTACAGGTCCTGCGAGAGGTCCTCGTCCTGCCTCATCTACCCCTGCGATGATTCCTTCACCAAAGGAAAGGTCAAAGTTTACACGGTCCAAGTATTCTTCCCATGCTTTTATTTTCTTTTGTTGACGGGAGTCCCAACTTTTAATCAACTTTTGGACACCCAACCGCTGATCGGTTCGAAGAGTGGTGAACCATTCATTCTCACTCTCTAATGTTTTTAACTTTTCTTGAATCACCTTCACACTTTCCATAGTTCCCACTCCTAAAAAAACCCTCTAGCTTAGGCTAAAGGGTTACTGTTGTTCTTCTGTAAAATCAAAGGTTAACCGGCCAAGATATTCGTTGCGAATGTCACGAACAATCAGCTCTGCTACTGCATCATAATCAACTTCTCCACCTGTAGAAAACGTCTTCCGTAAGGTGCCGATATGCTGGAACACCGCTTCTAAATCTTCACCTACAGTTTTCAGTTGATAGCGTTCTTGAAGTCGTTCTGGATAATGTGCTTCTAAAAATCGAAGGCCATAAACAGCAAGATCTTCCATGCGAACAACTGCATCTTTAATGGCACCTGTAAGAGCCAGTTTATAGCCAATCTCTTGGTCTTCAAACTTCGGCCAGAGAATACCAGGCGTATCTAGAAGTTCAAGCTCTTTGGCAATCTTTATCCACTGTTGTGATTTTGTGACACCCGGTGTATTTCCAGTTCGTGCAATATTCTTTTTCGCAAAACGATTGATTAGTGTAGACTTCCCAACGTTTGGAATGCCTAGAATCATCGCACGGATGGCTCGTGGCTTCATGCCGCGCGCTTTCATACGATCGAATTTAGGCTGTAGTAATACTTTTGTTTCTTTCAATACTTTTTGAAGGTCACGTCCTTCAAAAGAATTGATGGCTACGGCTTGAATACCTTGTTCACTAAAGTGGTGAATCCATTTAGCAGTTTGATGTTCATCCGCCATATCTGCCTTCGTTAAAATCATTAATTTGATTTTCTGATGAACGATTTGTTCAAGCATCGGATTTCGTGAAGATACCGGTAAACGTGCATCCACCAGTTCAAATATAATATCCACAAGCTTTAAATTTTCGGTTACTTCTCTTCGGGCTTTTGCCATATGCCCAGGGAACCACTGAATGGTCATACACCCACCTCTATTCTACAATCGTGATATCTTGAAGGGGCCAAAAGACCAGATTCGTTGTGCCAATGATTTCTTCTTCAGCAATTAATCCAATATGTCGGCTATCTTTGGAGTAACGACGATTGTCACCCATCACAAAGAAGTAGCCCTCTGGAATCTCACTTAATTGTGTTAACTCTTCAAGTGTAAAGTCTTCTGTCAATGTACCTTCAGAAATTTGATTTTTAAATTCCTCTAAATGAGGTTCCGGAATGGCTTTCCCATTGATGTATAGTTGATCGTTTTGATAGGCAACGTGGTCACCTGGTAAGCCAATAATGCGTTTAATGTAATTTTTTTGTTCAGGCGCATGGAAGACGACAATTTCAAATCGGTCGGGTTCACCTAGCTCATAACCAATTTTGTTCACTACCATGCGGTCGCCATGATGAAGTGTTGGCATCATGGACTCTCCGTCCACGACAATCGGTGTAAATAAGAAGAAACGGATAATTGCTGCAATACTAAATGCGATCAAGATCGCCTTTGCCCATTCCCAAACTTCATTTTTCTTTTTAGTGGTTTCCATTTTCTCGCTCTCCCCTCAACTACTATAGTACAAAAAAAACGCGCGAACCTCTAGCGAGAGCTCTAAGTAAAAGAAAAAACTGCACGCCGTCAACAGACGACATGCAGTAATCGGATTAGCGAAGTTCTTTGATGCGTGCTGCTTTACCACGTAGGTTACGTAGGTAATACAATTTCGCACGGCGTACTTTACCGCGACGAACCACTTCAAGACGTGCAATCTTTGGTGTGTGAACTGGGAATGTACGCTCAACGCCTACACCAGATGAAATTTTACGCACTGTAAACGTTTCACTGATTCCGCCACCACGACGTTTGATGACTACACCTTCGAATACCTGTAAACGTTCACGAGTACCCTCGACAACTTTAACGTGTACACGTACAGTGTCTCCAGGACGGAATGTTGGTAGGTCAGAACGAAGCTGATCTTTTGTGATTTCTGAAATAATGTTTTGCATAATCATTTCTCTCCTTATACGAATGCTCTTACACCCTCTAAACGCTGCAGCGGAACACCCAAAATAGATGCTTTCTAGGAAAGCACATCAATCATCATATCACACAGTTTGACAAGTTGCAATACTTGTCACCTAGATTTCTAGCTTCTTTAAGAATGCGCGATCTTCCTCTGTTAGCTCAGCAGTCTCAAGTAAATCAGGCCTTCTCTCAAGCGTCCGACGTAATGACTCATCACGTCGCCATTTTTCAATTTTTGCATGATTCCCTGACAATAAGACCTCAGGTACCTTTAACCCGTTAAAATCGGCAGGACGTGTATATTGGGGGTGTTCTAATAAGCCTGTGGAAAACGAATCGTCTTGATGCGACACTTGATTGCCAAGAACATCCGGAAGTAGTCGTACGACACTATCAATGACGGTCATGGCAGCAAGTTCCCCACCAGTTAATACGAAATCTCCTAAAGAAATCTCATCCGTCACCAAGTGCTCACGGATACGCTCGTCATATCCTTCATAGTGACCACAAATGAAAAGGAGAGAGTCTTCATTCGCTAGTTCTTCCGCTTTCTTCTGAGTAAAACGTTCTCCTTGGGGACACATTAAAATTACTCGAGGTGGCTTTTCCGCTTTGGCTTTTAGATCTTCGACCGCCGCGAAAAGCGGCTCTGGCTTTAATACCATGCCTGCTCCTCCACCGTAAGGATAATCATCAACTTGCTTATGTTTATTCGTCGAGTAGTCTCGAAAATTCGTAACAGCTAGTTCGACTCGCCCTTGTTCTTGTGCTTTGTTTAATATGGAATGACCGAAGACACCTTCAAACATTTCCGGAAAAAGAGAGAGGATCTGGATCTTCATTCGGAAAGCATTCCTTCCATGACATCAATCACAATCTTCTTCTCTTCAATATCAATCTCTTGGACGACTTGTGCGATGTACGGGATGTAATGCTTTTTCCCTTTTGAAGGAGTGACTTCCCATACATCATTTGCTCCAGTAGCGAGAATTTCCGTTACTTCGCCAATTTCTTGACCTTCCGTAGAAACGACTCTGCATCCCATGATCTCATGATAATAGTATGCATGATCTTCTAATTCATTTAACTGATCTTTATTTACTTTTAAAAAATGATTTCGGAATTTTTCTACGTCATTGATGTTTGTCATTCCCTCGAACGTCAGTAAATCAAAATTTTTGTGTGTTCGATGTGACGTCACCTTCAACGTCATCAGCAGCTTCTCACCATCAAATAAAGCAAGCTCACTGCCTTTTTTAAAACGCTCCTCAGGAAAGTCTGTGGACGACATAACGCGAACTTCTCCACGAATCCCATGAGTATTGACGATTTTTCCTACATTCAACCATTCTGTCATTCAATTCATTCCTTTCGGTCAAGAGAACGAACAAAAAGGAAGAACCGGTAAAAGTTCTTCCTCTTTGATCAATCCATAATATCGACAAAAACTCGTTTTGCTTGGTGACTGCTGGCGGCTGAATACACAATCGTTCGAATAGCTTTCGCTACACGTCCCTGTTTTCCGATGACTTTACCCATATCTTCCGGATGAACGGAAAGTTTATAGACGACACGGTTTCCAGAAACTTGTTCATGAACCTGAATCGCTTCAGGAAAATCTACAAGCGGTTTAACAATCGTTTCAATCAGCTGCTTCATCATGCCACCTCCGATTATTTAGATAATTTTGCGTTATGGAATTTTTCCATGATGCCTTGTTCAGAGAACAAGTTACGTACTGTATCAGATGGTTTCGCACCATCTTGAAGCCATTTCAATGCTAGTTCTTCATTGATTTTCACTTCAGCTGGTTTTGTAAGTGGGTTGTAAGTTCCCACTGTTTCGATTTGACGACCGTCACGTGGTGAACGTGAATCAGCTACTACAATACGATAGAAAGGAGATTTTTTAGCTCCCATACGTTTTAAACGAATTTTTACTGCCATTTGTTGTTGCACCTCCGAATAGTTTCACACAAGATAGTATATTACCAAGGATTTTATGGTTTGTAAAGTGTTTTTTCTTAACACTACATAAAGTTATTTAAAAAGGCTGTCCATGCCTGGGAAATTCATCTTTTTCTTACCTTTTTGTTGCATTCCAGACATCTGTTTCATCATCTTTTTCATATCTTCAAACTGCTTCAGAAGACGATTGACTTCTTGAATGGATGTACCTGAACCTTTGGCAATTCGTTTCTTACGACTGCCGTTCATGATCTCTGGGTTCGTCTTTTCTTGAGGAGTCATCGCGTAAATGATAGCCTCAATTCGCCCCATCTGTTTTTCATCCACTTTCGCATTTTCTAAGCCTTTAATTTTACCTGCTCCAGGGAGCATTTTTAAAATTTCATCAAGCGGTCCCATTTTTTTCACTTGTTGTAGCTGTTCGATAAAATCATCAAATGTGAAAGACTGTGTACGAATTTTCTCTTCGAGTTCTTTCACTTTGGACTCATCTACTTCTGTCTGTGCCTTTTCAATAAGAGATAAGACATCTCCCATGCCAAGGATACGAGAAGCCATACGGTCTGGATGGAACTCTTCCAGCGCATCCATTTTTTCACCCATCCCGACGAACTTTATCGGTTTTTGAGTAACGGAACGAATAGATAGTGCGGCTCCACCACGCGTGTCCCCATCAAGTTTCGTGAGCACCACACCAGTAATTCCTAGGGCGCCATCAAAACTCTGCGATACGTTTACGGCATCTTGACCAGTCATCGAATCGACGACTAAGAAAATTTCATCCGGCTCTTTGATAGCACGAATTTGTTTTAGTTCATCCATTAGTATTTCATCGACATGTAAGCGGCCAGCCGTATCGATGAGAACCACATCATGATGTTCTTGTTTTGCGTGCTCAATGGCCTGTCGAGCAATCTCTACAGGAGAAACTTCTGTACCGAGGGAAAAGACCGGTAAAGACAATTGCTTACCGAGCGTTTCGAGCTGCTTAATGGCAGCTGGACGGTAAATGTCCGCAGCCACTAAAAGTGGTTTCTTATTGTATTTTTTGCGCAAGACAGAAGCAAGCTTTCCTGAAGTTGTTGTCTTCCCAGCCCCTTGAAGCCCGACCATCATAATAATGGTAGGGGGACGAGTAGAGAAGCTGATTTTACTTTGTTCTCCCCCCATTAACTGAGTTAACTCGTCTTTAACAATCTTAATGACCTGTTGACCAGGGGTTAAACTTTTCATGACATCTTGACCGACGGCACGTTCAGAAACTGTTTTGACGAACTCTTTTACAACTTTTAAGTTCACATCTGCTTCAATTAACGCAAAGCGAACTTCACGCATCATTTCTTTGACGTCGGCTTCGTTGATTTTTCCTTTGCCTTTAATTTTTTGCATCGTCCCTTGGAGACGTTCTGCTAAACCTTCAAATGCCACGCGTATCTCCTCCTATTCGACGCTTTTCAATTGTTCAATGATTTCTCCAAGCTGAGCTGGTGACTGACCTTTTTGAATACGCTCTTCGAGTTCAAGAATCAATTGCTGACGCTGTTGGAATTTTTCAAATAAATTGAGCTTTGTTTCGTATTCTTCGAGCATCATTTCCGTGCGGCGAATATTATCGTAGACAGCTTGTCTAGAGATTTCATACTCTTCCGCAATTTCTCCCAGAGAAAGATCATCTAAATAATAGAGTTCCATATAGGAACGTTGTTTGTCTGTTAATAGAGACTGATAAAAATCGAAAAGAAAGTTAATTCGCGTTGTTTTCTCAATCATCTTCTCGCTCCTTATCTATACTCATCTAGTCTACGTGCAGTGAATTATACTGTCAAGTAATTTTACTTGTCTTCTGATTCAGACGCTTCCTCGAGTTCAAGCCCTTCTGCAAATAATCCATACACATATTTCTCTGCATCAAACGGTTGTAGGTCATCCATTTTTTCTCCCAGTCCTACAAATTTAACAGGGATACCGAGTTTATTGCGAATCGCAAGAACGATTCCGCCTTTTGCTGTGCCATCCAGTTTGGTTAAGACAATTCCTGTTACATTGGTTGCTTCTTTAAACGTTTGTGCTTGAATTAAGGCATTTTGACCAGTTGTTGCATCTAGCGCAAGCAAGACTTCATGGGGTGCCTCGGGTACTTCACGAGAAATGACACGGTGGATTTTTTCGAGTTCATTCATCAAGTTCACTTTGTTTTGTAAACGTCCAGCGGTATCACAAATCAACACGTCAACTCCGCGGCTCTTGGCAGCCCGAATGGCATCGTACATCACTGCTGCTGGATCTGAACCTTCTGCTTGCTTGATGACTTCTACGCCCACACGGTTCCCCCATTCCTGGAGTTGATCAATAGCTCCTGCGCGGAATGTATCCCCTGCTGCTAGCATCACAGTTTTGCCTTGTTCTTTTAATTGATGTGCAAGCTTTCCGATAGTGGTTGTTTTCCCCACACCGTTGACACCTACGAATAAGATGACCCCTAGTCCTTCTTCAGGAAGGTTGAGTGTATTTAATTCTTCTTGTCCACTTTCGTAGATCTCGACCAACTTCTCGGAGATCACCGATTGGATTCCAGAAGTATCTTTGATGTTTTTCCGCTGTACTTCATAACGAAGTTTGTCCATCAGTTCCATCACTGTTTCGAAACCAACATCCGCTTGCAAAAGCAGTTCTTCGAGTTCTTCAAAGAAATCCTCATCGACTTTGCGGTATTTTGCCACAAGATCATTTACTTTTGAAGTAAATTGCTCACGTGTTTTTGTTAGTCCACCTTTAAACTTTTCGGTAATTGATTGTTTTTCAATTTGTTCTTCAGGTGTACCGCTCACCTTTTCTTTTAACCTCTTAAAGAAACTCATTTTTTTCACCCTTTATACATATTCTTCAAGCTTCACTGACACCAATTTGGAAACGCCGGATTCTTGCATCGTCACACCATATAATACATCTGCACCTTCCATTGTTCCTTTTCGGTGAGTAATCACGATAAACTGAGTCTCTCCTGAAAATTGGTGCAGGTAGTTACTATACCGAACGACATTTGCCTCATCAAGCGCCGCTTCTACTTCATCCAGTATACAGAATGGTACAGGACGCGTTTGAAGGATAGCAAATAATAAGGCAATGGCTGTCAGGGCTCGTTCTCCCCCAGACAACAGACTCAGGTTTTGTAGTTTTTTACCCGGAGGCTGTGCGACAATTTCGATTCCGGTTTCAAGCATGTTCGAAGGATCGGTCAGAACTAAATCCGCCTGACCTCCGCCAAACAGTTTCCGGAATACGCTGCGGAAATGCTCCTGTATCGCAAAGAACGTCGTTGAGAACCTTTCTGTCATTGCCATATCCATCTCGGAAATGGCGTCGTGGAGTGTTTCTTTGGCGGCGAGCAGGTCTTCTCGCTGTTCATGTAAAAAGTCATAACGCTCCTTGACCTGTTCAAATTCTTCCACGGCACTTATGTTTACTGGCCCGAGTTCGTCAATCGATTTTTTAAGTAACCTTATTTTGGCACGTTCTCTGTCCAGATCATCCGGTTGTGTAAAAGTAGTAAGGGCCTCTTCATAGGTTGTTTCATAGCGATCTTCTAAGAGTTCGTGACCCTTAGTAATCAATTCCTGACGTTGTTTGCTGTGGAACTGCAGCTTTTCAATTCTGATTGTCGTTTCCTGTTGCTGGTCTCCAATTCGTGTCTCTTCTAGTTCAAGTGTTCGAATCGACTGGTGGAGCTGTTGACGACTGGAGCGAAGCGCTGTAATTTCTTCACCTAGTTGTTGTTTTTGAAGTTTTAGTATTTCGATTTGCTTTTCAACATCCGGAAGAGATTGGCCCTCGGAATCATTTTGGTACCATTCAAGTTCTTGTTTCCACGTATGGATTTGTGCTTGAGCTTTTACCATGCTTTCTGTTGTCATTTGTTGATCACGTTCAAGCTGATGAATTTGCTCACTTAAAACAGCAATCGTTGTCATTAACTCACCCAACTGGTTCTGGATGGTGTCGCGATGTTTGACCGACTGCGATTTTAAGTTGTTTAACTCTTCAATTTGCGATGAGAGCTCTTTTCCTGATGTTAGATAATCAGCAAGCTGATTGGCAATGACTTGTATACGCTGCTGAGCCTCTAAATGGTCACTACCTTGCTCTTCTTGTTGAAGTGAGTATCTTGTATAGCGGTCGCGCAAACGGTCCGCAGTGGACACTGCTGCAGTCCAGTCACTTACCATTCGCTGCTGTTCAGATCGCAGTTTTTCTCCAGTTTCACGGAGCGATTCAAGATCAACTTCTTTCGCTGACTTTTGCTCTTTCAATAAATGGACTGTACTTTCTGCTTTCTGGAGGTCTTTTTCTAGCTTCTCTACAGAACCTACAAGTTTCGTCAGCTCTGTTTTTCTTGTGAATACCGAGCTCTGCTTCTTCAAGGCTCCCCCTGTCAATGACCCTCCAGGATTCACAACATCTCCTTCAATGGTTACGACACGGTAAGAGAAATTCAGTAGTTTGGCAATTTCATTTGCGCCTTTTAATGACTTGGCAATAACAATGTGACCTAAGAGATGATCACGAATGGATACAAAGCGTGGTTCAGTTTGCACCAATGTATTTGCCGTAGCGATAAAATCGGAATGCTGTTCAGCAAGTCGAAGTGAATTCGGTTGAACGAAGCGAGGTTTCATCGTATCTAACGGTAAGAAAGTGGCTCTACCCAAATGTTTTGTTTTTAAGTAGGCAATCGCTTGTCTTGCGCTTTTAGCGTCCTGCATCACAATATGCTGGGCTTGTCCTCCAATGGCTGTATCAATGGCTTGCACATAATCTGGAGGAATCGTTAGGAGTTCCGCAACAGCGCCTTCCACACCTGGCATTTCCTTCTTGTCACGCAATTTTAAAAGCTCACGGACACCCTGGAAATAGCCAGTGAACTCTGCTTCTAAATCTTCTAACGAATCCCGTCTCGCCTTAAGTCCCTGAAGCTGTTGATAGCCTTCAAATAAAACTTGTCTTTTTGTTTCATACGTATCCGTCAGTTCATTTAATTCGTTTTTCTTTTGTTTGTACTGGTCCAGCGCTTTCTCTAGTTTTTCTTCAGCTTGTTCTTTTACAAGGCGAAGAGATACTTCACGTTCTTCTGCTTGCTGAAGCTCATGTTTTACTGTTTGCCCTTCTTGTTCCACACGTTTCCATTGAAAGCTTTGTTTTTCAACTTGCGCTTCAAGCATGCGTTGTTCGTTCTTTAAAGCTGCTTCCTCATTTAATATTTCTATGTAGTCCGCTTTTAATTGATCGATTTGAACTTCCAGTTCATCCTCTGACGTGTGAAGCAATTGTTCTAAACGCTTTCTTTCCAAACGTTTTTCTGAATGAATCCGTTGCTTTTCTTGAAGGGCATTCACAATCTGCAGATGACGTTGTTCGAGTTCAGTAAGTTCAAGTTCTGCTGTGCGAATGGCTTCCTGCAATTTATTCGCTTGTTGATGAGCATTCTGTTCTTTTTCCAGTAAGACCAGTTTACGACCTTCTTGCCGTTCTAAGTCGCTCGTAACATTTACAGCAAGATCTTGTTTTTCATCAAGAAGCTGTTCTTTTTGCGCAAGTTCTTCTCGTAATTTAGCCAACTGTTGAGAAAGGCTTCGTCGGTTGTTAGCAATTTCATCTGATTGTTGTTGGAGTGATTCTAGAAGTTGATTTTCGCTTGTGACGTTTTTCATTGCTTCCGACATATCAAAAATTGTGACATTGACTTCTCTGTCTTTCAGCTCACTCGAGAAATCCAGATAGTCTCGTGCAATCGATGCCTGAATTTGAAGCGGTTCAATCCTTGCTTCTAGCTCATGCAAAATATCACGAACTCGACTTAAATTGTCATCGGTTTCAATCAATTTGTATTCCGCTTTTCTTTTGCGTTGTTTGTATTTTAAAACACCGGCTGTTTCTTCGAAAATGGCTCGGCGATCTTCTGCTTTGCTATTTAAAATCTCGTCAACTTTCCCTTGAGAAATGATGGAGAATGCTTCTCTTCCAAGACCCGAATCCATAAAAAGCTCCGTAATGTCTTTTAAGCGACAATTTTGCCGATTGAGTAGATAGTCTGAATCGCCAGAGCGGTAGACACGACGCGTGACACTGACTTCTTCGTATTCGGTTTGTAATACGTTCTGACTGTTATCGAGCACCAATGTCACTTCTGCAAAATTCAGCTGTTTTCGGCTTGCACTACCTGCGAAAATAACGTCTTCCATTTTACTTCCGCGAAGAGATTTTGCTGACTGTTCTCCGAGAACCCAACGAATCGCATCCGTAATATTGCTCTTCCCACTTCCATTCGGTCCGACTACAGCCGTTACACCTGGAACGAAATCCACCGCGATTCGTTCTGCAAATGATTTGAAGCCTACAATTTCCAGCCTCTTTAAAAACATGGTCAATCCTCCGATTTCAATTTCACAATAGCCAGCTGAGCTGCTTGTTGTTCTGCTTCTTTTTTCGAACGTCCGCTTCCTTCTCCAAGCATTTGTTCGTCAAGAGATACTTGAGACACAAAGATTCGATTATGCGCAGGGCCCTTTTCTTCAATAATGTCATATTTTAGTTGACCTGCATTATCTTGTTGCACAAGTTCTTGTAATTGACTCTTATAATCGGTCACTTTTGAAAAGGCGCCGATTTCCACTTTCGGGAACATCACTTTTTCAAGCAATTCAATAACTGGATCAAGACCCTTATCTAAATAGAGAGCTCCTACAAGTGCTTCAAACACATCTGCAAGTAGAGCAGGCCTCTGGCGTCCACCCGTGTTTTCTTCGCCTTTTCCAAGCAAAATATAGGTACCTAGTTGCAGTTCATTCGCCAAATGAACAAGGGACGGTTCACAGACTATAGAAGCTCTAAGTTTCGTCAACTCTCCCTCGGTCATTTTAGGATATCTGTGAAACAAATATTGCGAGACGGCAACTTCTAAAACGGCGTCTCCTAAAAATTCTAAACGCTCATTGTCAACAAATGCTTTGCGTCTATGTTCATTGACATACGAAGAATGAGTAAATGCCTCAAACAGTACTGCTTCATTTGAAAAACGGATTCCACTATCTTGTTGAAATGCTTCCATTCGTTTTTTTGCATCTTGGCTATATAAAGGGCGTTTTTTTGATTCCTTCATTCGGTCTCAGCCTTTCTAAATATGAGTCTATCCTTACTAGTTTACTTGTTATTTTGTGACTTGCATAGTCTCAGCAAAAGAAAAGGAACACTAGAGAAGTGTCGATTTTACACGTCCTCTAAGTGCTCCCATTCCTTATTCGCCTATCTTGCTTTCAATATAAGTAACTGCAGAACCTACAGTTGAGATGTTTTCAGCTTCTTCGTCTGAAATTTCCATGTCGAACTCATCTTCAAGTTCCATCACAAGTTCAACTACGTCTAATGAATCTGCACCTAGATCCTCACGGAAAGACGCTTCCATTTTCACTTCGCTTTCATCGACACCAAGACGGTCGACGATTACTTTTGTTACGCGTTCTAATACTGTTGACATTTAAGTCACCTCCCCTCAAATAAGTATACGAAATATTTAGTGGTCTGACCAGATTACATATACATTCCGCCGTTAACGTGTAGCGTCTGCCCTGTAATATATCCCGCTTCATCTGAAGCGAGAAATTCAATAGCAGCAGCGATATCTTCCGGCTTTCCGAAATGTTGAAGAGGAATTTGCGCAAGCATGGCCGATTTAATATCTTCCGGCAATTGTTCTGTCATTTCCGTTTCAATAAAACCTGGAGCCACCGCATTTACTGTAATGCCGCGGGACGCCAATTCTTGCGCTACAGACTTCGTCATCCCGATGACACCAGCCTTTGCAGCGACATAGTTGGTTTGTCCTGGGTTACCTGTTGCGCCAACAATTGACGATACGTTAATGATGCGGCCTTTACGCTGTTTCATCATCTGTCGTGCCACAGCCTTCGTCGTTAGGTACACTCCCTTTAAATTCGTTGAGATGACATCTTCCCACTCATCATCCTTCATACGCATGAGGAGATTGTCACGCGTAATCCCTGCATTGTTGACAAGAATATCAATAGAACCAAACTGATCCATCGTTTCTTTCATTAGTCGCGTGACGTCGTCCGCACTCGCTACAGAAGCTTGAACCGCAATGGCCTCACCACCAGCAGATTTAATGTTTTCAACAACCTCTTTCGCTTTCGCTTCGCTTCCACTGTAGTTCACAACAACCTTTGCCCCTTTTTCTGCTAAGTGCAAGGCGATGGAACGGCCAATGCCACGGGACGCGCCAGTGACGACCGCAACTTTTCCAGATAAACTCATATTGTTTCCCCCTTTAGGGCTTGAACTGTTTTCTCTAAACTTGCCGGATCAAACACCGAATGAACGGTAACTGAACGGTCAATCTTTCGAACGAGTCCGGAAAGGACATTTCCTGGCCCACATTCAATAAACGTATCGACACCTAACTCAATCATTTGGCGAACAGAATCTTCCCACCTAACCGGAGAAGATACTTGATCTATTAATAATTGACGAATTGTCCTGACATCCCCCACCGGAAGAGCCGTAACATTTGCCACGACCGGCATTTTGGGCGGGTGCATGGACACGAGAGTGAGTTCCACACCAAGCTTAGCTGCAGCGGGTCGCATCAACGAAGAGTGAAATGGACCACTGACAGTAAGAGGTATAGCACGTTTTGCACCCGCCTCTTTCGCTAGAGCGGAAGCCTTATCTACACCTTCTGCCGTTCCTGAAATGACAATTTGGCCTGGGCAGTTCAAGTTGGCGATTTGTACAGAATGACCTTGTTCCGTCACTGCATCGGTTACTGGCTTCAACTTCTCTGCATCCAATCCTAAAATAGCGGCCATCGCGCCTTCACCAGCGGGAACTGCTTCATTCATGAACTTCCCTCGCTTGTTGACAACGGCTGCCCCGTCTTTTACAGAGAGAGTTCCTGCCATCACAAGAGCCGAGTATTCTCCCAGGGAATGACCCGCCACATAATCTGGCTCGATCCCGTTCTCCATAAGTAGGGAAGCTGCAATCGTGCTACTAAGTAATAGAGCAGGTTGGGCGTGATACGTTTTTGTCAGTTCTTCTATCGGTCCATTGAACATCAAATTGGAAATCGAATAGCCGAGTGCTTCTTCTGCAACATCTAAATACTTTTGGTATTTTGGGTATTCTTCAACAAGTTCTTTTGCCATACCGACACTTTGTGAACCTTGTCCCGGAAAAATAAATGCAAGTTTCATATCAACTTTCCTTTCCAATCGTTTCTTGGATGACGTCACTTACTTTCCATTCCGTCATCGTTCGGGCTTGGCGAATGGCATGGAAAATCGCATTCTCATTCGAGGATCCATGTGCTTTGATGACTGGAGCATTTAATCCAAAGAGTCCTGCCCCTCCGTATTCTGTATAATCCATGAGCCCTTTTAAATCAGATAGATCACTCTTCACTAATGCAGCGGCAAGCTTTGTTTTAGTTGATTTCATAAACGTCTGTTTTAACATCTTGAATAAACTACCTGCTGTACCTTCAATCGTTTTCAATACCATATTTCCTGTAAATCCATCTGTCACGACAACATCAGCTACACCATCTAATAGGTCACGTGCTTCTACGTTTCCGATGAAATGAACATCTGCTTGTTGCAATAGCTCATATGCTTGTTTCGTCAGCTCATTCCCTTTACCCGGCTCCGTTCCGATGTTTAATAGACCGACACGTGGCCGTTCAATGGACCGGACATTTTTTGCGTAAATCGAACCCATAATCGCGTACTGCACCAAATGTTCTGGTTTCGCATCAGCATTCGCTCCAAGATCTAGCATGACAAATCCTTTTCCGTCAATGGTTGGTAAAGTAGGCGCAAGTGCTGGGCGGTCGATTCCGGGAATGCGGCCCACAATAAATAGTCCTGCAGCCATAAGAGCTCCCGTGTTTCCTGCTGATACACAAGCGTCAGCATGCCCTTCTTTTACAGCTTGGGCCATGCGCACCATAGATGCATCTTTCTTGCGGCGAATAGCACGCACCGGTTCATCTTCCGCATCTATTTTTTCTGTAGTTGGGATAACGGTTAAACGAGGATGCTCTTTTAAAAAAGGAGCCATCTGTGCTTCAATGCCATAGAGTTGAATTTCGAGATCTGTGAATTCCTCCAGTGCTCGGTAAGCACCTTTAATAATTTCACCTGGTGCGTGATCTCCACCCATTCCGTCGAGTGCTAATTTCATTCAATCACCTTCTTCTTTGTCTTTGTATTTGAACTATGGTACATATCAAATTCTCCCTCAAACACGGTCTCTTGATTGACTTTACTAACGACATGAATCAACGAGTTCGTCTCGGAGCGTTGTTCTTTTACAGTTGCTTTAGCGATGACACGGTCCCCTATTTTTACTTGTTTTATAAAGTGTACTGTAGAGGATTTTGTCAGCGCCAACTCATCATCTAAGATAGCAACGGCTAGAGAATTGGCTTGGGCAAATAAATGATGCCCTCTCACGATGTTTCGTTTTTTAAAGACATGCTCTTGTCCAACTTCAAGAAGTGAGATTGCCGATTTGCCTAGTGTCAAATCAACAATTTCACCGATGACATCCGCTTCTGTCAATGATTTCACTGTTTCCAAACGATCATTTGCAACATGTCGGATACGCTCTCGTAGCTCAGGAATCGCGAGCTCCATGCGGTCAAGTCGGATCGTTTGAACACTTACACGAAACATTTCAGCTAATTGTTCATCCGTGATAAACGGTTGCTGGTTCAGCTTTTCCATTAACTGTGATTGACGTTCTTTCTTTGAATACCGCACTTTAATCACCTCAATTAGCACTTGGTACTAATATCAGTATATAAATAGAAAAAAAAGAATGCAAGAACTGTTTCGTTCCTGCATTCTTAATCAATACGTCCGCCATCGATAATCCCAGAAGCCTCAAGTTGTCCACGATACCATCGCCATTCCTCAGAATGCCAAAAATGATGGGACTCCACGAGCTTTTCCGCATCTTCCCTAGCAGTCTGTAATGCTCGGTAATCATGAACAAGATCAGCGATTTTAAATTCCGGCATCCCGCTTTGTTTTCTACCGAAAAAGTCACCTGGACCTCGAAGCTCTAAATCTTTCTCAGCGAGCACAAACCCGTCTGTCGTTTCCGTCATCGATTGCATTCGCTCTTTACCCACTTCGGTCTTTGGGTCCGCAATGAGAACGCAATAGGATTGATGTTCTCCTCGACCTACACGTCCTCGTAACTGGTGAAGCTGGGCAAGTCCAAAGCGTTCCGCATCGAAGATCATCATAAAAGTTGCATTCGGGACGTTCACTCCAACTTCGACAACTGTAGTCGAGACGAGTATGTGACTTTCATTATCTGCAAACCGCCGCATGACGAGATCTTTTTCATCGGAAGGCAATTTTCCGTGCATTAAATCGACTTTAAAGACTGGTTCATAAAACTGCTGAAGCTGGTGGTAAATTTCAAGCACGTTTTGAAGCTCCAGTTTGTCAGACTCTTCAATTAGGGGGCAGATGACATAAGCCTGCCTTCCTGCATCAAGCTCTTTTCTTAACCGCTGAAGGAGAGCGGGCACTTGCTGTTCTTTCATCCAATACGTCTCTATTGGTTTGCGTCCAGCTGGCATCTCATCGAGGATGGTGACATCCATTTCTCCGAATGCTGTAATGGCTAGCGTTCGTGGAATAGGGGTGGCCGTCATGAACAAAACATCTGGTTCTAACCCTTTCGTTTTCAAGACCCTACGTTGCTCGACTCCGAACCGGTGTTGTTCGTCAGTGACGACAACTCCAAGCTGTTTGAACTGGACATCAGGCTGGATGAGCGCATGAGTACCAATGACGACATGGATGTCGCCACTTGCCAACCCCTCAAGAATCAATCGCCTTGCTTTTGTTTTTGTTGAACCAGTTAGTAGAGCAACTTTCATACCAAACGGCTCTAACCAGTCAAAAAATGAATTCGCATGTTGTTCTGCTAGAATTTCCGTTGGGGCCATAAGGGCTCCTTGTAGACCCGCACTAAATGCTGCAACTAAAGCAATTGCTGCGACGACAGTTTTACCGGACCCCACATCTCCTTGTAAGAGACGGTTCATTTGAAACGGGGCTCTCAAGTCTCGTAGAATTTCCTCGGTTGCCCGTGTTTGTGCACCTGTTAATTGATATGGTAGAGAGGCAACAAACTGATTCACGACGAGTGGGTCATAAGTGACCGTTTGTCCAACACTTGCTTCTTTACGAAACTTTTTCAACGCCTGCATTTTGAGTTGGAACTGTAAGAGCTCCTCATATACAAAGCGACGCCGAGCATTTTTTGTAAGCATTTCATCTTCGGGAAAATGAATCGCTTTTAATGCTTCATACAATTCCGGAAGTCGGTATGGTTCCCGTACCGATTCTGGTAGGGGGTCTACGAGTTGAGTACTCACCTGCTCAAATATCTGAGCCAGAATTCTTCGAAACACTTTCTGAGTGACGCGACCTCGCAAGGCATAAACCGGTTCAAAATCATGCGTATCGGTTCGTGGCCCCATCTGATGGTTCGACGCTTGAATGACCTGTCGTCCTTTGTCCCATTTCCCAGAAATCGTGACAATCTCACCCGGAATCAATTTGGATTTTAAGTACGGTTGATTAAAAAATACAGCTTTGATTAAGTGACGCCCTGTTAATATTTTGACTTGTAATCTAGACTTCTTGCCCATAAATAAAATAGTGGGCTCACTCTCTACGCGTCCTTCGACAGTCACTCGTTCATTATGATCAGTGAGTGTCAAATCTTTTAAACGAAAGTCTTCGTGACGGGTCGGAAACGTGAACAGGACATCTTCCCATGTGGAGATGCCCAGTTCTTGTAATGCCTCTGCTGTTGCTTTTCCCACACCCTTTAAAGAAGTGATAGACTCTTGCGCTAAATCAGCTTTCACGGTCAACTACCGCACCACCGAATATTTTTGCTTCTAACCAACGACCGGTTGGTGTCGCAGCTAGACCGCCTTGTGCTGTTTCTTTTAAAGCAGTCGGCATCGTTTGACCGATTTTGTACATGGCATCAATGACCTCGTCACAAGGTATGCGGCTTGTCACACCAGCAAGTGCCATATCTGCTGCGACGAGTGAGTTTGCAGCTCCCATGGCATTTCGTTTTACACACGGTACTTCCACTAATCCTGCCACAGGATCACACACTAGACCTAACATGTTTTTCAATGTAATTGCAAATGCTTCTGAACATTGTTGTGGTGTTCCACCCGCCATTTCGACAATGGCTGCCGCTGCCATTCCTGCAGCAGAGCCAACTTCTGCTTGACACCCACCAGCAGCTCCAGAAATCGAAGCATTGTTCGCCACTACAAAACCAAATGCGCCAGAGGTAAATAAATAGCGAATCATTTGCTCTCGTGTCGGATTCAACTTATGAATGACCGCAAAAAGGGTTCCTGGAACAACTCCAGCTGATCCTGCTGTCGGGGTTGCACAGATCGTTCCCATTGCAGCATTTACTTCATTTGTTGCTACAGCTTTACTAACAGCGTCTAAAAGTAAATCACCTGATAATGTATTTCCTTTTGCCATATATTCTTGAATAAGAACGGCATCGCCGCCCGTTAATCCTGACGTGGACCGAACACCCTGCAATCCTTTTTCCACGGCTTCTTCCATGACTGTTAAATTGCGATCCATTTGGACCATGATATCATCGCGGCTGCGATTAGTAATCATCATTTCTTGCTCAATCATAATTTCTGAAATTAATTTATTTTCATTTTCTGCACGTTCGACAAGTTCGCGTACATTTCGAAATAATACGTCCATGCTGTTTCCTCCTAGTCTGCAATACGTGTCACTTGTGTGATGTGAGGTAACGCAGCAATTTCTGTTAACACTTCCGGCCCCACGACTTGATCGACTTCAATGACCATCAAGGCCATATTCCCTTTTTCTCTACGTGAAACTTCCATATGCCCAATATTGATCTGTTGATCAGCCAGACACTTGGCCACACTTGCTATACACCCAGAACGGTCGTCATGGACGACAAGAATCGCTGAAAGTCCTCCAGATAGACGAAGTGGGAAGCCGTTTAGTTCAACAAGTTCTACTTTCCCCCCACCAATTGAAATACCGACCATCGACAGCTCTTGTTCATCGTCTCCAATTACAATTCGGGCTGTATTCGGATGTTCCGTGTGAGCTGTTTCGGGAATAAACTCATAGGAAAGTCCCAATGCATCTGCTTGTTCAAATGCTGTACGAATGCGTTCGTCATCTGTGTCGTAATCTAAGAGTCCACCAATTATGGCAACATCAGTTCCATGACCTTTATATGTTTCTGCAAATGAGCCATATAAGTAAATTTTCGCCCATTTCGGTTGTTTCCCAAATAAATCTCGTGCAATCCGTCCAATACGTGCAGCTCCTGCTGTATGTGAAGAGGATGGCCCAATCATGACTGGACCAATTATGTCAAATACGGATTTAAACTTCATCGATATCCCCCCAATTTCTAAGCTCTTTTCCCCAATTCCTTATCCTTACTAGTTTACTATGAAAACGCTTTGATTTCTACTACAGCAAAAAGAAACAGCACTCTCATATAGAGAGCGCTGCGTCTTTATTCAACAGAAATGATATAAGGATAGAGTGGTTGTTTCCCGTTATAGACTTCAACTTCAAGGTCTGGGTAGGTTTCTTCTAACCAATCACTTAAACTTTCGGCATGATCTTCAGTTGTTTCTTCACCATAAAGGATTGTGATGAGTTCTGAGTCTTCGTCAATCATGCTCGAAAGCAAATCTTTCGATGCTTGATCTAAATCTTGTGTAGAAAGAATAATCTTGCCTTCTGAAATGGCCATATAGTCATCTTTTGATATATCTACGCCGTCAATCGACGTATCACGCACTGCAAACGTAATCTGCCCTGTCTTTACATGAGCGAATGCTTGCGTCATGCTCACTTGATTGGCTTCAACTGATGCTTCCGGATTAAAGGCTAATATAGCAGCCATTCCTTGTGGCACGGTTTTCGTCGGAACAACAGCCGCTTGGATATCGAGAAGTTCTGCTGCTTGTTCAGCTGCCATGATAATGTTCTTGTTGTTTGGCAAAATCAGTACACGTTCTGCGCCTACAGCTTCAATTGCTTTCACAATATCCTCTGTAGATGGGTTCATGGTCTGTCCGCCTTCGATGACAGCAGAAGCTCCTAAACTCTTAAGAAGTTCACTGACACCTTCACCCATTGCTACCGTGACTATGGCGTAGGGATGGGTAGCTGCTTTTTTAGCTTTTGGCTTTTCACCTACGATATCCGTATGTTGCACGCGCATATTTTCAATTTTAATTTTAATCAGTTCTCCGTATTTTTGACCGTACGAAAGAACTTCTCCCGGTTGCTCAGAGTGAATATGAATTTTCGCCACTTCATCGTCTGCGATGACTAGTAAGGAATCTCCATAGACACTTAAATCATTTCGGAAAGTTTCTTCCACAAATGGTTCTTTCGAGTCGTCCAGACGGACCATAAATTCTGTACAGAATCCAAATTCAATATCCGCTGTATCCATAAAACCTTGGATCGCCATGTGATGCTCTGCACTAACCATATCATCCATAGCTGCGGCCGATGTTTTTTCAGGAAGTTCCTGGCCAGTCAATGATGCTAGAAAACCTTCATAAACATAAACCAGCCCTTGACCACCACTATCGACAACTCCTACTTCCTTCAATACAGGTAATAGATCCGGTGTACGTTTCAAAGAAGCTTTGGCCTCTTCTAAAATCACTTTCATGAGTTCATCGATCGCATCGATTTCTTTTGCGGCTTCTACTGCTTTTTTAGCAGCATCTTTAGCAACCGTCAAAATCGTACCTTCAACAGGCTTCATGACAGCTTTATAAGCTGTATCCACCCCGTATTGAAGTCCGGCAGCAAACTGCTCAGCTGTTAATTCAGCATAGCCTTCAACAGACTTTCCAAAACCTCGGAAAAGTTGAGAGAGAATAACGCCGGAGTTTCCGCGTGCTCCCATAAGTAATCCTTTCGCAAGTGCCCCCGCAGTCTTTCCTAAATGTTCACTTTGCTGTTTTGCTGATTCAGTTGCTCCTGATGTCATCGATAAATTCATGTTCGTTCCCGTATCTCCATCCGGAACAGGAAAGACGTTGAGTGCATCCACATAGGCTGCATTTTGCGATAAATGGTGTGAACCCATCTGTACCATTTCCGCAAATTGAATTCCATTAATCGTTTTCATTGGTTTCTCTCCCTTACATAGTTGCGACGCGAACGCCTTGCACGTAGACATTCACCGAATCAACAGCCATGCCTAAAGATTTGCCAAGCGTATACTTTACTTTTGATTGCACTTGGTAGGCAATCTCTGAGATTTTCGTTCCGTAACTTACGATGATGTACATATCAATATTTACCTTGCCATCTTTTTCTCGAACAATGACACCTTTTGTGAAGTTTTCCCGACGCAAAATATCAGATAATCCGTCTTTCACTTGATGTTTTGATGCCATACCGACAATCCCATAACATTCAATCGCAGCTCCCCCAGCTAGTTGAGCAACTGCATCTTGTGAGATTTCAATCTGACCAAATTCATTTTTTATCTCAATCGACATCTCGAATCCCTCCTAAAGTCAAAGTTGACTACCATACATTGTACTATACGTTCTGTGTCCTGAAAAGAAACGTTTTTGTTAGACACTGTAAAGGTTTTTTTCTTGATAATACTTGCAAGGCCTAAAATAATGTGGTATCTTATTCAAGTATGTGAAATATCGAAGTTAAAACAATAAGCATGGCTTTTTGTTGTGAGGAGGGAATTTAGTATGCCTAAACAATGTGCTATTACTGGCCGCAAAGCTCGTTCTGGAAACACTCGTTCACACGCAATGAACGCTTCTAAGCGTACATGGGGTGCTAACTTACAAAAAGTACGTATTCTTGTAGATGGTAAACCGAAACGCGTATGGGTTTCTGCTCGTGCATTAAAATCTGGTAAAGTTGAGCGCGTATAATCGCTCATCTCTATAAAAAAACACAACAGACTTTCAAGTCTGTTGTGTTTTTTTATTTGTGGTGACGATGCTTCCTATTATCCTGTGAACGCAAAATCCAACGTAGAAAACTTGTTATACTTTTTGGTAACTGAAAGGTAAAGACTCTCATCTACTCCCCACTTTCCTCGCGACTCTGTATACATAAACATATGCCCGAAGAAAACTGGATAGACCCAAATTCATCGATGATTTCATTGCTCGTAAAGCGTGACGTTCCCACTTGGATGGCTTCCATGTGAACGGGATATTTAAATCCAGTTAGTGTGACGCCCGTGACGTCTTCATCAAACGCATAGAAAGAGCAGTACTGGTAAGAGTTTGCTGCTAGATGATGCCGTCCTGGAGTTAAAAAACGAATGACGTTCCACTGATCTCGAATCGAAAAGTGAATAGATGGATAGTCTTTTTGAAAAGACAGCAGATCGTGTAGTACAGCATGATAGTGATCCAACCTTCCTCCTGTGACACCCACGAGTTCAATTTGTGTTGGCAATAGATCGGCAGCTTTTTGTAGAGCAAGAAAGGTATCCGTCTCATCTTTTTCTGTAGGCACTTTCACTGCAGACTTCAATTCCATTTCCCATTTTGCAGCATCGTTTGAACGGATGGAATCTAAATCACCTGTAATATAGTTTGGGATGATATTCATTTGCAATAAATGTACTGCTCCACTGTCCGCTCCGATAAAATAATCCGCACGGAGATCCTTTGGGACCAAATCCACTGGCCCCCCTCCACAAACAATGACTTTCACTTAGTTCGTTCCCTTGATCTTTTTTAGTGCTGCTTCTTTATCAGTGGCACCATAGATGGCAGAGCCGGCCACGACAACTGTTGCGCCTGCCGCTACACAATCCTTTACCGTCTCACTGTTCACACCACCATCGATTTCAATATCAAACTGTAGACCTTTTTCTTCTTTAATTTTTGCAAGAGCTGCTACCTTTTGTAGAACGCTTGGAATAAACGCTTGACCGCCGAAGCCAGGGTTCACAGTCATAAACAAGACGACATGTACGTCTTCTAACACATGTTGAATCGTCTCAATAGGTGTGTGCGGATTCAATACGACACCCGGCTTACATCCTAGAGAGCGAATATGTTGAAGTGTACGGTGTAAATGTTTGCATGTCTCCACATGTACTGTAATGATATCAGCGCCTGCTTTAACGAAGGATTCTGTATATTGGTCCGGGTTCTCAATCATGAGGTGAACATCTAGTGGAAGCTTGGTATGCGGACGAATTGCATCGACTACTAATGCCCCCATCGTGATATTTGGTACGAAGTGACCGTCCATGACGTCAATGTGGATCCAATCTGCTCCTGCACGTTCAACAATTTCGATTTCGCTTTGTAGATTCGCAAAGTCTGCTGCTAAGATGGATGGTGCTACTTTTACCATAATTAGTACCTCGGCTTTCTATCTGTAATTTCCTCTAAAAAATGCAAGTAATGGTCATATCGGTGCGTGGCAATTTGACCTTGCTCCACCGCTTCCTTCACTGCACATCCTGGTTCTTTCACATGCATACAGCCTCTAAATTTACAGCTATACCTACTCATTTCGGTAAAACAAGAAGAGAGGTCTTCTTTTTCGATGTGATCCATTTCAAATGTACTAAATCCGGGCGTGTCAGCAAGTAGTCCCTCAGCAACTTCAATCAGTTCGACATGACGAGTCGTATGCTTTCCACGACCTAGTGCGTTTGAGATCTCCCCCGTTTTTAAGGACAACGTCGGAAGCAGTGTATTAAGTAATGTCGATTTCCCAACACCCGATTGACCGGCTAGCACACTCGTCTGCTGTTCAAGAATCGGGTGTAGTCGATCCTTTAGGGACACATCCCCTTTATATGTATAAAGAAGAGTATACCCAATCGATTCATAGTAACTTGCTTGTTTTTTTACTTCTTCGAGTTGTACTTCTTCAAGTAAATCTACTTTTGTTAAAATGAGTACCGGTTCTACTTCATAACCCTCAATCACTGTGATAAAACGATCAAGGAGGTGAAGATTGAAATCAGGCTCTGTTACTGAAAAGACGAGCAATGCTTGATCAATATTTGCAATTGGAGGCCGTACCAACTCATTTTTCCTAGGCTCTATTTCTGTAACTGTACCATCATTTTCTCCTTCAATGGTGTACGTTACAAAATCTCCGACAAGTGGTGATTGTCCGCGTTTGCGGAAAACCCCTCTCGCACGGGTTTGAACGAGTTGGCCTCCGTCAAAGATATAGTAATAACCGCTTAATGCTTTACGAATTTGTCCAGTTGGCATCCCATTCCTCCTTACGGTAGGTCTTGATAGTTAATAGTTTCTTGTTTGATCACCACATTGTCGACTTCGATACGGTATGCCCCTTTGCTTCCCTCTTCAATCTCTAGCTGCAACCTGCGCGTTTCAGTTTGAGTGCTTTCAAACTCTTCAATGGGTTCGGCAAGAGTTCGTGTCTTATCTTGAACAAAGATTTTAACATTTTGCGGAACAGGTTCGGTTTCATTCGGCTCTTGTTCTTCATCTTCCGTTCCAGGTTCCGGTTCTTCCGGTTCATTCGTGTATGGAATTTCTACAGATACGACATAGAGTTTCGTAGCTGCCGCTCTAGGGCCATTCGAGACCACTACCGCAACTTCTGCACCTGCTTCTAAACGTGTTCCGGCAGATGGGTCTTGTCGTAAAACTTCCCCAGCAGGTACATCTTCTGAATTTTCCCGGCTGCGAACCGTTATTTTAAAACCGGAAGAGCGTTCATATGCTTCTAAAGCGCGTTCGTTATAGCCTGTTAAATCGGAAAGTTCGATGAGCTGACGGCCTTTACTAACAGTAAAGACGAGATTCGTCTCTTGAACGTTGACTTCTTCCCCTGGAGCTGGGTTTTGGTCAAGTATTGTTCCATCTGGTTCATCTGAAAATTCTTCAACCGTTTCAATCGAACGAAATTGATTCGTCAATAAATCCCGAACTTGGTCAATGTCTCTGCCACGGTAATCACTCATTTCTGCCAACTCACTCCCGAGAGACACAAACAAGCTTATTTCTGTTTCTGGATCACGGAGTCGCCCAGCTTCTGGTGTGCTCCGAATGACAATTCCAGGTTCAACTTCATCCGAAAATTCTTCTCGAATGTCACCGACGGCAAAATTATTGGCTTCTATTTCTTCAATCGCTGCTTCTTCCGTGAGACCCACTAAATTAGGCACTTCAATTTTAGCAGGTTTGAAAAGACCTGGAAACGCCACAATGATCAATATGGCAAGAAAGAGAATAGCACCCAGGATTGATGCAATGATCACGCCTGTTTTGCGTTTTTTCTTATTAGGTGGTGGAGCTGGTCGAACAGGCTCCTCCACTTTTTTCTCAATAGCCTTTGTCTGGATGAGGTCCTCAGATTTGGCCGGTTCTTTTATAACAGGCATCACTTTCGTTGCATCATCGTCATAAGTTGGCGCATACTTTGGTTCGTTCACACGGTCTGGATCGAGCGCTGTACTTATTTGTTGACGCATCTCTTCGACAGACCGGTAGCGATCTTCAGGCTTCTTGGCAGTCGATTTTAAGACGACATTTTCAAGACTTTGAGGAATCGCTGGATTGATGGCTCGAACAGATGGCGTCTCTGCCTGTAAATGTTTCAGCGCAATCGATACTGCTGATTCACCTTTGAACGGTAATTGGCCTGTGAGTAGTTCATAAAAAACAATCCCAAGTGCATAGATATCAGATTTTTTCGTTGCTGTTCCCCCACGTGCCTGTTCTGGCGACAAATAGTGAACAGTTCCAAGGACTGAATTTGTTTGCGTAAAGGATGTTGCTGACAAAGCCATTGCAATGCCAAAATCAGTTACTTTTACGTTGCCTTGTTCATCCATGAGAATGTTTTGTGGCTTAATATCTCGATGGACAATGTGATGTTCATGGGCATGTTCAATAGCTGATGTTAGCTGTTTCATAATTTGAACAGCTCGTGTTGGTGAAATCGGTGCGTGCTCAGCTATGTATTCCTTCAACGTATTGCCGCGCACATGTTCCATCACAATGTAATGAACATCTTCATCTTCCCCTACGTCATAAATCGTGACAATATTGTCATGGGTCAGAGACGTTACAGACAGCGCTTCTCGCTGGAATCTTCGGTTCAATTCATCTTCATTTGAAAAGTCATAGCGTAAAATTTTGATAGCCACATCGCGATCAAGAATCATATCATGCGCAAGGTAGACGTTAGACATTCCGCCCCCACCGATATGCTTCTCAAGCTTATAGCGTCCACCAATTCGTTTTCCGATCAACATGCTTCTTCACCTGCTTTCATACAGCAGAGAATAATTGAAATATTGTCCTCCCCACCCTCAGCATTGGCAAGTTGCACAAATGCATCGACTTTGGCTTCGAGGGACACACTTTCTGAAAGAATGTGAACCATCTGCTCCGGCGTTACCTTATTGCTCAGCCCATCTGAACACATAAGAATGATTTCGCCTTGTCGAAGCTTTATTGAAAGTATATCTGGGTCAATGTTTACTTCTGTACCTATAGCTTTCATTAACATATTTTTCTTTGGGTGATTTCTTGCTTGTTCTTCATTGATTTCTCCTGAATCAAGTAGCACATTGACGTAAGAGTGGTCTTTCGTCAATGGTTTGATTTCCCCTTTAGAGAACAAGTACACTCTACTGTCTCCGATATGGGCAAAAGTCACTTGATTTGCTTGAAAAACAGCTGCAATGAGTGTTGTCCCCATACCTTTACAACTTGGATCACTCTCCGCGATTCGGTTTATGCGCTCATTAGCTCCTTCGTACGCTTCCTTCAGCCACATCGACACGAGATTAGCTTCACTGTCTGCACGAAGATCTGATTTTTGAAATCGGTCTGTCAGAAAGCGGACAGCCAGTTCGCTTGCGACGTCTCCTGCGTTGTGTCCACCCATTCCATCTGCTAAAACGGCAAGATGAAGCTGTTCAGCTTTCTCTGTAACCTCTAAATAATCTTCATTGATATTTCGCTTTTTACCTACATCTGTACGATGAACAAATTCCATTCCCTCACCCCTGTATGTGTTAGATCGCGCGTTTTGTCAACGTGGCTAGATAAAAGCCATCTCCGTCCGCATACGGGAGGATTTGAATTCCTGGTCCCTCCGAAAGGTGTGGCAATTTCTCTAAAATGACTGGTAAATCAATTGATTCCATATCCGGATGTTGAGATAAGAAGGCCTCCACAACCTGCTGATTTTCTGTTGGCTCTATTGTACACGTGCTATAAACAATTGTACCACCAGGTTTTAACAATACGTAGGCTTCTTCCAGAATCGCAGACTGAATTTCAGCGAGTCGGGCTGCATCCGTAGGCTGCTTTGTATATTTCATATCGGGCTTTCTGCGAATGACACCATACCCACTACATGGTGCGTCAATTAAAATGCGATCAAATAGGGCTCCATTGACTATCTCGCCTGCTTGTCGTGCATCCCCTACGAGTGGTTCAATTGTTGTTAACCCGAGACGTTCGGCATTTTCACGAATCAGTTTTACTTTATGCGGATGCAGGTCAAGAGCAATAACGTTCCCAGTATCCCCCATCAACTGAGCGATATGTGTAGTTTTTCCTCCAGGAGCCGCACACATATCCAATACACTCAAACCTTGTTTGAGTTGTAACGCATGAGCTGGCAACATTGAGCTCTCATCTTGAATTGTCAGAAGACCTGTTTTAAAGAGTTGTGAAGAGGCAGCTGGTTTACCGGAAACATGTAAGGACTCTTCTACAATTCCTTTTCGAACACTAAATCCTTCTTCTTCTAATGTGGCGATGGCATCTTCACGGCTGACTTTTACCGTATTAACTCGTACAGTTTGAGGTGGTGCTGTATTGTTCTGTTCTGCAATTTCACGTGCTTTCTCAAATCCATAGCGGTCAATCCAGTCTTTCAGTAACCACTCCGGATGACTCGTCTCAACAGCAAGGCGTTGAAGTGGGTCTGCAATTGTCTCTGTCGAACGTGGACCTTCACGAAGGAATGAACGCAACACACCATTTACTAAACCGGAGATTCCTTTGTGACCACGTTTTTTTGAAATGGCGACCGCTTCATTGACCACCGCATGTTCTGGAATACGATCTAAAAATACAAGCTGATAGATGGACAGTCGAAGAAGAACTCGTACCCACGTTTCAATTTTTCCTTTAAGAAAGGGTGCAAGCAGAAAATCGAGCTTCGTTTGGTGTTGAAGTGTTCCGTAAGCAAGTTCAGTCATAAGTCCACGGTCTGGACCTTCTAGTTTATACTCTTTGATTTTTCGTGAGACGAGTAAGTTGCTATAGGCTTGATTTTTACTCACTTCGAGTAGCACTTCAAGAGCGGCATCGCGTGGATTACCGATTAATTTTTTGGTCATTCAAATCTTGCCCCTAACGTATAAGTCGAACCGACGCCACGTAAAAATTCATCGATTGATAGTTTTTTCTTCCCGGCAGGTTGTATTTCATAGATGGCAAGTGCTTCCCCATCACCTGTTTGGATGACGAATTCTTTATCGTTGCGGATGATTTCGCCAGGTTTAGCACCAGTTTTCCCTTTTACTCGTTTCGCCCGCCATACCTTAACGTTTTGGCCTTCAAAGGTCGTGTAAGCTCCTGGCCATGGATTTAATCCACGAACTTGATTCCATAGAGTAGTCGATGTATTCGTCCAGTCCATACGCTCCTGTTCACGGGAGATGTTTCTCGCATATGTAACTAATGACTCATCTTGCGGAACTCGCTTATTCGTGCCGTCTATAATGAAAGGTAATGTATCTTTCAGTAAGTTTTTCCCAGCCAGACTTAATTTATCAAAGAGAATACCGGTTGTATCGGTATCTTCGATAGCTACTTCGACTTGGGAAATGATATCTCCTGCATCGAGCTTTTTGACCATATACATGATGGTCACGCCTGTATGACTCTGTCCATCCATCACTGCTTGATGAATTGGTGCGCCTCCACGGTAAGCAGGAAGTAATGAAGCATGAACATTAATACAACCAAGCTTTGGAAGCTCGAGTACGCTCTCCGGTAACAACTGTCCAAAAGCTGCTGTCACAATCAAATCAGGCTGAAGTTCGACGAGTCGCTGTTCTTCTAAACTTCCAGATAACTTCTCAGGTTGCAATACTTCAAGACCATGTCTTAGTGCCTCTACTTTTACCGGAGGAGGAGTTAACACTTTCTTTCTTCCTACTGGGCGGTCAGGTTGAGTGACAACAGCGAGCACGTTGTACCCCTCTTCCACAAGCATTTCAAGAATTGGTGCAGAGAAGTCAGGAGTCCCCATAAATACGATGGATGTCATTCCTCTTCCTCCTCCTCCAAGAATTCTTCTGGGCTCACATAGCGTATGATTTTCTCCGTGAATAAAATACCATTCAAATGATCGATTTCATGCAAAATCGCACGTGCCTCATAATCCTCTGCCTCTAATTCATACAGATTTCCTGAGCGGTCTTCTGCTTCTATTTTCACGTAGAAAGGACGCTCAACTTCTCCATAAAGGTCTGGAAAACTTAGACAACCCTCTACTTCAATTTCTTTTCCGCCGATTGCCACAACTTCCGGATTAATCATTTCGATGATGTCTTGCCCTTCACCTAAATCGACAATGGCCACTCGTTTGGAGATGCCTACTTGCGGTGCTGCAAGACCAATTCCGTCTGCAGCAACCATCGTTTCGTACATATCATCAAGTAATGTTGCTAGTTTTTGATCAAACGATTTTACTTCTTGTGCTGGCGTTGTTAAAATTTCGTTCGGATGTTTCACAATTGGTAGAACAGTCATTAACTTTCCTCATTTCTAAACAAGAGTTGAAGGATGCAAATCGATACCGATTCGCACGCCTTGCTTTTCCCATTCACTACGCGTCAGTTTTAACAACTGATGTAGTACAGGAATAAGATTTGGTTCTTTTTTATATTTTATAATGCACTGATACCGGTATCTGTCCTGTATTCTACTGATTGCAGATGCAGTTGGTCCGATTACAGTCGCTTGGTTGGATAGTTCATCACGTAGCCAAGATGCCACTTTATCCGCATACTCAGCTGTTACCAGCACATCGGGATGACTGATTTGAATATGCGTCAAATAGTAGAACGGAGGATACTCATACACTTTACGGATTTGCATTTCTTTTGTGTAAAAAGCTACGTAGTCATGCATTTTGGCATACTCAAGAGCATAATGATCCGGGTCATACGTCTGGACGATGACTTTTCCTTCTTTTTCATGACGGCCTGCACGACCACTGACTTGAGTGATTAGCTGGAACGTCTTTTCAGCGGCTCGGAAATCGGCGAGGTGCAACGATGTATCTGCATTTAGAACGCCTACAAGCGTCACATCAGGAAAGTCGAGACCCTTGGCAATCATTTGTGTACCTAGTAAAATTTCTGCTTGTTTCTGTCCAAAGTGATGTAGGATGCGCTCGTGTGCTCCTTTTGTCCGCGTTGTATCTACATCCATACGAAGCGTGCGAGCTTCCGGAAAGAGACGAGTCAATTCTTCCTCTACTTTTTGTGTTCCCGTTCCAAAGAAACGAATGTGTTCACTTTTACACTGAGGACACTGTGTAGGGACTTGTTCCTCATAGCCACAGTAGTGACAGCGAAGCGCCTCCCCCATACGGTGGTACGTCAAGCTGATATCACAATTCGGACACTGGACGGTCGAACCACAATCGCGGCAGAGAACGAAAGAAGAGAAGCCACGTTTATTCAAGAACAACACAATTTGTTCTCTTTTTGCAAGTCGGTCTCGTATTGCATCGGCAAGTTCGATACTGAACATCGAACGGTTTCCACCTTTTAATTGTTCACGCATATCGATCAGTTCCACAGGTGGAAGTGGTTTTGCATTGGCTCTCCCTGGTAGTTTTACGAGGTGATAGACGCCTTTCGTCGCTCGTGCATACGATTCAATCGAAGGTGTGGCACTACCTAAAATGACGGGACAATGAGCAAATTCTGCACGCCACTTCGCAACTTCGCGCGCATGGTAACGTGGAGAGTCTTCTTGTTTATAAGATGACTCATGTTCTTCATCTAAAATAAGTAGTCCAAGATTTTCAAAAGGAGCAAAGATGGCTGAGCGAGCGCCTACGACGACTTTTACTTCCTTTCGAATGACTTTCCGCCACTCGTCATATTTCTCTCCGATTGATAAGCCACTATGCATGACGGCTACTTGCTCACCAAATCGCATTTTAAAGCGCAATACCATTTGTGGAGTAAGTGCAATTTCTGGTACCAACATGATGGCCTCTTTGTTTAAAGATAATGTATGTTCAATGGCATGTAGATAAATTTCTGTCTTTCCACTTCCGGTAATCCCGTGTAACAAAAAGACGTCACTTTGCTGTTGGTCAGCCGACGTGATGATTTGACTCAGCACATCATTTTGCTTATCTGTCAGCTCGACGACTTTGTCTGTAGACGCATCCCCAAGCATCTCGATTTCTCGGTAGATTTCTTGCTTTTTCTTCGTCAAATACCCTTTTTGCACCATCGCCTCCACTACTGCTCCCGTGACCGAAAAATCCTGTTGAAGTTGAGGAAGTGTAAAGAAAGATACTTGCTTTTCTCTAATCCACTCAAGGACTTGAAGCTGCTTCTTCGCATTCCCTCCTATTTCTTCAGGGACACTAGCCACGTGATACACAGTTTGTTTTTTAGGAGTGGAGCGCTGACGTATCCGCGTTTCGATTTCTGCTAGTTGATTTTGTAAAAGGTGTTTTAATTCAGGCAACAGTTTTGCTTTTTCTATCTGTTGAAAGTCAACTTCCCTATCCTTTGAAAGAAGACTCTCAAATTTTTGAGAGAGGCTTACGGATGAGTCGACATGAACAATTTTTGAATACGCTGCACGCAGTGCTGCGGGTATCATCACTTGAAGGGCATCGTTATAAAAGCATAACGTATCATCTTTCAACCACTTTGCAAGTTCTAATAATTCCTTTGTAAGGACAGGCTCCACATCAATCACCGACTGCAGGGGCTTTAATTTTGCAGACTCCACCTGGCTAGTCTCATCAATACCAATGACAAATCCTTGCACTTTGCGTGGACCAAAGGGAACATGTACCCGAACACCCGGTTGAATGAACGCTTCCCATTCTTCAGGAACTTGATAATCAAACGGTCGGTCAATCGCAGCTGTCGAAACATCGACAATCACTTTGGCAATCACGATTGCCACCCCTCCTGATTCGCAATATACGCTAATAACTCGTGAGCGAGTGCATGTTTCGGAAGCATCGGAAATTCTTTGATTCCATCTTTAGATACAAGTGTTACTTGATTGGTATCTGTTCCAAATCCTACGCCTTCTGCCGTTACATCATTCGCCACGATATAATCAGTATTTTTCTTTTCACGTTTACGAGTTGCATATGTGATCACATCATTCGTCTCAGCAGCAAACCCCATGATGACTTGGGTCGTTTTCCGTAGCCCCATCGTCGCTAGAATGTCTTTTGTTCGCTCCATCTCTAAAGCTGTATCACTGTCTTGTTTCTTGATTTTTTGATTGGCTTGATGTTTTGGTTTATAATCCGCAACAGCAGCCGTCATGATTAACAGATTGGTTTGATCAAAGCGTACTGAAACGGCTTGATACATGTCTTCGGCACTTTCCACATTGATTCTTTCTACATTGGGAGGTGTATCTAAATGAACGGGTCCAGCGATAAGTGTCACATTTCCACCAAGTTCCACTGCCGCTTGTGCCATTGCAAACCCCATTTTTCCAGATGAGAAATTGGAGACGTAGCGTACAGGGTCGATGCGTTCCCGGGTTGGTCCAGCTGTGATGACAATTTTCTTTCCTCGTAGTGGCAATTCTTTTGGAGCGAAAAACTCGGAAACCCGTCCCACAATCTGCTCAGGTTCTTCAAGTCGTCCTTTCCCTACATATCCACATGCAAGATACCCTTCAGAAGGTTCGATAAAGCGAATGCCTCGCTTGTAAAGCGTATCAATATTTTCTTTTACCGCTGGATGATCATACATATGCACATTCATAGCTGGAGCCATCCATACAGGTTTAGTCGTAGCAAGTAAAGTCGTCGTAATCATGTCGTCTGCTATACCATTCGCATATTTGCCGATCGTATTCGCAGTAGCCGGAGCAACCACAATAAGGTCTGCCCAGTCTGCTAAATCAATATGGGCAATGACTTTTGAATCTTTTTCATCAAATGTATCTGTATAGACATCATTTCGGGACATCGCCTGAAATGTAAGTGGTTGGACAAACTGTTGGGCGGACTCACTCATGATGACGCGGACGTCATACCCTGCCTGAGTCAGTTTACTGACAAGCGCGACCGCCTTATAAACTGCAATACCGCCTGTTACACAGAGCAAGATCTTTTTCATCTAAAAATCCCCTTTTATACAGAATGACCTCCCAAAGAAAATCTTTGGGAGGTATGTTTTACACTTCGTCTTCGTATACGACGTTCTGGTCAGCCGCTTCGTTAATTAAAACGCCAGTAGCGACTTCTTCTAATGCTTTCCCTACGTATTTATCCGAAACATACTTTGGTAAACGCATACTTTTCTCTTCCTGCATTTGGCGAGCACGTTTTGAAGCAATACTTACCAACGAGTACTTTGAATCAACTTTTTTCTTTAATGAATCCACTGATGGATATAACATTTAGAGTTCTCCCTTCAACATGGCTATGTACCGTTGTTCAACGCGGTCACGTCGACAATGTTCAGCCGTAACAATTGCATTAATTTTATCACACGCGCGATCAACTTGATCGTTTTCTACCACATAATCATACAAGTCCATCATCGCAAGCTCTTCACGAGCGGCGGCAATTCGTGCTTCGATGACTTCTTCTGTTTCCGTTCCACGTCCAACAAGACGACTTTCGAGTTCTCGAAGACTTGGCGGTGCGAGGAAAATGAATAACGCATCCGGTGCTTTTTCTCGAACAAGTCGTGCGCCTTGTACTTCAATCTCTAAAAAGACATCGCGGCCTGCATCCAGGGTCGCATTGACATAATCCAGTGGGGTTCCATAATAGTTCCCTACGTAGTTGGCATATTCAAGGAGACGACCTTGTGCAATAAGTTCTTCAAACTCTTTTTTCGATTTAAAAAAATAATCAACACCGTCAACTTCACCTTCGCGAGGAGCCCGTGTTGTCATCGAAATCGAATATTCATAGTTGGTTTCCGGTGTCGAAAACAGCTCTTTTCGCACCGTGCCTTTGCCGACACCCGAAGGTCCGGAGAGGACGATTAAGATTCCGCGTTCTTTATACATAGTAACTCCTTCACATTCAACATACTTACTTGATTATAGCACATCATGTTAGAATAGAACAAAACGTTTTGAAAGAGGAATTAAAATGGCATTTGACGGATTATTTACAGCAGCAATCGTACACGAATTACAAGCGCTCGTCAGCGGACGCATCACTCGGATCCACCAGCCGAACGCACAAGAACTGATGCTTCACATTCGCTCGAACGGGCAGAATCATAAGCTTCTTTATTCCATTCATCCGTCGTATGCTCGCATGCATCTCACTTATGAATCGATTGACAACCCAAAGACACCACCCCTCTTTTGCATGATGATGCGGAAGCACATCGAAGGCGGGTTTATTGAAAAGATTGAACAGTACGGGGCCGACCGCGTCATTCAGATGACCATTCGCAGTAAAGACGAGATTGGTGATGACACAAACCGTATCCTCATCATGGAAATTATGGGTCGCCACAGTAATCTCTCCTTAATTAACGGAGACACTCAAAAGATTGTGGAGACGATGAAACACCTTCCTCCTTCAATGAACTCATACCGCACGATGATGCCAGGTCAAACCTACATCTATCCGCCCAAACAAGAGAAAGACAATCCCTTCTTGTTGACTCCAGAACATTCACTTCCGGAAACGAAAGAAGACTGGATGAGTCATTATCAAGGGGTGGCAAAGCTTCACGCAGAAGAGCTAGCAAGTCGGGGTGGTCAAAGTTCGTATAACTACCTCATGAGTTTCTTGCGAGGCGGCGATTCACCTGGAAGTGTGGAAGTGAAAGGAAAAACGTTGTTCTCTGCTTCAAAACTCGAGCATGTGGCTGAGGAATGGCAACCTGCGGCTTCACTTGGTCATTTATTAGACCGCGTGTATTACCAAAAAGCAGAACGTGACCGCGTGAAACAGCAAGCTGGCGATCTTGAACGCTGGTTAGTCAATGAACGAAAGAAGTTAACGACAAAGCTGAAAAAGTTGCAGGCAGACTTAACGCGCGCCGAAAATTTACAGGAAGATCAGAAAAAAGGCGAGCTATTAATGGCGAACCTTCACTTGCTGGACCGCGGGATGAAAGAAGTTGACGTGATTGATTATTACGATGAAAATCAAGCGATGGTTACAATTTCTCTGGACCCGAAGAAGTCTCCCTCTCAGAATGCGCAAAATTACTTCCATCGATACAACAAAGCGAAAACAGCACTTCTTGAAGTAAAAACGCAAATGAAGAAAACAGACCAAGAACTCATTTATTTAAACGAAATCATGCGTCAACTCGAACAAGCTTCTCCTTCCGATATTGAAGAAATTCGAGAAGAGTTGATGGATCAGGGGTACTTGAAGAAGCGGGCGAAAGCCAAGCAACAAAAGGAATCGAAACCAAAACCAGAAGCATTTGTAGCGTCAGACGGCACGCCAATCTCTGTTGGAAAGAACAATAAACAAAATGATTATTTGACGTTCAAATTAGCGAAACGAACAGACACATGGCTTCACACTAAAGACATTCCGGGGTCGCACGTCGTTATTCATTCTTCGGAACCGTCAGAAGAGACATTACAGGAAGCCGCTGTCCTAGCTGCCTACTTCAGTAAAGCACGAGATTCGTCTTCCGTTCCTGTGGACTACACCGAGATACGTCACGTGAAGAAGCCGAACGGTTCGAAACCTGGGTTTGTTATTTATTTTGAGCAAAAGACACTTTATGTAACTCCGGATCAGGAGACGGTTCGGGCGCTGCAGAAATAATAATTGGCGTATGATTTATGGGCTGCTAAGATATCGTGAGATGAGGTGTGGACGTTGGTGCGGTTTTCGCACTAGTGCATCTGATTTCCGCACCAGTTGAGGGGTTTTTCGCACCAGTCAACCCGTATCGCACGAGTGGACGCAACTTTCGCACGAGATTCCGTGTTTTTCGCACCAGTTGAGGGGGTTTTCGCACCAGTTGAGGGGTTTTTCGCACCAGTCAACCCGTATCGCACGAGTGGACGCGCTTTTCACACGAGTTCCCAGTATAAGAAAAGAGACCGGACAGTTTCCTGTCAGGTCTCTTTTTTGTGCCTCGCGTCAGCATTTTCACGCATTCTTCTGTTTTAATCCCTCATGCCAGTTCGTGATTTCCAGCATTTGCGACTGGCTTAACTTGCCATCGTCGCCTGCTTCACTTAGGAGCTCTTCCAAATTCGTCAGCGAGTAGTAAGGAATGCCAATTTGGTCAAATGCTTGCTGTGCTTTTGGGAGACCGTATGAGAAGATGCTAACCACGCCTAATACTTCGACACCTTTTTGACGCAACGCTTCGACTGCTGTCAAGCTACTTCCGCCTGTCGATATCAAGTCTTCAATGACAACGACTTTGTCGCCTTGATTGACACGACCTTCAATCTGATTGCCTCGGCCGTGTTCTTTCGCTTTTGAACGTACATATAGCATAGGACAATTCAGAAGTGTGCTTACCCAAGCCGCATGGGGAATCCCCGCGGTAGCAGTTCCAGCGACAACTCCTGCTTCTGGAAACTTTTCTTTAATAAGTTGCGCTAGCTCATGAGCAACGCGTTCACGAAGTTCCGGGTATCCCATAAGTAAACGATTGTCGCAGTAAATCGGCGACTGAATGCCCGATGCCCATGTAAACATAGGGTCCGTTGAAAATTGAACGGCCGAAGCCTTGAGTAACGCTTTTGCTGCTGCTACAGTCACTGTAAATTCCTCCAGTCTGCTACGAGTTGTTGATACACGGCGACAGGGTCGCTAGCTTGAGTAATCGCTCTTCCCACAACAATATGGGTAGAGCCATTGTTCCGCGCTTCTTCTGGAGTGGCCACACGCTTTTGATCGTGAGCAGCTCCTTCCGCTAGTCGGATACCCGGCGTGACCTTATAAAAGTCAGTCCCCAGATTCTCTGTCAGTCTCTTCGCCTCGAGTACCGAGCAGACGACACCGTCAAGCCCAGCTATTTTCGCATTTTCTGCGTAATGCAAGACAGACTGGTCGAGCGTCCAAGGAATCCCTTGCTCCTTTTGCATAGAGGCTTCGGTTGTGGAGGTCAACTGCGTGACTGCAATCAAATCCGGACGAACGCCTTGAGCCCCCTCCTCTAAACCTTCTTTTGCTGCGCGCATCATATCGATTCCACCAGCCGCATGAACATTGATAAGATCTACATCAAGTTTAGCTAGTCCGCGCATCGCTTTATAGACAGTCGTCGGAATGTCGTGAAGTTTCAAATCAAGAAACAGTTCATGCCCTCGAGACTTTAGCTCTTGAATAACACGTGGTCCGTGTTGAAGATACAGTTCCATGCCGACTTTTACAAATAGTGGCTCATCAAAACGTTTTAAAAACTGCTCAACTTCATTCCATTCTGAGAAGTCGAGAGCCAAAATGGGTTTTGTCATCGGTGTGCCCTCCCTACAAGTTCAGAAATAGAATCCAAGCCAAGTCGGTCCAATTCTTCTGGAAGCTCTTCAATCAATTTTGGACAAATAAATGGGTCGACAAAATTGGCTGTTCCTACTGCCACCGCTTGAGCACCAACTGACATGAAGTCAATGACATCTTGAATGTTCTGCACGCCACCCATTCCGATAATCGGAATGTTTACATGTGGATATACTTCATAAATCATACGTAGCGCAACTGGTTTGATGGCCGGACCAGATAGTCCACCCGTGCGATTCGCAAGGAGCGGTTTTCCTGTCTTTTCATCGAGACGCATTCCCAGTAGTGTGTTGATCATTGTAATGCCGTCCGCTCCCGCAGCTTCCACTGCTTTCGCAATCGCTACAATATTGGATACGTTCGGGGATAGTTTCACGTAAACCGGAACCGTCGACACATCTTTCACAGCTCTCGTCAATTCACCTGCTACTACAGGATCCGTTCCAAAGGCAATTCCACCACATTTCACATTCGGACAGGAAATATTAAGTTCCAGTGCATGGACATTCGGTGCTTTCGAAATCTCACGTGCCACATGGACGTAATCCTCGACTTCCGATCCTGCCACATTCGCAATAATCGGCACATCATATTGTTCTAACCACTTCAGTTCGTGCTCTAGAACATGCTCAAGACCCGGGTTTTGAAGTCCGATGGCATTCAACATGCCGCTCGCCGTCTCTGCAACACGTGGTGTCGGATTTCCAAAGCGACTGATTTCTGTAGTCGCCTTTATCATAATGGCACCTAAAACACTTAAATCATAAAACTTGGCATATTCTTGCCCAAATCCAAAGCACCCGGATGCAGGCATGATAGGGTTGGTTAATTCAAGACCAGGTAAGGTGATAGCGAGTTTACTCATGCAATCACCCCCGCTTGAAAGACCGGTCCATCAGAGCATACTTTTACGTAAGCACCGTCACCTTCTGTTGTCGGGCAAACGCATGCAAAACATGCACCTATACCGCATCCCATCCGCTGTTCAAAGGATAGATATCCCGGAGTGCCTTTGAGGGCTTTCTCGACAGCATGAAGCATGGGTTTTGGTCCACAGCTATAATAGACATTCGGCGGTTCTGGGAGTTCATTCATTTTCGTTGTAACAAATCCTTGTGTTCCGTATGTTCCATCTACTGTTGTAATGAACGTCTCGCCCAATTCTTTAAACGCTTCTTCGTAAAACACATCTTGAGCTGACTGAAAACCAAGAATCATCGTCACTTTCACACCATTGGACGTCAAGCGTTTGGCTAGTTCATAAAGAGGGGGCACGCCAATCCCTCCTCCTATTAACCAGGCATGTTGCCCTGTCTCTGCTGCTGAAACCGGAAATCCGTTACCGAGCGGACCGAGGACATCAATCGTGTCCCCACTTCGCTTTTGAGATAACAATTCAGTCCCTCTACCATCCACACGGTAAATCATCGTAAATTCAAGTGTTTCTGAATCAATTGACGCAATGCTGATTGGGCGACGAAGAAGTGGTTCGCTGTGATCAGAGACTCGAATATGCACAAACTGACCTGGCGACTTCATCTGAGCGACTTGTTGGCCGATAACCGTCATTTCGTAGATATTGTGTGCAATTTCCTTGTGCTTGACCACTTCCATCTTTCCTGATCCAATCATTGACGTACCTCCGCTGGTTGCATCGTTTCAGTTGTGAACGTCATCGATTCCATGACACGCAAGATGGCTTCTGCTGTGTCAAGAGAAGTAAGAATCGGAACGCCATTTTCAACAGCTTCTCGACGAATTCGGAAACCGTCACGAGCTGGCTGCTTTCCTTTCGTCAGCGTGTTGACAACAAATTGAGCTTTTCCGGACTGAATCACATCCACAAGCGTTTCACCAGAATCTCCGATTTTTTGAACCGTATCAGCCGGAATCCCTTTTTCAAAGAAGGCCTGTGCCGTCCCTTCTGTCGCTAAAATGTTGTAACCAATTGCGTGGAACCGGGCAGCGAGGTTTGCCGCTTCCTCTTTATCCTTATTCGCTACTGTCATCAGCACCGTACCGTGTGGCTTCATTTCAAGCCCTGCTGCGACCAATCCTTTGTAGAGCGCCTTTTCAAGTGTGCGATCTTTGCCTAATACTTCCCCTGTCGACTTCATTTCTGGACCGAGCGTTGTATCTACCCGGCGAAGCTTCGCGAAGCTGAAGACAGGCACTTTGACGTAGACTCCTTGTTGTTCAGGAGCAAGACCCGCTTCGTACCCCATCTCTTTTAACGTCGTACCAAGAATCGCTTTTGTCGCCAAGTTTGCCATTGGGATCCCGGTAATCTTGCTCAGGAAAGGTACAGTTCGACTTGCACGCGGATTCACTTCAAGCACATAGATCTCTCCACGTGATATCACATATTGAATGTTGAGTAAACCGACTGTGTTCAATGCTTTTGCTAGTCGAGTGGTGTATTCAACAAGTAAGTTCATCGTTTGTTCAGAAAGGTTCTGAGGAGGATACACCGCAATGGAGTCCCCTGAGTGTACCCCTGCGCGTTCAATATGCTCCATTATTCCTGGGATGACGACTGTTTCTCCGTCAGAGATCGCATCTACTTCAATCTCTGTTCCCGTCAAGTAGCGATCCACTAGAACCGGATGTTCCGGACTTGCTTCGACCGCATGCTCCATGTAATGAACCAGTTCCTCTTCGTTATAGACGATTTCCATCGCACGACCACCGAGTACATAAGACGGGCGGACAAGCACTGGGAATCCGATTCGACGTGCATTTTCAAGTGCTTCTTCAACAGATACGGCCGTTTTCCCTTCCGGCTGCGGAATGCCGATTTCATTCAACAGCGCTTCAAACTTGTTGCGGTTCTCGGCACGGTCTAAGTCTTCAAGAGACGTCCCAAGAATTTTCACCCCACGTGCTTCAAGTCCTGCCGCTAGGTTGATCGCCGTTTGTCCACCAAATTGCACGATGACGCCTTCTGGTTTTTCGAGTTCCACGATGTGCATGACATCTTCAAGCGTCAGTGGTTCGAAATAGAGTTTATCAGAGATTGAGAAGTCAGTAGAAACCGTTTCCGGGTTATTGTTGACAATAATGGCTTCATAGCCTGACTCTTTAATCGCCCATACTGAATGCACGGTCGCGTAGTCAAACTCTACACCTTGTCCAATTCGGATTGGACCTGACCCTAGCACGATGACGCTTTTCTTCTCAGAACGAATCGACTCGTTCTCTTGCTCATACGTGCCGTAGAAATAAGGAGTTTCAGACTCGAACTCACCTGCGCACGTATCGACCATTTTATAAACTGGGAACATCTTATTTTCTTTACGGAAGTCATAGACTTGTTGCTCGGTCCAGTTCCAAAGTTTTGCGATGGTTACATCAGCAAAGCCCATACGTTTCGCCGTATAAAGTGTATTTCTGTCACCGATTGCTTCTTTCAGCGTTGTCTCGAAGTCGACGATGCTTTTAAGCTTGTGAAGGAAGAAGAAATCGATTTGGCTCCACTCATGGATTTGTTCTACTGTTACACCACGTCGCAGGGCTTCTCCGATAAAGAAGAGTCGTTCATCTCCTGCCCGCTTAATGCGTTTCATGATCCACTCATCTGTAATCCGGTCCGCATTTTTCATCTCCAAATGCATGTGACCCGTCTCGAGTGAGCGAATCGATTTTAAGATTGCTTCTTCAAATGAACGACCGAGGGACATGACTTCTCCTGTCGCTTTCATCTGTGTACCTAAATTTCGCTTTGCCTTTTCAAACTTATCAAATGGCCATCTCGGAATTTTTGCCACGATGTAATCAAGGGCAGGTTCAAAACATGCATACGTCTTTCCAGTTACTGGGTTCATCATTTCATCTAGAGTAAGTCCCACCGCAATTTTCGCAGCGAGTTTCGCAATCGGATAGCCTGTCGCTTTTGAGGCAAGGGCAGACGAGCGGCTGACTCGTGGGTTTACTTCAATGATGTAGTACTGGAAGCTATGTGGATCGAGAGCAAGTTGGACGTTACATCCGCCTTCAATTTTCAGTGCACGAATGATTTTCAAGGAGACATTGCGGAGCATCTGGTTTTCACGATCAGTAAGTGTCTGAGTTGGTGCGACCACGATGGAGTCTCCTGTGTGAATGCCGACCGGATCAAAATTCTCCATGTTACACACGACAATTGCATTGTCGTTGGAATCTCGCATCACTTCATATTCAATTTCTTTAAAGCCTGCGATAGATTTTTCAAGGAGACACTGAGTTACCGGACTGTACTTTAATCCGCTAGCCACAATTTCTTGAAGCTCTTGGTCGTTGTGGCAAATTCCTCCGCCTGTTCCACCTAGCGTGAATGCTGGACGCACAATTACTGGATACCCAATCTGCTCAACGAATGCTTTCGCTTCTTGTATGTTATGGATAATCGTACTTTCAGGCACAGGTTCGCCAAGTTCATTCATAAGTGTGCGGAACAAATCTCGGTCTTCTGCTTGGTGAATGGCATCGAGTTTCGTTCCTAAGATTTCTACTCCTAGCTCGTCTAAAATGCCTGAAGCGTGAAGTTCAATCGCCATGTTTAGACCTGTTTGCCCACCTAGTGTCGGAAGAAGCGCATCTGGACGCTCTTTGCGGATGATGTTTGATACAAACTCGAGTGTCAGCGGCTCCATATATACTTTATCCGCCATTTCTGTATCCGTCATAATGGTTGCAGGATTCGAATTGACTAAAATGACTCGGTAGCCTTCTTCACGAAGTGCGATACATGCTTGCGTCCCTGCATAATCAAATTCTGCTGCTTGACCAATGACAATTGGGCCTGACCCAATCACGAGAATCGTTTCAATGTCGTTACGTTTAGGCATGTTGTTTCCCCGCTTTCCCTGCTGTTTGCATGAGTGTGATGAACTGATCGAACAAATGGACGGAGTCTTCCGGTCCAGCTGAACCTTCCGGGTGGAATTGAACACAGAACACCGGATACTGTTTATGACGCACACCTTCTACCGTTTGGTCATTTAATGCAATATGCGTCAGTTCTAAATCTGTCTGTTCAAGTGATGCTAGATCGATGGCGTAGCCGTGGTTTTGTGAAGTGAGTTCCGTACGTCCCGTTGTCAGATCTTTTACTGGGTGATTCGCTCCGCGGTGTCCGAATTTCAATTTGAAGCTTGACGCTCCGCTTGCGAGTGCAATCAATTGATGCCCTAGACACACACCAAACATCGGCACATGTGGGATAAGTTCTTTCACGGTTTGAATCGCTTCAGGGATGTCGGTTGGGTCTCCAGGACCATTCGAGAGCATGACGCCGTCTGGCTGCATAGCAAGTATCTCAGAAGCTGGTGTGTTATAAGGCACAACCGTGACGTCGCAATCACGTCGATTGAGTTCTCGTAAGATGCCATGCTTCATGCCGAAGTCCATCAGTACAACGCGACTGCCGCGGCCAGGACTTGGGTACGGACGAAGGGTCGAGACACGGGATACTTCATCATGTGGAAGAGACCATGCATTCAGTTCCTCTACAATACGCTCCACATTCGGCTGCTCTCCCGCTGCTGTCAATTTTCCTCGCAGAGAACCATGTGTACGTAACAGTTTCGTTAATTGGCGTGTATCAATTCCTGCAATTCCTGGTACATTGCGTTCTTCCATCAACTCACCAAACGTACGTTGCGAGCGGAAATTGGAGGGTTGCTGACTCCACTCACGAACGACGACTCCGGCAAGTGTGATTTCCATCGCTTCAAAGTCTTCGGGGTTGATTCCGTAGTTGCCGATGAGAGGATACGTCAACGTTAAAATCTGTGCACAGTTCGATGGGTCGGAGATGAATTCTTGATATCCTGTCATTCCTGTTGTAAAAATAACTTCCCCTGTGCTTTCGCTTGGGGATCCAAAGGCATTTCCTTCAAATACAGAGCCATCTTCTAATATTAAATATCGCTTCATTTCGATTCCTCCCAGACTTGTTTTCCATTAAACCATGTTTCGACCGGCCAACCGCTACATGTCCAGCCGCCAAATGGGGTGTTTGAACTCATCGATACAAATGTTTGTGGATTAATTTCTTTTTCACTTTCAAGATCGACCAATGTAAATTCTGCAGACTTTCCTTCTTCAAGTTTCCCGTATGGTAGTCCAAAAACAGCTGCCGGTTTCGTTGTGAGATAATCAACAAGTTGCCCGATTGTCCATCTTCCCGTTTTCACAAAATGTGTATAGAGAAGGGGAAACGCCGTTTCTAATCCGACAATGCCAAATGGCGCTTTTTCAAAGCCGTATGATTTTTCTTCTGCCGTGTGAGGTGCATGATCCGTCGCAATTAAATCAATCGTGCCGTCCTCTAAACCTTCGAGGAGCGCCTGCTGATCTTCTTTTCCACGTAGCGGGGGATTCATCTTCCAATTAGCCTCATTCGCTGGAATGTCATCCTCACAAAGAATCAAGTGATGCGGTGAGACTTCTGCTGTCACGTGAATGCCAGCTCGTTTTGCATCACGTATGACTCGTACCGATTCTTTCGTACTGACGTGGCACACATGGTAATGTGCACCCGTTGCTTCTGCGAGAAGGATGTCTCGCGCAATGTGAGCCGCTTCAGAAGCAGATAGAATTCCCGGTAGTTCAAGTTCCTTATTTTTCTTTCCTTCATGCATCACACCACCGAACAACAAACTGTTGTCCTCACAATGGGCAACAACTGGAATCTTCTTTTCTGCTGCTTGCTGCATGGCACGGTACATCATTCCTGCTTCTTGAACACCGACTCCGTCATCAGTTAATGCGAATGCTCCTGCTTCTTTTAATTCTGCGGCATTCGTTAATTCTTTCCCTGCTTCCCGAATCGTCAGGGAGCCGTATGGTAGGACACGAACATGGGCTGTTTCGTTGATGCGATCCGTAACAAGTTTCATCGTATCTTTCGTATCTGGAACTGGACGTGTGTTTGGCATGGCACAAATGGTGGTGAATCCTCCTTTTGCTGCAGCAAGCGAACCTGTCGCAATGGTTTCTTTATGTTCCCCACCTGGCTCACGGAGATGAACATGTACATCAATAAGCCCTGGAAGCAACAAGTTGCCTTTTCCATCCTTTACTTCATCGGCCTGTTGGTGATCCGCTTCGAAAGAAACGATTGTCCCGTCTTCTACGAGGAGTGTGCAATCAAGTAGTTCACCTTCAGATGAGAGTCGCTTAAGATTCGTCCATTTTATTCGCATTCCATTTCCTCCTTCAGATAGTGTTCCAGAATCGCCATTCGCATGTAGACTCCATTTTTCATTTGTTCAAAGATGCGTGAGCATGGTGCTTCTACTACGTCGTCCGCGATTTCTACACCTCGGTTAAACGGAGCGGGATGCATCAAAATCGCTCCTTGTTTCATCTGTTCTAAACGTGCTGTATTCATGCCGTATCGGGCGTGGTACTCCTCTTTTGTAAACGATTGCTGTGCGTCATGCCGTTCATGTTGAACACGGAGGAGCATAATGACATCGCTCGTCGCGACTGCTTCATCTAAGCTATAGAGTATCGGAAACTCCGCTTGCCACTCTGGAGGACTGACAAATAGGAGGTCTGCACCGAGCTGAGAGAGCAGGTGCACATTCGATCGTGCGACTCGGCTATGTGCTAAGTCTCCAACAATCGTAATCGTCTTTCCTTCTAACTCTTCAAATTCTTCCATCATGGTCATCACGTCTAGCAAACTTTGAGTAGGATGATTCCCTGTTCCGTCCCCTCCGTTAATAACGACAGGCTTTACTTTTCCGAGGAAAGGTGCGTAATAAGCATTTTCCGGATGACGTATTACAAGAACGTCTACACCAATCGCCTCTAATGTTTTCACTGTGTCGTAAAGAGATTCACCTTTCGTAGCACTTGAAGACTCTGCATCGAAAGGCAAGACTTTGAGTCCCACTTTATGTTCTGCCATTTCAAAACTCATCTTTGTTCGTGTACTCGGTTCAAAAAATAAATTAGCAGCAACAAGTCCTGGGGGAACTTGGCTTGGACTTCCTGCCTTTAATTGCCTCGCTCGTTTCACTAAATGAAGAATCTGTTCTTTCGTTAGTTCTTCAATGGTTGTCAGTGCACGCATGTCTCTTCCTCCCTTACAAAAAATACCCTTTCCGCAAATGGGAAAGGGTATGGCAAAAGATGCTCGAGCACAGGCTTGAACCATCTTTTGTTTCCCTTTCTCATCTCTCGGATGAAGTTAAAAGGTTACGTCTGTGATTTAGTTTTCGGTAAGATCAAGTTAAGAAGGACGCCGACAATGGAAGCCAGTGCCATCCCTTCAATATGGAACGTCTCAGAGAACTTCACCATTGCCCCGCCGATTCCGATAATGAGGATAATCGAAGAGATGATCAAGTTGCGTGAGTCCCCAAAGTCAATTTGACTTTCTACGAGCATGCGAAGACCGGAAGACGCAATGATTCCAAAGAGTAAGATGGAAATTCCGCCAAGGACAGCTGCAGGAATCGTATCGATTAGTGCCATAAGTTGACCAAAGAAACTGAAGACAATGGCGAATACAGCTGCCAGCATAATTACAGCCACGCTAAATACTTTCGTTAGTGCCAGTACGCCAATATTTTCTCCGTACGTTGTTTTTGGTGGTCCACCTATCAGCGCACTGAAGAATGTTCCTAACCCGTCTCCAAGTAACGAACGATGTAGACCAGGATTCTCTATGTAATTCCGGTTCACAATTTTACCTAGAACCAGTTGGTGCCCGATATGTTCAGATATCGTTACAATTGAGATCGGCACCATGATGGCCAGTAGTTGAATGGTGATTACGAAAGGATAATCAATTCCCGGAATCAACATTTCTGGAATTTGTAGAAACGATGCTTCTCGAACTGCTGTAAAATCGACAATTCCGATAGCAAGTGAATACAAGTAGCCAACAATGATTCCACTAATAATCGGCATGAGAGCAAGTAATCCTCTAAATAAAAGCTGAACAATGATAGCCGTCGCAAGCGTCACAAGAGCAGCGGAGAAGTGAAGCATGCTGTAGGCATCACGAATGCCATCTCCGTCCGTATCAATATTCATGGCCATATCGACAGCAACAGGTGCGAGTGCTAGCCCGATGACCATGATGACAGGTCCCACAACAACGGGAGGAAGAATCTTCATGAACCATTTGTGTCCTGTTTTCCAGATGACAAGCGCGATGATGGCATAGACAAGAGAAACAAACATCGCTCCAATCATGGCACTGCCAACGCCACCTGAATGGGTCGCCATCGTAATAGGAGCGATAAACGCGAACGATGACCCTAAGTAGGCTGGGACTTGAAAACGAGTAACTAAGATGAAGATAATTGTTGCAATTCCACTTGTCAGTAGCGCGATTGCTGGACTAAGTCCAACAAGCTTCGGAACAAGTATCGTCGCTCCAAACATCGCAAACATATGTTGTAGGCTAAGAATAATCCACTTTAATTTCTCGGGTCTTTCATGAATTCCAATGACTTGTGACACACAGCTTCCTCATTTCTATTCTGTAATTAACACGCGGTCTTCTTGATCCGTTTCGTTCATATGCACAACAATCCGTTCTTCACTCGAGGTCGGAATATTCTTTCCTACATAATCTGCCCGAATCGGCAACTCTCGGTGACCTCGGTCTATTAGAACAGCGAGCTGGATTTGTGCTGGTCTTCCAAGATCCATTACGGCATCCATAGCTGCACGAACAGTCCGCCCGGTGTATAGCACGTCATCGACAAGTACGACCTTTTTATTCGTCACGTCATGCTGAATATCAATTTGTCGAACTAAAGGTTGTTGGTTTTCCGTCTTGACGCTTAAGTCATCGCGGTATAAAGTGATGTCCAGTTCCCCAGAAGCAATTTCTTTTCCTTCAATCGCTGCTATCCGTTCTGCCAGTCGTTTGGCAATGTAAGCACCTCGCGTCTTAATACCGACGAGCACACAATCGTCTATTCCTTTATTTCGTTCGATGATTTCATGTGCAATACGAGTAAGTGCGCGTCGCATCGCCTGATCATCAAGTAATACTGCTTTTTCTTCCATGTCCATCCTCCTTTTTGGGTACAAAAAAACCTCTTAAGCAGCGCTTAAGAGGTTGAATATGCATAGCAAAAAATCGTCAGATTCTGAAAAACCGCAGTTTTTACTGATCTGATGCCGCTTGCCTTCTCAGCCTCTCTGGACTGTCTTTAAAGGACCCGTATTTAATTATCTTAGTCAGTATACCTGAAGAAAATAGGTTTGGCTAGTCTTTCTTCAAATCTTTCAATACTTGTTTAAAGTCATCTGGGAGTGGAACTTCAAACTCCAAGTACTCTCCAGTTGTCGGCTGGATAAAGCCAAGAACCCCAGCATGTAAGGCTTGACCACCAATATCAAGTGTACGTTTCGGACCGTATTTCGGGTCGCCTACTAGTGGATGACCAATGAATTTCATATGCACACGAATCTGGTGTGTACGGCCAGTTTCTAATCGACATTCCACAAGAGTGTAGTCTCCGAAACGTTCCATAACCTCAAAATGTGTAACAGCATGCTTACCTTTGTCGACAATATTCATGCTCTGACGGTCTTTCGGATCACGACCAATCGGTGCATCGACCGTTCCTTTATCATGAGCGATATGTCCATGTACAAGAGCCGTATATTTTCGTGTCACAGTCTTTGCAACAAGTTGATCTACAAGCGATTGGTGTGCCTTATCATGCTTGGCCACCATTAAGAGCCCACTTGTATCTTTATCAATACGATGGACAATTCCTGGTCGCATAATGCCGTTAATTCCAGATAAGTCTTTGATCTGATGCATGAGACCATTGACGAGTGTTCCCGATAGATGACCAGGAGCCGGGTGAACGACCATTCCCTTAGGTTTGTAGACGACCGCAACATCTGCGTCTTCATAGACAATGTTCAGGTTCAAATCTTCTGACACGATATCATACACTTCAGGAGATGGGATCGTTACAGAAATAACATCCCCTTCTGTCGCCTTGTAATTTGATTTTACTGGCTCTCCATTCACAAGAATTTGCTCTTGTTTCATCAGGTTTTGAATCTGGGTGCGGGACCAATCTGCGTCATGCGTCTGCAAAATTTTATCAAGACGGTCTCTATTCTGTTCTTTTGTAATAATCACTTCAAATTGTTTCATTTCTTCACCTTTTTCTGCTTCCTTTCATCCAGTAGGATGAATATAAAAATAATTACAACACCGACTGTGAGTGCGGCATCCGCTACATTAAATATCGGAAATTCATAGTTAATCACTGGAATCAACACATCTACGAAATCCACTACTTCTCCACGGAACAATCGGTCAATAAAATTCCCGATTGCCCCTCCTAAAAGCACCATAAGCCCTAATTGGAACAGCGGTTGATTTTGTGCATGCCGGTGAAAATAGTAGACAATTCCCACGATAACAATGGTTGTGATGATGTAGAATAGCCACATTTGACCTTCAAGCATCCCCCAAGCTGCGCCACGATTCCGGTGAGACAATAATCCAAGATACGGATCAATCAGCGGAATCCGCTCGCCGAGCTCCATATCACGTACAACTAACCATTTCGTCCATTGATCTAAAACGACCAATACAAATGCTACAAAATAATATTTCCACACAGTCATACCCTCCATTTACATACACTCTAGTGTACCATACTTTCGTTTGCACACGATAAAAATCCTCGCCCGGACAATCCGGACGAGGACAATACTATTATTTGGATACGATTTCTGCGCAACGGCTACATACTGTAGGATGCTCGGTATTTTCACCAACCGTTGAAGAAATCGTCCAGCAGCGTTCACATTTCTCGCCTTCTGCATTTGAAATGACGACAGAAGATTGATCGAGAGCAATCGCATTCTCTGGTGCTTCAGTCACTGTACCTGCTAGTGTAAAACCAGAAACGATAAACAACTGTGCATAATCGATGGAATCATCTTCAAATAATTCTTTTACGCTGTCCTTCACGTAAAGAGCCACGTGAGCTTCTAACGACTTCCCAATTTGTTTCTCTGCACGAGCCATTTCAAGTGCTTTTAAGACATCATCTCGAACCGTCATCACTTTTTCCCATTTCGCAATAAGAGCTTCGGAACCTTCCACTGGCTCAGCTTCTGGCATGTCCGTTAACTGGACACTTTCTTCTGTTTCATGCGTCATGAAGCCCCATAGCTCGTCTGTCGTGTGAGGTAAGATAGGTGTCAAGAGTTTAACAAGTGCCGTTAACGCATCATACATAACCGTTTGCATCGCACGACGATCCGCATGGTTCGCTTCGTAGATATAGACTACATCTTTTGCAAGGTCTAAATAGAATGCGGATAGCTCCGTCGATACGAAGTTATTCACTGTATGATAGACATTCGCGAACTCATAACGGTCATATGCCCCGTTCACAGTAGCAATCATCTGTTGAAGTTTCGCATACATGTATTGATCTACTTCACGCATATTTTCAAATGCCACTCGGTCTGTTGCCGGATTGAAATCATGTACATTCCCGTGTAAGAAACGCAAAGTGTTACGAATCTTACGGTACACTTCTGATACTTGTTTTAGAATCGCATCTGAAACTCGTACGTCTGCTGTATAATCAACTGAAGCTACCCAAAGTCGTAGGATATCAGCACCAAGTTGATTCATCACTTTTGAAGGTACAATGACATTTCCAACAGACTTACTCATCTTGCGGCCTTCACCGTCTAGAACGAAACCGTGACTAAGAAGCCCTTTGTAAGGTGCATGCCCAAACATAGCGACACTTGTGATGAGTGAAGAGTTGAACCAGCCACGGTATTGGTCAGATCCTTCAAGATATAAATCTGCAGGGAACTGCAGGTCTTCACGTTCAGCGAGTACACCTTGGTGTGTCGACCCTGAATCGAACCACACATCCATGATATCAAGCTCTTTTGTGAAGCGGCCATTTGGACTGTTTGGATGCGAATACCCTTCCGGAAGTAAATCTTTTGCATCCCATTCGAACCAAATATTTGACCCGTGCTCACGGAAAAGTTCCGACACATGTTGAATCGTTTGTTCTTCGATAATTGGTTCGCCGTCTTCTGTGTAGAACACTGGAATTGGCACGCCCCATACGCGTTGACGAGAAATATTCCAGTCACCACGGTCACGAATCATATTGAAAAGACGTGTCTCCCCCCATGCAGGAGTAAACGATGTATTTCGAATCGCATCTAATAGTTCACTACGAAAAGCTTCAACAGACGCAAACCATTGGGTCGTCGCACGGTAGATAACTGGTTTTTTTGTACGCCAATCATGTGGATACGAGTGTGTGAAGAAAGTTAATTTCTCCAATGCTCCCACTTGATCTAACGCTTCTGTAATCGGCTTGTTTGCTTCATCATAGAAGAGTCCTTCAAAACCAGGTGCTTCTGCAGTCATCACACCACGGTCATCAACCGGACAGAGTACGTCTAGACCATACTGTTTCCCAACATGGAAATCGTCTTCCCCATGACCTGGTGCTGTATGAACGCATCCAGTACCAGATTCAGTTGTCACATGCTCTCCTAGCATCAAAAGGGATTCACGATCATACAGAGGGTGTTTCGTTAAAATGCGGTCGAATTGGTTTCCTACAAATGTTTTCTCAACTTCGTAAGATTCCCAACCAAGTGTCATTGCTACTTCTTCAAGTAAGTCTTTGGCAATGACGAATGATTTGTCATTCGCACGCACCTGGATATACGTAAATTCAGGGTGCACAGAGATTCCCAGGTTTGCGGGAATCGTCCAAGGAGTTGTCGTCCAGATGATGAAACGGACACCTTCTTCAAGAACTCCTTTTCCATCCGTCACTTCAAAGCTCACATAGATCGAAGCAGATTTTTTATCTTTGTACTCGATTTCTGCTTCTGCAAGTGCTGATTCAGAAGAAGGTGACCAATAAACTGGCTTTAACCCTTTGTATATATAGCCTTTTTTCGCCATTTCACCAAATACTTGAATTTGACGAGCTTCGAATTGTGGCTTTAATGTCACATATGGATTGTCCCAATCCCCTGTGACACCAATACGTTTGAACTGCTCACGCTGATTATCGATTTGTTCGTAGGCATACTCTTCACAAAGTTTACGGAATTCTGCAACCGACATTTCTTTACGTTTCACGCCTTTATTTGTCAGTGCTTGCTCAATCGGAAGACCATGTGTATCCCAGCCTGGTACATACGGCGCCTGGAAACCAGACATCGATTTATAACGCACGATCATGTCTTTCAATACTTTATTTAATGCGTGTCCAATGTGCAAGTCGCCATTTGCATAAGGAGGGCCATCGTGCAAAATAAATTTCGGCTTGTCTTTTGAACGATCTAAATTCTTTTGGTAGATGTCTTTTTCTTTCCACATTTGTTGAATTTGCGGTTCTTTTGTTGGCAGACCCCCACGCATCGGGAAGTCCGTTTTTGGCATCAATAACGTATCTTTATACTCCATTTAGTATCTCTCCTTAGTTGTAAATAAACCTACTTGGTACTGGCACGTATAATTTACTAAGCATTTCTGGGCAGTCGGCTACGCTTTTCTTTTTTGTCTAGTTGCGCCTCCTAGAAACACACGAAAAATGCCATCGCAGCCGTTGAGGCCAAGTGCGCCTCCCCGTATACGCTGTCATTTGTCGGAGTTTCTGGGCAGTCGGCTACGCTTTTCTTAAGACAAAAAATCCCCGCCCCAGAAAGGGACGAGGATTTCGCGGTACCACCCTAATTGCAGATTACTCTGCCACTTAGCTGACCGTAACGTGGTCGAACGGGGCTACTTACTCGTTCAGTAGTCCGGCTCAAAAGTGATCTGCACGTTCCGACATCTGTTTGGGCTTGCACTATCCCCAAATCGCTAGTTTCCTGTCCTGGAACGGCTGTCTTTTTCACTGCCTTTTTCTATGTCATTATTATAAGTACTTCTCTATGTATCGTCAAGATTCTTATTAATCTTCGGATGCTGTAATTCGTTCAAGTGTGGTTGTGTCTACATCTGTTTCCATCAAATGATCCCAATCATCTGTGTTGATGAGTTCAAGTTGCGCTTCAATCAACATTTTGAAACGATTACGGAACACTTTAGATTGTTTCTTTAAATCTTCGATTTCAAGCGCAATCTTACGAGCTTTCGTTAACGCCTCGTTAACGATACGATCTGCATTCTTTTCTGCTTCTTTCACAATCAATTTCGCTTCTTTTTGAGAGTTGCGGCGGACCTCTTCAGCAGCTTCTTGAGCGACGACAATCGATTTTTGCAGTGTGGATTCAATCGTTGTAAAGTGACCCACGCGTTCACTGGTTGACTTCAATTGTTGTTCAAGTTCCTTCTTTTCACGAAGCAACAACTCAAAATCCTTCATGATTTGTTCTAAAAACTCGTTGACTTCATCTTCGTTATAGCCACGAAATGATTTACTAAATTCTTTCTGGTCAATATCTACAGGTGTTAATGGCATACGTACAACTCCTTCTGAACAATTCGTTACACTCATTATACCGTCCACTGTTGAGGAAAGCAGTAAAATTTCTTAAAAATTCACCTTTTTTGCTCTATTTTTAAGAGCTGCAGGCGGATTTTTTCTTTTTTCGTACGTCCTTCGACAAGCCCTATTTGGAATCGGCCAAAAGTACGCAAAGAAACGACATCCGATTCATTTAACACAAATGATCCATCTTCGACTACGGACCAATTGACTTTTACTTTCCCGCCTTTAATAAAAGCTGCCGATTTTTGACGAGAGATATTCCAAGCAGAAGCCAAAACTGTATCTAACCTCATCGAACTAAGAATATGGAGTTCAGTTAACCATTCTTCAGAATCTTTGTGAAGGACTTCTTCAGGAGCGGCATCTTCTGCTTGAACTTTTACTTTTCCAATTGATGTAAGGTTCGTTCGAACATAGTCACTGATTTCCTGTGCTGCCGCAAATTGAGCGACGCCGTCATGAACTCGAATATCACCAAACTTAGAGCGGTCGAGGCCGAGTGACATGAGTGACCCTAGCACATCCGAATGCTTCAGCGTTACAAATTTTGTCGGATAGGAAATTTTAAAAATTGTTATTTGTTCATCTTGTTCTTCCGGTTGATAATAATCAGGTGCGACAAGAACCCGCTGCCGTTCTGCATCTTGAAAACCGCCAAATGGAAATCCAACTAAGCCACGTTGCTGATACAACGTCTGTAAGATAAAGCGTTGTCTTGGATCTAGAAAATCTGTTAATCGGGGAGCATACCGATCTTCCACATCACGCGTTAAACTAATCATTGATTCAATATAAGGTTGTTCTTCTTTTCTAAAATGCTGAAAGATTGCATCCATTTGTGGTTACTCCCATTATGTTTAATTTCGTCTGAAAAACGCCCCACAATTCTGTGGGGCGAATCTGTCGTCTATAAAATCCAGCGAATGACTTCTAAAAATCCTTGAAAAGCGATTTGAAGAGCAAAAATCGCAATAATTGGCGATAAATCAATCATCCCAATCGGTGGAATAATCTTACGGAAAATTGATAGATAGGGTTCCACAAGTGTTCCTAAAAATTGACCAAAAGCCGATTGTTTCAAGCTTGGTATCCAAGACATCAAAATGTAGGCGATGATCATGTAAAGATAAATCTGAACTGCCCATGATAATACGTAAATCACTAAACCCATTCGTTTGTCATTCTCCTTAGCTATTGACGTTCGTCATAGTAATAGTCGGATATAGCTCCGTCCACTTCAATGGTATCTGGTGCACAAAGAAAAATATCCGTTCCAATCCGTTGTATATCTCCACCTAAAGCGTACACTGTTCCACTCAGAAAGTCGATAATTCTGATTCCTTGTTCCTTGTCAATTCGTTGAAGATTGACAATAACCGCACGTTTTCCTTTTAAGTGTTCAGAAATATCTTGGGCTTCTGCGTAAACACGTGGTTCAACTAAAATCACTTTCGATGACTTTTGCACATTCTGAATACTCACAAGGTTGGGTGTAGCCGCTTGGGAAGGCGCACTTGCAATTTTACGCTCACGTAACGATTTGGTAGGTTGTTGTTTTAGTTTCGGTTCTACTGTTTCCGGTGCAGGTTGCTTTTTTTCAACCGGACGTTGTTGCTGTTGCTCTTGCTCTTCTTCATCCATTAGAAAGAATGAGTTAAACCACTTTTTCATCGAATCACTCCCTTAGACTTCCTACTAATGCTGTTCCTATTCGGACAAACGTTGCGCCTTCTTCGACAGCTATTTGATAATCTTCAGACATTCCCATGGAAAGCTCTTTTATATCGTCAAATCCTTGGTGTTGTAATGAATCACGTAGTTCCCGTAAGGAGCTAAAATACCCTCTGATTTCTTTTTCTTTAGCTTCAAAAGGAGCCATGGTCATTAAACCAATAGGTTGTATCTTGGTAAGCGGTCCAATTCTCTCCAAAAAGGTTTTCACTTCATCCGGTGCCAATCCATGCTTCGATTGTTCACCTGACACATTAACTTGAATAAAGCACTTCACAGGTCGTGACGCTCTTTTTTCTATTTCGCTTGCTAAACTCATGCGATCTAATGAATGCAAATAATCGATGTGATCAATGACTTCTTTCACTTTACGCGTTTGCAGAGATCCGATATAGTGCCATACTGTAGAATCGGGGAGCAAAGAAAGTTTACTTAATAGACCTTCTGGACGATTCTCGCCTAAATGAAGGAGTCCCGCTTCTGCCACTTGAAGTGTTTGATCCGGAGTTAATGTTTTTGTGACAGCGATTAATCGAACAGATTTCGCACTTTTAGAAGAAGTTTGTTGTGCCTCTTGAATGACATATTCAATTTGTTGTTTTTGTTCAAGCATTGTTGTTCAACCACATTTCCTTCTCGTTTCACTTATTGTACCAATCGCTAGGGGTTTTATCAATGCCAGTTCCGATGCACAAAGACCAGTTCACTTCCTATGGAGTGAATAGAAGCGAACGGGTACGATTTGGTCTCCCCACTTTTTTGGAAGAGCCCACTTGATTTAGATACAATTAATGTCTGAATTACCCCTTTTTCTGTATCGATGATGGCATCTTCGATATACCCAAGCGTCTCCCCCGACTCTTTTTCTAAAACTAATTTAGATTGCAGATCAGAAAAATACATTCACTCACCTCTCTCTATTTATATGCTTATTCAACGAAAAAAAACTCGCCACATTGGGCGAGTTAATCGTTCATTTCATGACGTAAAAAGGCAAATGCACTTTTTTCTAACCTAGAGACCTGTGCTTGAGACAGATTATAACGCTTGGCTAGTTCTACCTGAGTAGCTCCATGATAAATACGTTCTTGTATGATTTGCAATTGCCGACTGCTTAAATGGCGTAGTCGCTCCTTTAACATAAAGAAAGTGGTCCACAGTTCTTCAGACGTACTCGTATCTTTTAACTGGTCTAAAAAATAGACCGATTCTCCTGACTCTTGATGCATCGGCTCATGGAGAGACATAGGTTCATGTAGAGCATCGAGAGCAAATAATAAATCTTCTTCCTTCCGGCCGAGTCGTTTGGCAATATCACTCATGGTCGGATCGTGATCTAGTTCTTTCATTAACTGTTCTTTCATGGTAATTACTTTATACGCAGTATCTCTTAAAGACCTCGCGATACGTAGGGGATGCTTTTCGCGAAGATGTCGCTTCATTTCCCCAATAATCATCGGTACAGCATACGTGGAAAAACGTACTTGATGCTTGAGATCAAAGTTTTGAATGGCTTTCATAAGTCCAATGCATCCGACTTGAAAGAGGTCTTCCGGTGATTCTCCTCTTCCACTGAACCGCTGAACAAGACTGAGGACGAGGCGCAGATTGCACATGACGAGTTCTTCTTTCGCTTGTTCCTCGCCTTTATGCATTCGCCGGAAAATATCCATCATATGTTCGTGACTTACTATAGGTAAAGAAGCTGTATCAATTCCTGCAATTTTGACTTTGACACCTGACATGTGATTTCACTCCTGCTCCCGTGACCTATACTCATTTTGTACGGGTAGAGTGAAAATATGCGGTCGTATGGATGTGTAATATTATCCAGAAATTCGAAGTACGGTTTGTAGACGAAGAATAATTTTCTTCTCGAGACGCGAAATATAAGACTGAGAGATGCCTAAATGGTCCGCCACTTCTTTTTGAGTCATCTCTTCTTCCCCAGTAAGACCGTAGCGGCAGGACATGATGTACTTTTCTCGGTCGGTTAAATCATCCATCGCTAAAAAAATACTCTCCTGATTTAACTTTCGTTCCACATCATCCAAGACGATTTCTTCACTTGTTCCTAAAATATCAGAGAGCAATAGTTCATTCCCATCAGCATCGGAATTGAGTGGTTCATCAAATGAGACTTCCGTCTTTTGCTTGTTGGTCTTGCGAAGGTGCATCAGAATTTCATTTTCAATGCAACGGGATGCATACGTAGCGAGTTTAATATTCTTCTCCAAATTAAAGGTCTCGACTGCTTTAATCAGTCCAATGGACCCGATGCTGATCAAATCTTCCATATTCGTCTTCGTGTTATCAAAACGCTTTGCAATATATACGACCAGCCGCAAATTATGTTCAATCAAGGTATCGCGTGCAAGGGCGTCTCCCGCTTTTGATAAAGTCAGAAGTTCGATTTCTCTTTCCCGGGTCAATGGCGTTGGAAGCGAATCTGATTGACCAATGTAATGAACCGGAGTTGTAAACCAATTAAGTACTTTTTGTACGAGTAATTTCCACCATTTCGTCATAAGCTTTCATCCCTTCATTGAAATGCATAATGATGCAATAGTACTTGAGATTCGAACGGGAAGTTGGTTTTAACAGGAGCTACATAACGACCTGCTAAAATACTTCCTTCTGATGACAAAGGTTCTACAATCTCGTAGAGAGGATACAAATCACTGGTCGTTACTGTGGATAAAGAAAGCAGTCGTTTCGTCTTGGCAAACAGTTCGGGGTATTGTTCAATCACATCTTGGCGAATAAAATGGACGGGTTCTGAACTTAACGGATCCGTGCACTGATTTCCTGTATCCCAATACCCTTTAATTGTGAGAGGGCCACACGTCACCTCCTTCACGAAACTCTTGGCATGGTGTTGAATAAACAAACTCTTCCCAACCCGGACCGTGAGGAGGGCAATGAGTAAGGTGATGAACAGCAGGAGAGGGCGTATGGCTACGAGTTGAATGACACCACCAATCGTGAATAGGAACATACATGAGATTAACATGAGCTTTAGTAGGGAGCGACGGTCCGATGCAAAGAAAAGAACAATCAAGACGGTGAGTAACAATAGACTCAAAAGTGGATACCAGATCAGTGGGAGGGACGAAAGAAAGAGAACAAATAGTTTAAGCCGAGATATCCGCAGCATAAGTAAGCGAGTGGCTGTCACGATGATGAGTAAGACTAGGAACGAATTGAGTAAGATGATCACTTCGATGTACATAGCCCACCTCCTGTCTTTAGTGTACGGAATGGTATATGCGAAGTCTGTCAAAGGATGGTGGGCAGAAATTTTTTGTTTCGACGTGGATGGCGGTGGAAGGGAGTGTGGTGTTTCGCGTGAAGAGTTATGCATGGAGTGTTTCGAAGGGGGGTGTTTCGCGTGAAGAGTTTTGGTGACTCTTTAGTTGGAGAGTTTTACTCTTGCACCTATTTAAGGCGAAGATGGCACCAGTCTATCTAGTTCGCACCAGTTAAGCCGATATTCGCACCAGTCAAGCCGATATTCGCACCAGTCAAGGCATTTTCTGCACCAGTCGCATTAGTTCATACCAGTGGCACAGATTTTCGCACCAGTTAAGCAGATATTCGCACCAGCCAAGTCATTTTCTGCACCTGTCGCATTAGTTCACACCAGTGGCACCGATTTTCGCACCAGCCAAGCCGAAAATCGCACCAGTCAACTCATTTTCCGCACTAGAAGTCCCAAAAAAAATTCATCCTCGAGCCATCCTTTCCTCATCTTTTACACAGAAAAAACCAGCCCCCTCATGGGACTGGCTCACATATGTCTTATCGACGATTACGGTTACGTAAGAATGTTGGAATGTCGAGAGCATCCTCTTCTTTGAAGCTTGGTTGAGAAGGGCGTTGCTCATGAACAGGTTCTTCCTCATAGCGTGTTTCACGTTGAGGCGTCGGCGATTGCTGTTGTGGCGCCGTTTGTGGACGCTTCATTCCGCCTCCACCCATACGAGATGGACGTTGCGTTAAAATTTCTTCGTTAAATCCAGTGGCAATCACTGTTACCACAATTTGATCATCTAAATCATCATTGATGACTGAACCGAAGATCATATTAACTTCTTCATCTGAAGCAGAGGCCACAATGTCTGCTGCTTCCTGTACTTCAAATAGAGATAAGTTTGAACCACCTGTAATGTTCATCAAGACGCCTTTTGCGCCGTCGATAGACGTTTCAAGAAGTGGACTGGAAATCGCTTTTTTGGCAGCTTCAGCTGCACGGTTTTCACCTGAAGCAATCCCGATACCCATTAATGCTGAACCTTTGTTCGACATGATTGTTTTCACGTCAGCAAAGTCTAAGTTGATTAGTCCAGGTACTGCAATCAAATCTGAAATCCCTTGAACCCCTTGACGAAGAACATTATCGGCTTCACGGAATGCTTCTAGCATTGGCGTATTTTTGTCAACGATTTCAAGAAGACGGTCGTTAGGAATGACGATCAGTGTATCGATAGCTTCTTTCATCATTGAAATTCCGCCTACCGCTTGCGTTGAACGCTTACGGCCTTCAAACGTGAATGGACGTGTCACCACACCAACAGTTAATGCGCCAAGTTCTTTTGCAATTTGAGCGATGACCGGTGCAGCACCTGTACCCGTTCCCCCGCCCATACCTGCTGTAACAAACACCATATCTGCGCCACGAAGCGCTTCTTCAATCTGCTCTTTACTTTCTTCTGCCGCTTTACGGCCGACTTCTGGATTGGCACCCGCACCTAATCCGCGTGTCAATTTGCCACCGATTTGAAGTTTCACAGGTGCTTTAGACATGTTAAGTGCTTGCGCATCTGTATTCACAGCGATAAAGTCGACACCTTGTACTCCGTGTTCGATCATGCGGTTGACGGCGTTGTTTCCGCCACCCCCAACGCCGATTACTTTAATAATTGCTAATGATTCATCATTTGTTTCAAAATGTAACATGCGATTGCCTCCTAATTCGTTTGTCGATTTCCCTATTCAAGAAATCGGTCAAAGATCCGTTTCAATTTTGATAATCCGCTCTCTTTCGATTCATCTGAAGAATCCGAAGCGGTTGTCGTTTTTGACTTTTGTTTAAGAGGTGCTTCGTCTCTAGCTAAAATAACACTTGGTGTACTATTCGCCAGACCGTAGTATAAATCCTCTTTATAAATGTATTGAATCAGTCCTACAGCTGTAGAAAATTGTGGCTCTCTCACACCGATATAATCAGGTGTATATATGCGCACTCGTGTCTGTAGTACGTGACGAGCAAGTTGGGCAAGACCCTCTAACTTCGCAACGCCTCCCGAGAGCACGATCCCCCCTGGTAAGTCGCGGACGCCGAGTCGGAATAATTCTTCCATCACCATTTCAAAAAGTTCTTCTAATCGAACGCCAATGATTTCAGAAATGTATTTTTGAGAATACTGCTCTTTCATATCCGCCCCAATTACAGGAACTTCGAACAACTCATCCTCGGACGCATCATCATAGAACGCATGTCCATACTGACGTTTTATCTGCTCTGCATGTTCCGTCGGGGTTTTCAAAACGATGCTTAAATCTTTCGTCATATGATCTCCACCAACTGGTACGACAGCGGAATGTGTCAAGTGACCATTACGGAATACGGAAATGGTTGTCGCTCCGCCACCAATATCAATAAATGTTGTACCATGGTTCTTTTCATCTTCGGTTAACGCGAAGTGGCCAGCTGCTAGGGGCTGCAAATAGATTTCTCGTATATGGAGGCCTGCACGTTCAACACAACGTAATAGATTATGTAAAATCGTTTTAGAAGTAGTAATCATATTTGCATCGACTTCTAAACGTGTTCCTATCATGCCACGAGGGTCATGGATTTCTTCGACACCGTCTAAGATATATTGCACAGGAATGATATTCAAGTATTCGCGTTCTGGCGGGATAGACATAACCTTCGCCGAATCAAGAACACGCTCTAAATCTTTTCCAGTCACTTCTTTGTCATCAGATTGGACGGCTACGACACCTTTAACTTGGTGAATCGAAGCTTGGCTTGCAGGAATTCCGAGGACTACTTCCTGAATCTCCATTCCTGCCATACGTTCTGCTTCTGCCACAGCTTTCTTAATGGATTGAACTGTCGCATCTATATCAACGATAGCGCCTTTTCGTATGCCAGTAGATTTTGCGTTTCCAACGCCGATAATGTGTACAATTTGCTCATTAATTTCTCCAATGATCACTTTGATCGAAGAAGACCCGATATCCAGTGATACATATAGTTCTGATGAATTCACGAATTGGCACCTCCTAAAAAAGGTATATACTTATCATTTTAGAGTATACAGAGTCTAAAGTCTAAATGTTTCTTACTAGTCTAACAATTATTTCATTTCACAGACTGCCTAGAGTCGGACCATTTTGTCAATAAGATCCGTCGGATGACCGCAATGTTCTGGAACAATCTGACACCAAATGCAAAAATCGCTGCGAGGTATAAATCGACACCGAGGTGTACCCCTAGAAATGCTAAAGCTGCAGCAAGTGCAATATTGAAGAAAAATCCGGATACAAACACTTTATCATCATACACTTGTTGTAGCTGGGCACGAATTCCTCCAAAGAGCGTATCCAGTGCCGCAAGAACTGCAATCGATAAATAACTTTCATAAGCTGGAGGAATTTGAAATTCCGTCATGAGCCCAAGAGAAATCCCTAGGATCAATCCGAGTAACGGTAACCACATTAGTTTTCGCCTTCCTTCCATTCGGATAAATGAGTGACATTGATGGGTTGGTCGTATGGCGCCATTTTAATGGTGCCGACCGGCTCTTCAATCGTCAATTGCAGATTGTCGATATAAAAATCGTCGGCAAGTCCACTCGCTTGAATTTGATTGATCACTCGTTCCGCCACATCAAGGGAATCCGTACCTACCCGAATATCAAACGGAGCAGAACGGATAGGTAACGTGTTAATGGTTGTACGTCCGTTTATATCGCGAATCGCACTTGGAAACACTAACCGTTTCCCATCAATTTCTATTGCCTTAGCCTGAAATCGATTCAGTTCATTGACAAACCGGACGAGTAAATCTGGAGAAACTGGTGAAATGGACTGTCCAAAAGCAATTGCTTCTGCTGATGGTTCCACATGAATAAGGAATCCTGGCCCAGAGTAGGCTTCGAGTCCAAGTTCGCGACGCAACTGAGCGATCGACTCTTCCACAAGACGCTCTGGACGATCAAGCGTGGATTCTTCATACTGTGAAGCGAGATCTTCAGTCTCTCGGATGCGTGTTAGAAGTTCCGAGTGGTACTGTTTTTCCTCGACTAATTCTTTGCGAATTTCCCATACATCCCGGGTATCTCGTTCAGCGGGACTTTGAATGGTGTTGTACTGGACCGCTAGCATAAAGCCAATCACAATCAAGATCCATGTGAAACGGGAGAAACCTTTCATTTTTGCCATATCATCTCCCCCTATTCCTCATGTCTTGAAGCCATAAATACTTCATTAAGCGTAGTGTTTTGTATGACAATTTGTTGACCGACTAATTGATCGAGAATGCCCCCGTTTAGTTCGAGCGCCTCTCGTAATGTAGTCTGGTCACCAATCGCTTCTACTACAAACGGGGCAGGGAATGTTTCACCATCTACTGTGATTACAGGTCCCGTACATCGAATGTAACTGGTGGCATGGATTCGTTTGCCGTTGATGCTGATGGCCTCTGCTCCTGCAATCTTTAACTCATTAATGACCATATATACATGCCCTTCATGAACAATATAATCATTTGGGTTCACTTGACTTGGATTATATTCCCCATCACTTAATTCGACACGGTACCCGGGGCCTTTCACAGAGACATCTCCGGTCAGAAGTCGCAGGGTCTCTGCTTCATTCACGAGTTCATCTAACGAAGCGTCTGAACCAATCTGTTGTTCATACTCTCGTATTCGGTTTTGGACATCTCGAAGTTCTGTAGATAATTCTTTATTTCGTTCTTTTTGCAGAATCAGCTCTTCTCTTGCTGCCTCTGTTTGTGCATAGGTTGAGGAGTCCACGGTACCTTGTCTTTCATTCTTTTGAGAGACACTGTAACTGAAAGCTAGAATAAAACCTAATGTGAGACTGACAAGAGAAAGCAAAATCTTACCTCTATTCGGCAGCTTCCTCTTCTTCAATTTGGATTTCCTCTCCTTCCTCTATATAGACCGCATCATAACTTTTGAAAAAAATGCCCACTTCCATATCCACAATTCCTTTTTGATCATCTGGAATCTGTTGAAGGATAGATGGGTAATGCCCGATGTTTTCAGCTAATTGAACAGCACTTGTGATAACAGTATTACCATCATTCATATAAATCGTCACTAAATACGGGTCGGCATTCGAAGGTGTCGATGTAATCTCTGAAAGAAGACCACGTTCTGCCACTCCTAGTTTAGATAGTTCGGCAATCAATCGATCTTCTGCTTTCTCATTTTGGAAGTCAAGGAGAGCAGGTCCATAAAGACTGCCGGCTACAGAAGATTCGTATACTTCACCATTACTTAAAACAAGTTGTTTTTCATTATCCGCCCGGAATCCCACGACTTCATGCTCTATAATTTGGATGCGCACAGTCGTCAAATCGCTTCGATTGACCTTCACTTCTGAAACGGCAGGATGTGCTGCTATTCTTTTAGCAATCTCGTTTGTGCGAAATCCCCACATGGACTCCCCTTCCGCCACACCACTAAGTTTTAAGATGTCTTGAGTCTCGACAATTTCAGTCCCTTCAATCACAATGAATTGAACTTTGCTCCAAGAGGATTGCAAGTATAGAATCAAGAACAAAGCAAGAAAGAAAAGAAACAAAAGAATAGAAAAGGTGAAAGTCATTCGTCGTTTCCTTTTTTTTCGTAGACTTGGTATGCGTTCTTCAATATCAATTATTTTTTCCATTCTTCTGCCTCCTTTCCCGAACCATATAAAGCGATGATCATTGCGGTGAGAATCCAACAAATGACAAGTGAAGTGCCTCCATAACTGATAAATGGAAGTGTGACTCCTGTCACGGGTAGCACACCCGTTACGACTCCTAAATTTACAAATGCTTGTATGAGAAGGACCGAGACCAGACTTACAATTGCATATCCATAAAATGAGGGTCTAAGTGTACTTGCCAAGAAGAAACCTGAGTATCCCCATACTCCATAAAGAATACATATCAGTAGACCTAAAAAGAATCCACTCTCTTCGACAATGAGCGCAAAAATAAAATCGTTTTGAGGCTCAGGGAGGTAAAGGAGCTTTTGGCGTGATTCAGAGAATCCCCATCCCATCCAACCTGCAGGGCCAATGGCTAATAAGGACTGAATCGCTTGAAATCCTGTACCAAGTGGGTCTTTCCATGGGTCAAGAAAAGCTGTAATACGTTGTAACCTATAAGGGGCGGATAAGATAAGCGCTGCAAAAGATACGCCTCCTACTATAGCTGCAACACCTAACAGCTTGAATGAGATGCCCCCTACATACAGTAAACAACCAAATCCAGCGAGTAAAAGAAACGTCGAACCAAAATCCGGCTGAAGCATAAACAAGGTGCCCGGAATTCCTACGACTGCTAATTGCATGAGAAGTGACCGTTTTTCCGCAACAAGCTTTGCCACAAATAATAGAGTGGAAAGTTTCGCGAGTTCCGCTGGCTGAAAGTGAATTCCAGCTAACGCAATCCAGCCTCGCGCTCCATTTCGAACGACTCCTAGACCTGGAATCCATACGGTGAGAAGTCCAACTAGACCAATGATATACAAGAACGGAATAATAGCAACCGGAATCCTCTGCCTTTGCATCCACAAAAACACACTAATTCCAATCACTAAATACAAGAGCTGCTTCAGGTAAAAAGGGACTTGATCAGGATAATGAATACTCGACCAATAGCTCGCCGCACTCGCAATATAAACGAGACCAATAAGACTTAAACCACATGTTGAGCCAACAAGTAAACGAATCGCGTGACGCGGATGCAATACGCCATCCTTTCTTAACTTAATTCGTTGAAGAGCGCAATAAACTCATCCCCGCGAATTTCAAAGCTTTCATACTGGTCCCAACTTGCACTTGCGGGTGAAAGTAAAATGACATCACCTTCTGCCGATAAATCAATTGCCTTTTGAAATGCTTCAGACAGTGTGTTGAAAGGGTACCCAGCTACCCCCTGCATATCAGCAAATTGTTGCAGACGTGACTTCGTTTCTCCAAAATGTACTATTGCTTTAACACGTGACAGGTACGGAATCAGTTCATTAAACGAATGGTCACGTTCTTTTCCGCCCGCAAGAAGAATGACAGGCTTTGTAAATCCTTCTAGAGCACTCTTGGTAGCTAAGGCATTGGTTGCTTTCGAATCATTATAGAACAGTCGATTCTGCCATTCTCCGACATATTGGGTGCGATGTTTCACACCCGCAAATGTTTGAACAGTGTGACGAATCTGATTAAGTGGTGCATTCATAACGAGGGCAGCCGCTGTTGAAGCGAGTATATTTTCTAAGTTATGGGCACCGGGCAGGCGAATTTCATCACGGCGATATACTGGTTCACCTTCGAAATAGATCCAGTTCTCATCCGCACTCATCCCATCGTCATGACGAGCTGATACGTAAAAAGGAATTTTACGGCTTGCCACATGTTTCAATCGTTCAACTAAAATCGATTGTTCTCCGTTATAAATCACCACGTCTTCTGCTGTATGGTTTTTCACAATGGCAAGTTTTGCTTCTCGGTATTCTTCTAGATCTTTATGGTAATCCAAATGCGCTTCATAAATATTCGTCAAAATAGCAATCGAAGGTTTTAAGTTTACCGTACCCATCAGCTGGAAAGATGACAGTTCAGTTACGATTACATTATTTTTTGTTGCAGACTTCGCTACAGTTGTCGCAACTGTTCCTATATTCCCAGCAACAAGCGGTTCCTTGGGACCTTTTGACAGCATGTCGACAAGCAAGGTCGTTGTTGTAGTCTTCCCATTTGAACCGGTGATAGCGATCATTTCTGCTTCACTGATTCGGTAGGCCAGCTCCACTTCCGTCCAGATGGGAATATCACGTTTTAATGCTTCTGCAATCACTGGGTTTGTGTAAGGAATGCCTGGATTTTTGACAATCAGTGAAAAGCCTTCATCAAGTAAATTTTCAGGGTGGCTACCGCATATGACGGTCATTCCAAGCTTTAACAAGTGTTGAGCATACGTATTTTCTTCAAATGGTTTGGCATCGTTCACTGTCACGAAAGCTCCCAGTTCATGAAGCACTTCAGCTGCAGCTGTTCCACTTTTCGCTAGACCGAGAACTAAGACTTTTTGATGATAGAGTTCCTTGACCGTTTTCATTTATATGACCTCCACGAACAGAACAATACAAGCTGCAATAAAACCGACAGTCCAGAACACATACACGACTTTTTGTTCGGACCAGCCTGAAAGTTCAAAGTGATGATGAATCGGACTCATTTTAAAAATACGTTTGCCAGTTGATTTAAAACTAATGACTTGTATGATCACAGATAATGTTTCAATCACAAAAATGATTCCGACTAGCAACAGTAATAGTTCTTGTTTAAGAATGATTGACAGCATCGCCAGGGCTCCACCTAGAGCCAGCGATCCCGTATCTCCCATGAAGATTTTCGCTGGATTTGAATTGAATATTAAGAATCCTAGGAGAGCACCTGTTACGGCAAATGCAAACAATGCTGTATCGTACTGGCCATATAAAACTGCCAAAATGCCAAAGGCAGCAAATGCAATAGAAGCTGTACCACTCACGAGACCATCTAGACCATCTGATAGATTGACAGCGTTTGAAAAACCAACTAGCCAAAAGATGATAAAGATGACATAGAATATACCTAAATCGATTGTCGAGTTAGTAAATGGTATTGCCACCGTTGTATCAAACGGACCAAGCTGTAATAAGAAGAAAGCCGCAACGGATAAGAGAATCTGTCCAATCAATTTTTGAAGAGACGTTAGCCCTAGATTGCGTTTCATGACCACTTTGATAAAGTCATCTAAAAATCCAACAGCCCCAAATCCAACAAAGACCAATAGTAAAACGAGGGTCTGTGTAGTAAACAGGTCTGTATATAGAGAAATAGCAAGCGTCGAAATCACGATCGCTGTCATGAAAATGAGACCACCCATGGTCGGCGTCCCTGCTTTTTTCATATGCGATTCAGGTCCTTCTTCTCGAATGCTCTGGCCAAATTTCATTTTCCGAAGATAGGGAATGAAAATTGGGGCGAGAACCGCTGTAAGTGCGAAACTTGCTGCTAATGTGAGTAGGATAAGAACGATAGACATGGAATAGACTCCTTTAGTTAATCAGTATAAAGATGAATAGTATAAGGAGGACGACTTGGTTCTCCGGCCTTTGGCAACTGGTCGATGACTTTATTTCCATCTCCATGCCATATCAATTGAAAAGGATAGTCAAGAGGAAGCACGCTTTCTTTCGTCTCTCCTATCAATTGAGGAACGATGGTTTCAGGCAAATCGTTCCATGTTTTCTTTTTTTCAAATAACGCGGGTGAATCTTCTGCAATGTCTTCAAACAGTTCTCCAACAATAGGAGCCGCTATCGTTCCGCCAAATTGATTGGAACCTTCTGGCGCATCAATGGCTACATAAACGAGATACTCCGGGTCTTGTACTGGAGCAAATCCTATAAAGGACACGATGTATTCCCCATCTAAATAGTGGCCATCTACTGCCTTTTGAGCTGTTCCTGTCTTACCGCCGACGGACAAATACGATCGGTAGGCTTGTTGACCAGACCCATGTGCGACGACTTCTCCAAGTGTTTCTCGAACTTTTTTAGAGGTTTCTGGTGAAATTACACGACGCTTGAGTTCTGGAAACGTTTCAGCGACCACTTCGTTTGTATACGGATCAATCGTACGAGAAACAAAGTACGGTTTGACGAGGTGTCCCCCGTTGAGCGTCGCAGCGATAGCTGCTACTTGTTGAAGAGGTGTAACGGAAATACCTTGACCAAATGATGTGGTCGCATGTTCTAGCGGACCGTACGCCTCTTTTGAGAATAAAATCCCTTTTTGTTCCCCTGCCAAACCAGATTCAGTGGATGCGCCAAAACCAAAATTCCGAATATACGATTGCAAGCGTTCTTCCCCAAGGCGATGACCAAGTTCAATAAATCCGGGGTTACAGGAATTTTCGACCACTTCTAAAAAGGTCTGACTTCCATGGCCTTGACGCTTCCAACAACGCAGTCGGTGCCCTGCCACATGGGTATATCCCGGATCATGAAAATGTTCATGTTCTAAATCCACCAAATTTTCTTCGATCGCTGCACTTAAGGTGATGATCTTAAATGTGGATCCCGGTTCAAATGTCATCGTCACAGGTAAATTTTTATAGATGACATCCGGACTTGCGCTTTGATAGTCCTCTGGTTGGTACGTAGGCAAAGACACTACGGCAAGAAGTTCCCCTGTTTTGGGATTCATCACGACACCAATTGCTTGCTTTGCTTTGTAAGCCTCCATTGCTCGTTGCAATTTTGCTTCGAGCAATTGTTGAATGGCCAAATCAATGGTCAACTGCAGATGATACCCTCTTCTGCCAGGATTCCACTCATCCGGATTTGAGGGAGCCCGCTTGCCTTTGGCATCCGTATATATCTCTAAATTACCATTTATACCTTTTAAGACATGATCATATGTGTATTCTACTCCTGCTAATCCTGAACCGTCTGCCCCCGTAAAGCCAAGTACCGAAGCAAGCAGACTGTTATATGGATAACTTCGCTTAAACGCAAGACTGGAATAAAGCCCTTCTACACCAAGCGTTTGAAGTTCGGCAACATCATTTTTCGTTAGTGCTTGGGATGTGCTACGCAGATGGTTTAAGTAACTTTTTCGTTCGACCTCTTTGCGAACGACAGTTTCAGGCAACCCACTTCGTTCCGTAAGTTCCCTAATTAACAGATCTTTATCTTCCAATTGTCCAGGCATCACGTGAAGAGAGGGATGAAGTTGGTTTGTAACTAATACCTTACCTTCTCTGTCCAGAATCAACCCACGTTCCGTTTGTTGTGGAACTTGACGATTCCAACTGGTAAGCGCCTTATCGTGCAGTTCCTCGTATTGCCAAACTTGAATATACAGGAGTTTGACAAGAATCGCCACAAAGAGCATAGCCAGTATAAAAATTAATTGTCGTTTTCTTAAAAAAAAGTGGGAACGAATAAAATGACCTCCTGCCCCACTTTATGATTGGATTGACAGCTTATTCGTCTTCTATTGGTTCAGATTCGCCTTCCATCTTGATGGGTTCACTTGTATAGGCTTCCTCAGGACTGGAAAGTTTAACGACAATTGGCACGCTTCCATCTGCAATCGTTCCTGCCGTGACACTTTGACTGACCACAAATCCGGAACCTGTTCGTTCCATTGGGATTCCTGACAACTGTTCCATCACCTGAACTTCACGGGATGACCAGCCAGACATGTCGGGAACCGTTACGGCTCCACTTCCACGTAAAAAGATTTTATTTCCAGTGACTACTTTCGTATCACGGTGTGGGTACTGGGAAGTAATATTGCCTTCCGCTCCAAGCGTGATCACCTCAAGACCCAATGCTTGTAATTCGGACTGGACATCTGCAACTGGACGATTTGTGTAATCACCAACCTCCACTTGCTGTCTCTCTGTAAAATCCATCGGTGTAATATTCAAATACTTTAATGCATTTTCAGTCACATATTTATAAATATAAGATGTCGGGTCTGAACCCACTTCCGTCGGCTCAATTTTAGGTTTATGAACCGCTACATAAACGATTAATTCCGGATCTTCAACAGGAGCCATTCCAAGGAACGAATAGAGGAAGAGCTGTCTCCCCCATAAGTACTGTCCATTGGTATCTGGAATTTGGGCAGTGCCTGTCTTCCCAGCTGAAGTATACGAATCCAATTTAAACTTTTGGGCAGTCCCCGTTTCACTGGTGACCGTACTCGCTAAAATTTCTTTTACATGGTTCGCTGTTGCTGCCGATATAGGAGAAGGCTTCGATACAGGCTCGTGATCTAATAGGTTCTCGCCTGTGTTTGGATCCACTACTTTATCGATGATAAACGGTTGATACATCGTTCCTTCATTTGCAATAGCCGTCATCCCTTGGATAAGTTGAAGGGGTGTTACTGTTGTTCCCTGTCCGTATGCCGTAGTCAATCGGTTAATCGGGTACCGATCACTTATGATTCCAGCTGCCTCATTCGGCAATTCAATTCCAGTCTTTTCTCCAAATCCAAATGCTTTGATGTAATCGATAAATACGTCATCTCCTAGACGCTCTAACAAATAGGCCATCGCTACGTTAGATGACCGTTGGAATCCTTCTAAATAGGTAATGCTTCCCCATCCTACCACATTGTGATCATAAATCGTGCGGTCTAATAACCGATACGATCCGGATTTGTACCATGCATTGGGGTCCCATTTACCTTCCTCAATGGCTGCTGCCAATGTAAATATTTTCATGGTCGATCCCGGTTCTATCGTATTCTCTACAGACTCATTGAGCCAGTTTGTCGTCAGTCCTTCACGCGTATTTGGATCAAACGTTGGACGCTGCGTCATGGCGAGAATCTCACCCGAGTCTGCTTTTACGACGAGGGCAGTCACTTTTTCCGGTTCATACTGTTCTTGTACATCGGTAACCGCTTCTTCTAAGAAGTTTTGAATTGTACGGTCATTTGTCAAATAAATATCGGCACCATTTTTTGGTTCTGTGATGAGTTTATCAGAGGAAGGTAGTAAGAAGCCTCGACGATCACTCTGATACTCGAGCATTCCTGGTGTTCCGGTCATCACCTTATCATAGATGCGCTCCAGACCCATCTTTCCAATAAGTCGTTCCTTCTTCTCTTCGGTTTCTTCTTTGATGGCAAAACCAATTAAATGGGATGCAAAACTACCATTTGGGTAATGACGCTTTAAGTCTTTGTCAAATTGAATCCCCGGGATATTCTGCGAGCGAATCTTTTGCATGACCTGGTGGGAAAGGTTACGACCTGCTGCTCCAAATTCGACTTGGTACCGTTCATTGTCAATCCCTTCTTGTAAACGGGTGGCAATATCCTCTGCACTCATATCGATGTATGCACTCAATTTTTCAGCCGTCTGTTGAACATCAATGACGTGCCTTGGGTCATGCGCATTTACAGTGGCTGACTCACTTAGCACAGCAAAAATCTTATAACTTAAAGTATCTTCTGCAAGCACGTTGCCATTTCGGTCCTGAATCGTCCCGCGGTGTGCTTCAAGAATTTGTGAACGGTTGTATTTTTCTTCTGCTCGTTGTTCTAGAACTTCCCCATTGACGATTCCTGTCGTTTGAATGTAGATAAATCTACCTAATAATAAGAAAAAGAGCCCTCCATAGAATAAAAACAGTAGGAAGGCTCCCCATTGAAAACGCACTTTTTTGTTCATTCACCAGACACAACCTTCACATTTTTCTCATTTAGTGTTAAGCCTAGTTCTTTTGCTTTTAGCCAAATTCTTTCATAGCTAGAAAGCTCCGCAACTTGAATGGAAAGGTCGGTATTTTCTCGGTTCACCGTGTCGATCTGTCGTTCCATCTGTTGAATCTGAAGGTCGACAGCACGCACGTCCGATTGTGTTTGGACGATGAAAATCATGAGTACTGCACATATTGCCACGAAAGCAGCAAAAAGGATTTTTTCTCCCTTAGTAAAGAATTTCTTATGTGTGTTAGGAGATGTGTATGTATCAGAGACTGAGGGACGTTGTATGTATGGATTTGGTTGAACCGGTTGTCGCAGCGCCATTTAAAAACTCCCCTTTTCCTCTAATTTTTCAATAATACGTAGTTTTGCGGACCGAGAGCGATTATTAACAGCCAATTCTTCTTCGCTTGGAACGATTGGTTTACGTGTTACTAACTTCATCTTTGGCTGTAATTCTTTTGGAATCACTGGTAAATTCGGAGGAAGCTCCGGAAGACTGGAAGCTTCTTTAAACATCGTTTTTACTAGACGATCTTCTAATGAATGGAATGTAATAACGGCGATACGACCTTTTGGTTTTAAAAGTGTTAGCGCATCTTCAAGAGAATCTTCCGCAGCACCTAATTCATCATTTACAGCAATACGAATGGCTTGGAAAATGCGTTTGGCAGGATGTCCGCCCGTACGACGGGCTGCCGCTGGAATTCCACGCTTAATGAGTTCGACTAATTCAAACGTGGTCTCAACTGGTTTCTCTTTACGTGCTCGTTCAATTTCACGTGCGACTTGTTTTGAGAACTTCTCTTCCCCGTATCGGAAAAAGATTTTGACGAGTTTCTCGTAAGGCCATTCGTTCACCACATGATAGGCGGAAAGTTCACTCGTTTGATCCATTCGCATATCTAGAGGTGCATCGTGATGATAACTAAAACCGCGTTCGGGTGTATCAAGTTGTGGCGAAGAAACACCTAAATCATATAGAATTCCATCTACTTCTCTTACATCAAGTTTTGCTAACTCTTGTTTGAGGAAGCGAAAATTGGAGTGAATAAACGTGACGCGATCTGTATACTCTTTTAATTTTTCTTTTGCGTTTTCTAGTGCTGTTGTGTCTTGATCAAAACAGTAGAGATGACCTTCACTTGATAATTGGTTGATGAGATACTCGCTATGACCTGCTCCGCCCAGGGTACAGTCTACGTAGATGCCATCCGGACGAACCGCAAGGCCATCTACCGTTTCAGCAAGCAAGACAGTTGTATGGTTAAACAAGCGGCTTCCTCCTTAAATATTAAAATCAATCATATTCTCTGCAATTTCATTAAACGACTCTTCTGAGATTTCCGCGTAACCTTCCCACGCATCTTTTGCCCAAATTTCGAATCGGCTAGATACACCTAAAACCACACATTCTTTTTCCATATTGGCATACTCGCGAAGGTTCGCAGGAATCATAATTCGACCCTGTTTGTCGATTTCTACTTCTGTAGCCCCGGAGAAGAAAAAGCGGGTAAATGCTCGTGCATCCTTTTTCGTCATTGGAAGTTGCTTTAACTTCTCTTCGAGTTTTCGCCATTCATCCATAGGATAGCCAAAAAGGCAGTTATCTAGTCCACGCGTGATGACAAAGTTGTCATTCAAATGTTCTCTAAACTTTGCAGGAACAATTAATCGACCTTTGGCATCGAGCGAATGCTGATATTCTCCCATGAACATGCTACTCACCCCACTTTATGAAATAAACATACCACAATCCCCCACTTTCCTCCACCAATTTTCTAAAAACTAGTCAAAAAAATTCAAAAGTACTAGATTACTTGCTTTTGAAAAATTTGCAGCCGGTATTTTTCATAAAAAAAAGCCGCCAAAGGCGACTTTTAAGCAAGATGAATGACATAATGTTTTCCATCTAGTTGATAAGGAATTGACACAAGTTGATCAACAAAATGAAGACCATATTTATTTAAATAATGGAGTGGAGAATAAACCCGTTCTTGAAGCGATTCGTTTGGCACCAGTTCATTTTGGATTGCCAAGAACTTTGCCGTTTCTGCATCAAACCTCTTATAGTATAAATCCTCAATCGCTTGATTTAAATAGGAAAGTTGTTTCACGTGAATGGACTTATTCTTTTCGAGTAGCGGGTCTATTTTAAATTCTTCTGACTTAAGAATGTCTTGAAGATTTCGATACTCTTCTTCCAACCACGTCACCATCTTGTCGAGTTGTCCTGTCAGTTCTTTATTTTTTTGATTGTCAATAAAAGCATGTAAGCGTGAAGGAAGTTCCCCGTTCCATACTTCTTCAATTGTAACTTGCACGTCATCCATCTTCTGTTCGATGGCAACAGGCAATAAAGTAATACTAAAACGTGGCGAGACTATCGGCATCTTTAATTGGACAGCTTCAAACGCTTCTTTTAGAAGTGCCCAGTAAGCTATTTCTCCCGGTCCTCCGATAAACGTATGAACCGGAAGGAGGAATTGTTGCATAAGAGGTCTCGTGACGACATTGTGACTAATGCAAGAAGGGTTGCGGTCAACTTCTTGGATTAATTCTTCTTTTGTCCACGACTTCTTTAAATCCTCATTTGCAAATCCTTCATCCGTCGCTTCTAATAAGTACCGATGATTATCTTTCACATAAAATAAATGGGCGTTTTCCATACGACATTGAATAGGAAATCCATAGCCTTCCGAAGAAAGTTGCTGTTCTTTTTCGTAGACCGCCTCACGAAGTGCGGCATTCTCTTCAATTAACTGAATCGTAAACGGCTTACCCATTTCTCGCATCGCTGGATCACTGGAATTGACGAACAATAATCCGTGATGCTGGAAGAAATGTTGAAATGCCTGTAAGAAAAACTCTTTATATGACCCATACTTTTCTGCTAGTTCCATTAAGAATTTCCATAATTCACTTGTATGCTCTGTTTCAGGCATAGCGACAAATGCTTGATGAAGTAGTCCTTTTAATTCAGAAGCATCGATTGTTTGATCCGCTACCATCTCTGTCGACAGTGCTTCAATGGACAATGACAGCTTAGTGACTTCCCGGTTCTTCTCGATGAAAAAATGATTCACCTCTAAGATGTCATGGTCTTCACCGGCCATCCAGAATACCGGCACCATCGGCTGACCGGTTTTTTCATGGATCTGCTTAGCCAGTATTATGGCAGTGACCGCTTTGTGAATAGAATAGAGCGGTCCTGTTAGAATCCCGGTCTGCTGACCAGCTACAGTTACAAGTGCATTTTTCTCAAGTAGTTGTAGGTTTGTTAATTGAGCTTCATGTAGCTCCGTACCTCTCATACCTCTACGTATCGTATCAACCAAATCTTTTCTACGATGTTCAGGATAAAGCGTCTCGCCCACACGTGACGCCCAAGCCGCATCATGCCAAGGGTAAGTAAAATAGGAATTCAATTTTTCAAATTTATTAATATATGTAGTATAAAAATCCGGTGCTTTTGGCTGCGGATAAGTTGATACGATCATAGGGACACCTCTTCTGTCTTGAATACGTATACGAGTATAGCAAAATCATATCTCAAATTAAAACTATCCGCTTACATATTCGGTAATGGATTGAAAAATCCCAAAAACCCAACCGAGGAAGTAAAGAATCGATAAAACTAAAAAATAGATACGCCAAAGTAGTCGAAAAATCACACGAGGTCCCACATCACTCTTATTTTTCCATAAGACAATAACGAGAATAATAGCAATAAGCACAAGAAATAATAGAAGATTCGTCATTACGTTTGGAAAAGAGAGAGAATCATAGACAATGGCCACTGCGAAGAAAAGAGCAATGGTGGTGATATCCGCAGCAAGACCTGTCCGCCTCTTTTTTCGTATTCCCATCATTTTTCCTATGAACCAGACGATAATAAACACAAGAACAGGAAAAATGATGAATACACTAAGTATACTTTCGATCGTATTCACCTCTTTTCGATTGAATCAATTCATATAAATAACCGGTAATCGGTAAATAGCGTCCTTCTTTTTCTGCTATCTCGAGGAGCGGCTTCACGATATAGTCGACTTCTGTTTCCTCTCCACGTAAAACATCATTTCGCATTGAAGAAGTGTTTGTACTCGTTCGTTTGATTAGGTCGAACACATCTTCTAGAGACAATAGTTCTTCGAGTACCGGAATACCGAGAATAAGTTCATCATAATGGGAAATGACAGCACGTTGCAATGCTTTATTTTCACTGAGAGTTCCGTTCCGCACATCGAGAAGGGCCGTCAAAGGGTTTATTAATGTATTTAGAGCAGCCTTTCTGAGTAGAACGTGTTCAATATGACTTTCCCATTTAAGAACAGGCCCAAGTTCAGTCGCTAAGTAAGCAAATTTTTCCTCTCCTCCAAAGCGGATCGAACCATGTCCAGTATGCATTAGTATTCCGTCTTGTATGGTAGCCCCATGATCCACGCTTCCAAATACATTCGCTGTCTCCTTCAACTTTTTTGCCACTAAATTAGAAACTAAGCCGTTTTGTATGAACAATAGAGGGCCTGGATAAGTTCGTAACTGAGGTAGGACTGCAGGAAGATGATAGGCTTTGGTCGCTACGATTAACAACTCAACACTTTCGACGTCCTCCCAGTTATCCGTCACCGAAAATGAGACCATTTCAAGATCTCCTGATGGGGTTTGAAACAACATCGGTACTTCCTTCTTTGTTCGCTGAAGGACAAGCACTTGATGTCCAAAATCTTCTAGAAGTTTGGCAGTCAACAACCCAATAGCTCCTGCTCCAACAATGCCTACTTTCATTAATTCTCCCCCCTTATGTTCGAAAAAAAGTCTACCCCTAAGGGTAGACTACTTAAACTGGATATACCGGATGTTTACGCGGTGGTGCTGGGATATGCTTAGTAGCATAAAGCTCCAAACGCTCCACTAGTTCTTGACGCAACTGAGAAGGTGCAATGATTTCATCGACAATCATCTCAGAAGCCAATTTATAAATATCGATTTCCTTTTTATATTCTGCATGTTTTTCTTGCACATAGGCAAGTCTTTCCTTTGGATCTTCAATGGATTCAATCTTTTTTGAGTACACAGCATTTACAGCTGCTTCTGGACCCATAACAGCGATTTGGGCTGTTGGCAACGCAATACATACATCCGGTTCAAACGCTGGGCCTGCCATCGCATATAATCCAGCGCCATATGCTTTTCGGACCACTACTGAAATCTTTGGCACTGTAGCTGAACTCATGGCTGCAATCAGTTTCGCTCCATGACGAATGATTCCACCACGTTCTACTTTTGTCCCAATCATAAATCCAGGGACATCCGCTAAGAATAGCAACGGAATATGGAAGGCATCGCATAAAGAGATAAATTTGGCCCCTTTATCCGCTGAATCAATAAACAATACGCCACCTTTAACTTTAGGCTGGTTGGCGATAATCCCCACAGGCTTACCATCGATACGTGCTAGCCCAGTGATTAGTTCAGAAGCAAATAATTTTTTGATTTCAAAGAAGCTTCCTTCATCAATCAATTGGTCGATTGCTTCATACATATCAAATGGTGCATTTTGATTTTCTGGAATAATCTCTTCGAGTGAACGTCCTTCTTTTGGTTGAACCGCTCCTCTTACAGGTGGCTGTTCCAAAAAGTTTGCTGGGAAGAAGGAGAGGTAGGATTTAGCCAGCTCAATGGCTTGTTCCTCATTTTCTGCCAGCACATCGCCGCATCCGCTGATCGAGCAGTGCATACGGGCTCCACCCATTTCTTCAAGCGTCACCTTCTCTCCAATGACCTTTTCCGCCATACGGGGCGATCCAAGATACATGGACGCATTGCCATCCACCATGATGACGATATCACAGAAGGCCGGGATATACGCGCCACCAGCTGCAGAAGGTCCAAATAGTAAACAAATCTGCGGAATAAACCCAGACAGACGCACTTGATTATGGAAGATTCGTCCTGCACCACGGCGGTTCGGAAACATATCCAGTTGGTCGGTAATTCGTGCTCCCGCAGAATCGACGAGATAGAGAAGAGGCAAACGATTTTTTTCAGCTACTTCTTGAATACGAATGATTTTTTCCACTGTACGCGATCCCCAAGACCCCGCTTTTACAGTTGAGTCATTCGCCATGACACAGACCATCTGGCCGCCGACTTTCCCCATCGCCGTGACCACACCATCTGCTGGTAAATCGCCTGCTTCATTATTGGCAAATTTCGCATCTTCCTTATACTCTCCGTTATCAAAAAGAAGAGCTAGGCGGTCTCGAACAAATAATTTCCCCTGTTCTTTCATCTTTTCATGATATTTCGAATGTCCACCGTTAAAGATCGTTTGCACTTTCTCCTCGAGACGTTCGTTATATGACTTTGTCACCATGCACTTCTCCCCCTAGATGTATTATTCGAAAGTGACGAGTGTATCTCCTTCGTTTACAAAATCCCCTTCTGCCACATGAATTTCTGCAATTTTCCCAGCTTGGTCAGATTCAACTGGAATTTCCATTTTCATAGATTCTAGTATTAGTACAACATCCCCTGTTGTGACTTCTTCACCTACTGCTTTGTTTAATGTAAATACGGTTCCTGCCATTGTTGAGACCAGTGTTTTCATTTTGATTCCTCCAATTGATGTTGTCGGTAGTGCTCAATTACATTCGTTGCGTAACTGCCTTCTTTGAAGGCGGAATAGGAGATGAAATCTCGGAAAAAGTCGAGATTCGATTTCACTCCTTCTACATGAGAAGCTGCAAGCAGTTCTTCCGCTTTAAGGATAGCTTTCTCGCGACTCTCTCCATAGACAATCATTTTCGCAATCATCGGATCGTAATAAGGCGTGACTGTGTTTCCAGCTTGATAGCCAGCGTCAATTCGCTTTCCATCGCCTTCAGGAAGTGTCATTTCCACTAACTTACCTGGGGAAGGCATAAAACGGAGCGAATCTTCTGCATACAGCCGGAATTCAATCGCATGACCCCGCATTGTGATTTCTTCTTGGGACTTCACTGGTAGTGGTTTCCCCATTACGGTCAATAACTGCCATTCAACCAAATCAACGCCTGTAATAGCTTCCGTGATGGGATGCTCTACCTGAAGACGTGTATTCATTTCTAAGAAATAGAAGTTTTCATCTGCATCCATAATAAATTCGACAGTTCCTGCATTTTGATAATTCACTGCATTTGCTGCTTTGACAGCAGCATCATATAGACGCTTTTTTGTATCGTCAGATAAATGAGGAGATGGTGCTTCTTCAATGACTTTTTGATTTCGGCGTTGAACTGAACAATTACGCTCGAACAAGTGAAACACCGAGCCATTTACATCGCCAAAGATTTGAACTTCAATGTGACGTGCTGGTTCAACATATTTCTCCACGAAAACTGCATCATTTCCAAAATAATTTTTAGCTCGCGTTTTGATTCCCATAAACTGTTTTGCGAGTACCTCTTCGGTATCGCATTTCACCATACCAATACCGCCACCGCCACCAGAAGCTTTTAGCATGATAGGATACCCTATGCTGCTTGCAAACTGAATAGCTTCCTCAACCGTTTGTAATCCATCTTCTGTTCCCGGAACAACAGGTACCCCTGCCTGTTTCATCGTCTCTCGTGAAGCAATCTTATCACCCATTTTGTCAATCGTATCTGCAGAAGGTCCAATGAATCGAATGCCTGCTTGTTCAATTTCTCTCACAAACTCTGCATTTTCAGATAGAAACCCGTACCCCGGATGAATGGCTTCTGCCCCTTCTTCCTTGGCCACTTGAATGATGACGTCTTTATTTAAATAGGATTGGTTCACGGGTGCAGGACCAATTAAACGAGAAACGGTCGCTTCTTTTACAAATGGCATATCTTGATCCGCTTCGGAGTAGACAGCGATGGTCTCAATGCCAAGTCGCGTACATGTTCGAATAATTCGACTTGCAATTTCGCCTCGATTGGCAATTAATATACGTTTCACCTTATTTCTCCCCTTCCCACACGTTCTAAGTCTATACGATAAATGAAAGCGATTTCAACTATGAATTATCAAATTCTCAGAAATTAGAGACAATTTTTATTTTTTGCGATTTAAAAATTGTGCTACTGCTGCGTGGTGAGGTTCTTTTTCCCATAGAACTGCACATTGACGTGCTTCGTTCAAGATACGTTCTTTCACCTTCGCCTCACGTAACTTTGTTGTCAACAGTTCTTTATAAGCTTTTGCCACTGTAGGGTGGTGTGCTTTCATCTTGTGAACAAATTTCGAGAGCGCTGCCCACTTATCCCCATCATATACCTCTGTCGCCCAACCAATGTCTACTAATCTGTCGGCTGGAAGAGGTTCCGCTTCCGTTGTCAATTGCAGAAGATGGTCATAACGCATTCCTTTTTCATGCAAGAGAGTCGTCCCACCCCAACCGGAGGTAATCGCAAGCCTACCTTGTACAAATCCCGCTTTAGCCGTTTTTTTGATTAAACGGTAGTCACACGCAGAGGCAATTTCTGCACCACCACCAATTGCCGTTCCATTAATGAGGGCAATAACAGGCACAGGTTGCACAGCAAGCTCATACAGGAGCATCGCCATACGATTATGAACTTCCCATGCTTCCGCTTCTGTCACAAGAGAATGGAACACGCTCAAGTCCCCACCACTACAAAAGGCTTTGTCTCCTTCTCCTGTAATGACGCCAAAGTGAACGTCTGGCTGTTTCATGCGCTCAATAAAAAGAGTTAGACCTTCTATGACTTCATGGTTCACTGCATTATGTATATGAGGACGTGTAATTTGAAACTGTAAAATCCCATTTAACTGATCGATTCGAAAGCTCATCTGTTTTCCTCCAATAAAAAAAAGACTATCAAAGAGCCATGGTCTCTCTGATAGTCTTTATTATACGGATAACTCTAGAAGTTATCAGTATTTATCTGCTGCGCAAATACTGAATTATTTGCTTACAACTTCTTTCCCTTTGTAGTGACCGCATGATTTACATACGCGGTGAGCCAATTTTGCTTCACCACAGTTTGGACATGCAACCATACCAGGTACAGATAGTTTGAAATGCGTACGACGCTTTCTTTTCGCAGTTTTAGAAGTTCTTCTAAATGGTACAGCCATTGATGGCACCTCCTTACAGATCTAATCGTCTGTTTGATCAAAATACTTAGCTAAGTCAGCAAGTCTTGGATCCGTCTTTTTTTCGCTTGCTTCTTTTTCCGCCAGTTCTTCTTCCGTTGCGTAACTCCAAAAGCTTCCGCCTTCGGGTGTATTTGCATCTTCTTTAAAAACTTGGAGAGGAATCGTTAACAGGATCAACTCTTCCAACACAGGATCAACGTTAATCACATCTGTTGTAACAACATGTGTATGATCACTTTCTTCTGCGTGTTCCGACCAGTCAAACACTTCTGTCGACTCAATCTGAAATGGAAAAGGAACATCTTCCCATGTGCGTGAGCACGGGAGAATCAATTCGCCAGTTAACTCAAAGCGGCAAGTTAAACTCGTTGCACCGACTGTACAACGGGCCTTTACATGTACGGGTGATACGTGCCGAATTTCCGGATTTCGTTTCATAAGTTCAGGTAATTGAACCTTTTCGTCAATCTCCATCTGACTACGGCGGTATTTCGCCAATTGATGAATTGTCCACTTCATACATTTATCACCTCAAGACAACAAAGTTGATTATATAACGTGCAGAAATAGATGTCAAGATAATTTCTTGTCACCTTGTTTCTTGCACCGTATACTAAGTACTAGTATACGAAGGAGCGATGCAAATTGAAAGCAACAGGACTAGTTGTCGAACATAATCCGTTTCATAATGGACATTTCTATCATGCTCAACAGGCACGTAATGCAACGGGTGCAGATGTAGTAATTGCTGTCATGTCAGGCAATTTCCTACAGCGTGGGGAACCAGCACTCGTAGATAAATGGACGCGCGCTAAAATGTCACTTCAAGCAGGTGTCGACCTTGTGGTGGAACTACCTTACCGATATGCAACAGCTTCTGCAAAAGAATTCGCTTCCGCCTCAATATTTTTATTAAATGCACTCAAGGCAGATTCCTTTGTATTTGGAAGCGAACATGGTGATATCGGAGCTTTTCATCAGACCGTTCAGCTCATCCGCTCGAATGAACATGTCTACCAACAAGCGATACGGGAAGCTGTTCATTCGGGTAGTAGTTATCCTCAAGCTCTACAACATGCTTTTGTTACACTTCAAACGCTAGTCCCTGGACAAGATGTGGTTGATCTTTCAAAGCCTAACAACATACTGGGCTATCATTATACAGAAGCTTGCTATACATACAGTTTACCCATTACACCGCAAACGATTCAGCGGATTGGAGCTGGATACCACGATGAGATTACACCAACTCAATCCATTGCGAGTGCTACTGGTATCCGAAAAGCGCTGTTTGAAACGCAAGAATTACATACTGCGGCATCCTTTATGCCTGAGACAACGCTTAACGAATTAGATTCTTGGTTTACATCCTACAGGCAGTTCGCAAGTTGGAGTCAGTTCTGGCCAACTCTACGGTTCGCCATTCTCTCTAAGACCAGTCAACAGCTTGCAGCGATAGCGGAAGTCACCGAAGGTATTGAACATGCTCTATTAAAACATGCGGCTTCCTCATCTAGCTACGATGAATTCATGCGAAAGTTAAAGTCGAAACGCTACACTTGGACACGTTTGCAGCGCATGCTTACTCATATCTATACGGGATTTCTCGAAACCGAACGGACGGATAAATTGCCTGACGCGATTCGCCTCATCGGTATGAGCAATAAAGGACAGCTCTATTTAAATTCTGTCAAAAAGGATCTCGAGCTCCCTCTCGTCTCTCGGCTAGCGAGCTCAAAGAGCTCCTTTATTGCACAAGATATTCGGGCAAGCAATGTGTACTATTTAGGATTTGAAAGCGAAAAGCTCCATCAACTCGTTGGTCACGAATATAAAAAGCTGCCTCTTATGATTTAGGAGGCAGCTTTTCTAAGTACTCGAGTGCATCTTGAATCGTTTTGACAGGAACAATTTCAATATCTAAGTTCTCTTCTGTCGCCGTGCGGACGGCCATTTGATAATTGGTCTCTAAATCTGGATTTTTAGCCAATACATCTTCTGATAATTCATCATCTGGTGCAAACATGAAATCCACTTGTTCATCTGCAGCAGCAACCACTTTCAAATCCACCCCACCAATTCGTCCCACTGTACCATCTTGTAAGATTTCTCCAGTTCCAGCAATTCGGTAGCCCTTTGTCAAATCCTCATCTAACAACTGATTCATAATCTCTAATGTAAACATTAATCCTGCAGAGGGTCCACCGATTTCTTCGGAATGAAATACCACATTGCGCTCCGTTGCAATCTGTCGATCTTGTTGATAGGATATCCCAACTGCCGGACGTCCTGGGATTTCTGGAATGCTGCCAAGGGTTATTTCCACTTGGCGAGTTTGTCCGTCTCTCTGTACGGTAAGTTCAATCCTATCTCCCACTTTTTTAGTTGCTAATAATTCTTGTAATACAGCTTCTGAAATTTCCTGTGCACCTTCTAAATTAATGATTCGGTCTCCAGGCTGCAATTTCCCATCTGCCGGACTCCCTTTCACAACAGAATAAATAAATAACCCGTTATTTGTTATAGTGTACTCATTTCCTGTTTGTTCATAGGCAACTTGAATGGCATTAATTTGGGAATTAGACATCAACTTTAATTGGCGCACTTCATAGGCTTCGTCATCTTCGTTTTCCCTACGTATTTGATTTGCTTCCATTAAATGATCTGGATCCCGCCACAGTTGATAGAGATATGTTGCAGGGGTTGCTTTCGAAAGCGCAATTGTGAGTAATCGCAATTCACCTTCGTCATCTGTATCTTGATTTTCCACCTCGACGATGGGAGATATTTCGTATGCACCGCCCGGTTTAGAAATATAATAATCCAGTGGATAAAATAAAAATAGTAATAGTACAATGAAAGCAATCCATATTCCCCAATTTTTGAATGCTGTCATACCAAAAGCCCCCTTTTATCTTTCATTAGTTTAGCATGACCGATGCGTGATACCAACTAAGGAGCTGTTCATCGTCCACCTCATCATACAAGTAAGTTGTCTCCTCTTAATGGGCCTTGGTCTGCTCTTCCCTACCGCTTCTTACGAAGGGGCAACTCGCGGACTTACTCTATTTCTTACGGTCCTGATTCCATATTTATTACCTTTCCTTACACTATCCAAATTATTTATGTTTCTCCATTCTAAAAAAGACAAGCCGATACGTCCTCTGTGGCTTTATATTCTGTCGTCGATTGGTGGGTATCCCACTGGTGCAGCATTACTAAAACAAACGATGCAAAGACAAACGATTCAGCGTCCAGGTCTTCTTTTCAGTGCCCTTCAGTTTCCAAGCCCTATGTTTCTAATCGGGTTTATTGGCGCAGGAATTTTCTATGACATTCGCTTAGGAATCACGTTTTTTCTTTTGCTACATGTAATCAACGGGACACTCTTTTTCTATTGGGTAAAGAAACAATCGACAATAGCCGGAGTGGTTCAAAAGGCTAAACGACCAACTTCTTCATTTTTTCTTTCTCTAGCTGAAACTTTGACAACCATAGCCGTATCTGTCATTGTCAGCTCAGCATGCGCCGAAGTCATAGCTGAAATGTTTTCATTTTCTGGCACTGGGCGGGTCTTGAGTTACGGTTTGTTAGAACTCTCCTCAGGCATCGGCCTATTAAATACTTCTGTTGAAGACGTATATCTTTGTGCATTTTTCTTAGGATTTTCTGGCATGAGTGTTCATTTACAAAACATCCTGCTTCTCCGCGGGGAAGCTATTTCATTTATCCCCTATTGGTTTAGCCGACTCCTCACTATTTTGGTCCTGTGGCTCTTTATTTACTTGTTCATATAAAAAAAGAATGAAGCACGAGCTTCACTCTTTGGTATATTTCTTTTTTAAAGCCGCTTCCACAGGTGCAGGTACAAATTCACTGAGCTCTGCTTGATATTTTGCTACTTCTTTTACAATACTCGAACTTAAAAAAGAATACTCATTTTTCGTCATGATGAACAATGTTTCGACTTGATCGTTTAATTTTCGGTTCATCGAAGTAATTTGCATTTCATATTCAAAATCAGAGACGGCACGAAGTCCACGAATAATGGCTTGTGCTTTTTCTTGTTTGGTATAATCCACCAATAATCCTGAGAACGTATCTACTTCTACATTCCCTAAGTGTTGCGTTGATGTAGCTATTAAATCCATTCTCTCTTCTACGGTGAAAAGTGGATTCTTAGAAGAATTGTTTAAGACAACAACTTTAATTTTATCGAAAATCATAGACGCACGCGTAATGATATCTAAATGGCCATTAGTGATGGGATCAAATGAGCCAGGGACAACTGCAATTTTCATGAGGTCGTATCTCCTTTAGTTTCCTTGCACTCAAATAGAGAGATAGCCAATGATCCATAAATCTCTGTGCGTACGTGCGTGAAGGATGGTAATAAGTCGCTGATTGCGAGATGTTTTTCATGTTCACAAATGATGAAAGCATCTGTCGCTATCAGTTGAAGTTCAAGTAGTCTTTCAGCTAGAGAGTATAGTTTAGTTTGTGCATACGGCGGATCCAAAAAAACAAGGTCAAAAACCCGGTTCTCTTCAGCTAATCTCTCCACTGCTTTTTTTGCATCTTCTTTTAGTATAACCGCTTCTTCAATAAATTTTGCTTTTTCCACATTTTCTTTCAATACTTGAATCGCCTTGCCATTTTTTTCGACAAAAACGGCTTCTTTTGCTCCGCGGCTAAGCGCTTCAAGGCCTAGACCCCCTGACCCAGCAAATAGGTCGAGAACGCGCTCTCCATCAAAATAAGGGCCGATAATGTTAAAAAGTGATTCTTTTACTTTATCTGTAGTCGGTCGGGTCCCATCTCCAGGGATGGCTTTTAATGGGATGCTTTTTCGAGTGCCTGCTACAATTCTCAAAGAAGATCCCCCTTTCCAAATGGATTGATATTTAGTAAATTAACATAAGTAGGTTAGAAGTTGAAAGGACGTTTTTTATGATACAACGATTTATTGAACTTGGTGAAGGTTATGGTGATCTGTTTGAATTAATCGAACTTGCCAAAACGAATCACCATCGTTTACATCATGCTTATGTTTTTCAAGCTCCATATCAAGGAAGTATACGCAAATCGTTCGCCGTAGCATTCAAGCCAGCTGGCAGCGTTCCGTTTATTCCTATCTATATCTGTCGTGAAGGCATCGAAGAAAAAGCCCCCATTTCTGGTCGCGAGCAAGCTTTTCTAGAAGCCATGGAAGAGTTGCACATCACGCCTGTTCAATTAAAAGTGAAACACTCAAGTGAATATGGATCAACAGTCCATCACTACCAAGCGTTAATTGCTATCTTACGATTGAACCATTTGCTTCCGCCTTTGTCATAGACCAATTTTATAGTCGTATTCTTTCGCTTTATCCGGTTTTGAATTTTCGTATTCTGTTTTAATAAAGGGACGCTCAGACGGTATTAATTTTTTCACAAAAGGTAATTTCAGAAGTTTCACTGTGACAGCCTCTACATCTTCTTGGTTGACGTAAAGTACCGCATATTTTAACTTTTTGGAAATAAAGTAGACATGTCCATACTTGCGAAGTGTCTTTGCATGTTTTAAATGATTGACAAACACGATCAGCCCTTGTCTTGCGATCATAGCTGTACCATCCTTTCTAACGGGTGTCGTTCAGTATTGAATGTAAAACAAGTCTACCATAGGTTGAAAACTGATTCTAGAGGAGGCATTGAAATGGCTAAAAAACGAACAATTGTATTACTAGCAGCTGCAGCAGCGGGCTCTGCATGGGCAGGAACAAAGATGCTCTCAAAACCTCAAAAGCGTGAAACTAAACCCGCCCTCTCTTTTGAAAACCCAATTGTCTTGGCTCATCGAGGAGGTTCTAAAATTGCACCAGAATCTACATTACTAGCATTCGAAAAGGCTGCAGAATTAGGTGTACATGGATTTGAAATTGATTTACGCATGACGCGGGACGAACAAATAATTGTATTTCATGATGACACAGTAGACCGAACAAGTGGTCATCAGGGATCTGTAAACGAACTCACTCTTTCAGAAATTCAATCAATCGATTTCAGTGAGCACTTTGAAGGTCGGGATGAGTTAACGAAAGAGGAACTAGCAAAAGCGCGCATTATGACTCTCGAAGAGATGTTAGAACGGTTCCCATTTCTTTTCATCAATATGGATATGAAAGATTCACCCTCATCCTATGAAGGATCCCTTCTTCCATCCAAACTATGGAGAATCTTAGAAGACGCGGATGCACTTGACCGTGTCGTCGTTACGAGCTTCTTTGATGAGCAAATCGACCGGTTTAATTTGTACGCACAAAATCGTGTCGCTCTAGGAGCTGGAGAAAAAGAGGTACGAAAAGCTTATGCAGCCTACATGAGTCAGTTTAAACATTTATACCACCCAAAAGCGGATGTTTTTCAATTACCAGTGCAGCATAAATCTGTACGACTGGATTCCCCAGGATTTATAAAGTTTTTACATGACTTAAATATCCAAGTCCATTACTGGACGATTGATGAAAAGCATGAGATGGAGCGGCTGTTAAAAAACGGCGCTAACGGTATTGTTTCTGATCGTCCAGACTTAGCAGCGAAAGTTGTCGCTTCCTATTCCCATTAAAAAAAGCTCCCAAAGGAGCTTTTTTATGCTGAACAAGCACAGCCTGAACCCGTTCCACAGCCTGTCCCACATGAACCTGTGGCAGATTGAAAAAATGGATTGCTAACCGGAACTTTTATGTCTTTTGAAACAGCGTGCGCAATTAGTAAACTGAGTTCATCCAATAGATCTTGCACATCATTTTCAGCGGCCTTTAATTCGGCTACTTGCGGCAATAAATCCATTTCTCGCTTTTTCAGACGAATTTGTTTATTGATTGTGCTATAATCCGGATGATATTTACCAAAGCGTTGAACTTCTTCATACTGTTCTTTCAGCTTTGTAAACTCTTTTACCACCTGAGCGACCGCAGTGTTGGAATAGACATCATGGTATGCTTGATAATAAATTTGGACAACTTCGGAATTCATGACGAAATGGTTTAATTCATCCACTTCCTCTAGAATTTGTACCCAATCAGATGTCATCTGCATGATGATCCCTCCCTCTCACATCATACCAAATTAACCGAAAGGGGAAAACTCCCATGCATCAAACGAATGAACTTGAAAATTTTTTAAGGGATGCTTCGCCTGTCGAACATCAACTTGTTACGGACTTCATTAAAAGTTTAGAGAAAAAACGTAGTGGAGATTATTCTACATTCATTAACGCAGCATTTCAATTTGATATCACCTTTCCAGAGGATCAGTGTACTGTCAAAATGCCCGTCACTCCTCTTTGTACCAACTCCTTTCACATGCCACACGGAGGCGTGATTGCTACACTGATTGACAATGCAATGGGCTTCCTTGTGAATAAAGATTTACGCTCAATAGGAAAAGGTGCGGTCACTACAAATCTGACGGTTCATTATACAAAAGCTACGAATGACCCGATGATTTACGCTACAGCATCATATATACATAAAGGACGGCAAACACTTGTACTAGAAGCATCTGCGTACTCAGAGAGTGGTCAAAAAATCGCCTACGCTACAGGGTCATTCTTTGTGATTGATTTGCCCACTCCTCAATAACAGCGTGATCGGAATACGGAACGGAAAGATGATGCAAAAGCATCGTCTTTTCATTTCCCTTTCCAGCAATTATAATGGTGTCCCCTTCTTTTGCCGTTTCTAATACATACCAGATGGCAAGCCTTCGGTCCGGAATGATGAGTGCTTGAGGTGCCGCTGCTTGCAAATCAAGGAGAGGCTGCAAACAAGGTTCATATCTTGGATTATCCATCGTAAAGACACAATTCTGTGCATGGTGAAAAGCTATACGAGCCATTTCTCTTCTTTTCCCTCTATCTCGGTCTCCTCCGCAACCCACTACGAGGTGTAGTTTCTCTTTAGGAAATGCCTTGACCAACCTTTCAAGCGCATCCGGGGTATGCGCATAATCAATCACAACTTGAAATGAACCAAATGTTTTTTTCTCATAGCGTCCAGGTGGCAATTCTAATTCGGCATTCAGATAACTGAGTCCCATTCTCTTACATGCTTCAATAGCACATTGCTTATTCAACTCAATGACATCTGCTTGTGTAGGAACAACTATATTCTCTTTCGTGCGTAAGCCTTGACTAAACGCTCGTTGACTGACGATGGCGATATTTGCCAACTGAACGATTTCCTGTTTAATTTTTAAGTAAGTCTCGAAGTCCAAATGATAATCAAGATGGTCCTGACTTACTTCATGGGCAATCATACAATTGAAGGGAATACCCAGGAGACGCCCTTCTACGTATCCGATGGAAGAGGCTTCTAGAGCAATGACCTCACATTTTTCTCTCTCGCATAGCTCAGCAGCTCGAATCAATTCAAATAGCGGCAATGTCGTATTAGGAGAAAAACACTGCTTTACTAGTTCTCCATTGATGCGGACACCGAGAGTTCCTATCGTGCCAATTCGTACATTATCTCTAACAAGTTGCTCCAAAAAGTAAAGTGTGGTGGTCTTTCCATTTGTCCCGGTAATGCCAATCCACGTTTTCACGTGTCGCAACGTAGCCAATCGAAAAGTTGTATAGTTAGAAATAAATCGACGAAGCTCATAAATTGAAAGAATTTCCCCATTTTCTTTAAACTCCAGTCGAGGTATTCGCCCTTTTGAAAAATATGTGTAATTTTTTTCATGAATCAAATAACTATCTGCCTCTTCTTCGGAATGATCCTCCACCTTTTTTAAATAGTAAAACAAGGAACTTCTCTCTTTTCCAATCCACACCGAATCAAGTGCCAACGAGCTAATCACCTTCTCACTTCCTTACACAAAATAGGGTTCCACACATATTGTAAGTTTGTACTCGAACTATCTTATGTCGGGAGGTCATGAAATGGGAAAGCCAAAGACCCTCTTTCAGTGGTTGTGCATAAATATGGAGGATGGGCGATGCAAAACAGTGTCTCTCGGGAGGAGGTGTGTCACCGAATCATAGACGCTGTGAAAGAAGGAAAAAAAGTAGTTGCTGTTATTTCTGCGATGGGAAGAGCTGGAGACCCCTATGCCACGGATACACTATTACAATTGACAGAGTGGGAAGAAGATTCGAAGGAAGTCCATCTGGTAAAATCATGTGGTGAATTTATTGCAAGCGCAGTACTTACAGCACTTCTAAAAACACACGACATTGCCTGTGAGCTGATGTATGGGCTTGACGCAGGAATATATGGTAGTGATGGCGATATTCAAGTAGATCTTTCTGCCATTGAAAAGCGACTCACTCAAGTAGATGCTATCATCGTCCCTGGTTTTCAATACCTAACAGAAGCCGGACATTTTCAGACGTTAGGTAGAGGCGGCAGCGATTTTTCCGCCCTATTGTATGCTCAGCACCTTGGATGCCAAGCCATATTTTTTAAAGATGTACCTGGCGTTTATTATCCTGCTTCTAGTCAAACTCTTGTTTCTTCTCTTACCCACGCTCAGCTCGCTGAATGTGACGTCATACAAAAAAGAGCAGCGCACTATGCTGCCCTTCACCATATCCCGATTGAAATACGATCCTATACACTAAACTCCGAGGGAACGGTCATTCGATCTCCTCTTCCTGAAATTCAATAAAATTCTGTGTGTAATACTGGGAAAACACACCAATTCCTAAGTGCGTATAAGACGGTTCTAAAATCGTCTCTCTATGCTCTTTTGAATTTATCCAGCCATTGATCGCTTCAATCGGATCTTTGTATAATGCCGCACTGTTCCCACCGGCCTTCGTAAATTTAATTTCATATTCCTGAAGCTTATCTTCGTATTTCGACAGTTCGAAGCTGTTTACATCTCCCGTCCCACTCTTCGCAAGCTCTTCACTAAAGTCACGGGCAATGGTTTGAAGAGCTGCATGACTGTTCAGTGGATTTAAGTCGTGTTGCAGACGATGTAGATTCGTCAGGTCCGTCAATTCTCTCTCTGCTGCTCGGTTCACCGCATTTTGAATGGAAGAAGCTGGAATTACAGCATCAATAATTTCCCCTTCATAATAGATGTCATACGAGCGGTGTAGAATCAACGTTTTAGGGTCAATAAAACGGACACCTTCAAGTTCATTATCAAATGTATCAATGTATAGCTGAGCAAAAAGTTCATCATACTGAACAAGTATTCTTCGTTTTGTATCTGTAGGTGATAATGAAAAGACATAATAATTATCTTCAAGCTGCAGTCCGATTTCCGGAAGGACGATGGTAAAGCGGTAAATGTCTTCCACGGATTGGCCGATTTGATAAGGCATCACTTTGACGTCGTCTCCAGCAGCATAAATCTGGTTGATGACACCATTTTCCACACCGACCATTTGATAAGCTCGCGATGACAATTTATAGATATACCATTCGTATCCATAGACGGAAGGTTCAATTCGAGCTGGTTTGCCGTATACTTCTTCGAACGACTCGATAGATTGTCCAATAAAGGTTGATAATCCCTCTTTTGGTCGGGAGAAAATATTATAGTCTGGTGTTGACTCGAACAAATTTTCCTGCGGAAGCACTTGTCCGGTTGGTTTTTCTTCGGTTAGAATTTCATTTTCTTGGACAGGCTGATCGAAGAGAATAAAAGCAAAAATGACAACTGCAGCTGCAATAAATAATTTGGCTAAATTGTTCACTTTCACTCCACCTCCTGTTACCTTAAGTATAGCAGTGACTGTAGTTCTGACACAATGTTGTCATTGCATCATTCACTTTTTTCCTATACTATTAAGTAGAAGAAATAGGGTTAGAACCTAAAGGAGGGTGTTCCATGTATTTTGAAAATACTGGTCTAGAAAACATGGTAGTGGATCTTAATCTACTAGACGACATTATGAACAAACATGGAATGGTACGTGCTGGTGCATGGGACTATGAACGTGCTACGTATGACAAGAAATATGTAATTCGCGAAGGCACATACTACTTACGCGTTTTCACGTATACAACAGATGGAGATGTTGGTGCTCATGATGCGATGATGACACTAATGAAACCTGCAGTTGGTAAGCACTATTATCCACACGGTGTGGAATATGGTGAAGATGAAGTGTTCCCAAAACATTTATTAAAATCATGTGAACAAACACTTGCAGCTATTAAAGCTGAGTTAGCTGCTTTTGAAATTCGCGCATAACACAAAAGAGTAGAGATCACTCTACTCTTTTTTCATACATATCTATAAAGGAGTTCATCATGTGAAAGTAAAATTTATGGACCGCGTACTTTTCCGCAATATCCTCTTACTCATTGTAGCTGCAGTTGTATTTTTTGTTATACTGCCCGTATCGTTACCTATTCTCTTTGCTCTAATCGTAGCGATTATGATTGAGCCACTTGTACATTTCTCACAAAACCGCTTTAAACTCTCTCGAAAGGCGGCCGTAATTATCAATTACACCGTTACTTTCGGATTATTTATATTACTGTTCTACTTTATGATTACTTCCCTTATTTCAAGAGTCATTGACTGGTCGAAAGCGTTCCCGTCGTATTTGAATGACCTAGGGGGCATTTGGATCAATATACAAAACCAACTCTTTGATATGACGCAAGGGTTGCCACTAGAAGTAGTCAAATCAATCCAATCCGAATTGGATTCTACAATAGCATCACTACAGCGTTCCTTATTAAACATTGTCAACTATGAGAATATCACGTCTCTACTGACAGAGATTCCTTCTCTACTCGTCAGCTTCATTGTCTTTTTGATTGCTCTCTTCTTATTTATGTTAGATCTACCCTCGTTACGCGGGAGCTTTTTCAGTTACTTCTCAAATGAAACAGCGGATAAAATCCTCTTTATGTATTCAGGAATTCGACGAGTCATTGTAGGTTTTATGAAAGCACAAATTTTAGTGAGTTTTATAATATTATTTGTAAGCTTGGTGGGACTCTTCATTATCATTCCAGAGTATGCCATAGTCATGTCTCTAGTTATTTGGATTATTGATGTCATTCCGATTCTCGGTTCCATTATCATCCTAGCACCATGGTCGATTGGAGCATTTGCCATGGGTAATGTCGCACTTGGAACAAAGCTTGCCATTTTAGCTGTGATTTTGTTGATCATTCGTCGTTCTGTGGAACCGAAAGTGATGGGTGCACAGATGGGGCTCTCCCCTCTCGCCGTCTTGATTGCCATGTTTATAGGAGCCAAACTCTTTGGACTCGTTGGTTTCATAGTGGGTCCTCTTGTGGTAATTGTATTTACGACTGCAAAAGAAGCCGGTATTATTAAAATGAATTTTAAATTATAAGAAAACCCTTTTGAGTTTTACTCAAAAGGGTTTTTTCTGTATTAGTGGCCAAATATAGCTTTGAAGACGGACGTCGTCTCTCCACCTGTATAAAATACATACAGTAATAAGTAAACGGCAACTCCAGTGATGGCTACGAAGAACCAAACAACTGATGTGATAGGTCCCCACTTGCGGTGTTTTTCCAAATTATTTTTCAAGCCTAGGTACAGAGTCGTGAGACCGAATACAGCACCTGTAGTAGCTAAAATAATATGGAATATTAAAAACAGTGTGTAGTAAATTTTGATATCATCTGGTCCACCAAATGCAGTATTTCCTATAAAAAGTGTACGTGACACATAAATGATGAAGAACGTTAATGCGGAAACCGCTGCAGCGAGCATCGTCTTTTTATGTGCTTCAATTTTTCGTTGCTTGATCAGTGCCCATCCTATGGCTACAAGAATCGCACTTAAAACGATGAAGAATGTACTAATAGTAGGTAACAACGGTAATGACATAAGTGATTTCCCTCAATTCCTTAGGCTTTAGCTTGTAAATCACGCATAGCTTGTTCGGTAATTTCATCTGCACCAGCTTGTTCGTTCCGGTACCAAGTAAAGAAGACAGATGCCAATAGGACGGCATAGATCACTTCTTGAATGATCTTCATAATTATTCCGCCAAGCTGTTGATCTTCAACTGCAGACATACCCGTAAATAATTCAGGTCCAGACAATGTGATACCGGCTTGATCAATATCTGCTAGAGTTGATGCAGGTACACAAAGTTCCATAGACTTCAACCATGCATCTGATTCTGTGTATGTCGCATACATAGGCTCAGAAGCAAAAATAATCAAGGCACATGCAGGTGTAATGAGAACAGCACTTGCTATGATAAAGCCAATTTTTTTCAATCCATGAAGTGTCTTTTGATTTCTCGTCACATCTATGACAGACCACCACATTAAAAATGCCGACAAGAAAAGAAGTGATGTGACAGTCGCATGCACCAATTCATTCATTTTGATTTGGTCATGAATCAATGGAATATGATAAAACGAAAAAAACATACTAAAAATGATAAGAGATAAAAGTGGTTTTGTTAAGAACTGCAGTGGTTTTCGTATAGCCGACTTTCGTAAGATGGCTTCCCAAACCCACCACGGTATTCCTTTCATCAATAGTATAGGGACGAGTAATAATAAAAAGGCCATCTGTCCCATATGAACAGCAAATAGAATGTGACCGAGAATATCTACAGGTGATCCTTTGATGATATAAAGAAGAACCATACCTGACATAAAATAACCGATTTCGTTTCGAGTAAGAGGTTCGGATTCTTGAAACGCATTGCGTTTTTTAACAGTCACATAAAAATAGAATGCCGTAATGACGAGAAGTGAAATGAGAAAATAAGGACTCCAATTGGCTTGAAAGCCAAAGATACTTAATGACAAGGTGTGTCACCTCTCCTTTTTCATTCGTTAACCTTATTATATCCACTAAACTAAGGACTATCAATGAACAGGAGGTGAACAATCATTTAGATGTGGAGCCACCTGCTCCAGAAACTCCGAGAAAATCAGGCGGAGCCAATGAGGCGTCCTTTGACTCAATGGCCGCGATGGCATTTGGCATGGATTTCAAGCGTGCGCAACTCGATTTCACCTAGATGTGGAGCAAGCTCGCTCTGAAATCCCACATAAGAAAATCCGGCCAAAAACCCTGGCCGGACCTTTTTGAACTATTTCACATCTGATATTTGATAGTGG